>JBGUKB010000102.1:0-3214 GCA_045114235.1 Victivallales bacterium
GAACAACTTCCTCGACCACCAGGATGAGACCCCGCGCGGCTTCGGCTACTGCGTCTTCGGCCAGGTCACGGACGGCATGGACGTGGTCCGCGCGATCGAAGCCGTCCCGACGACCACCGTGGGCTTCTACCAGGACGTCCCGTCCGCGCCGATCACCATCTTCCGCGTCTCCCGGATCGCCGCGAAGTAAGCCCGCTTCCGAGCTCAATTCAAGTTCAACTTTCCCAATAGAAACAGGTACAAGCAATGGATACCAACGAAATCCTGGTGCTGACCGTGGGGGCCATCCTCGTGAACAACGTGGTGCTCTCGCGCATCCTCGGCATCTGTCCGTTCCTCGGCGTCTCCAAGCGCATCGAAACCGCGCTCGGCATGTCCGGAGCCGTCATCTTCGTGATGACGCTCGCATCGTTTGTCACCGCGCTGTTCAACAGGTTCCTGGTCACGCAGACCTTCACGATCAACGGCCAGACCGTCGACCTGTCGTTCACGCGCATCCTGCTCTTCATCGTGGTCATCGCGGCGCTCGTCCAGATCGTCGAGATCCTCCTGAAGAAGTTCAGCCCGTCCCTCTACGTCTCGCTCGGCATCTACCTGCCGCTCATCACGACGAACTGCGCCGTGCTGGGCGCGGCGGAACTGAACGCCGACGCGTCGCGCGGGCTCATCTCCTCGACCGTGTTCGGATTCAGCACGGGCGTCGGCTTCGGCCTCGCGCTTCTGCTCTTCGCCAGCATCCGCGAACGCCTCGCGATCGCCCGCATCCCGAAGGCCATGGAAGGCACCGCGATCGCGCTCGTGACCGCCGGCATCCTCGCCATGGCGTTCATGGGCTTCTCCGGGCTTGTCAAGTAAGGGAGGCGCAGAGACAACATGTTGACTACGATCCTTGTTTCGGCCGGCGTGGTCGCGGCAGTCGGGCTCATCCTCGGCGCGCTGATCGGCTTCACGGCCAAGAAATTCGAAGTCCAGACCGACCCGAAGATCGAGGCGGTCCAGGAACTCCTCCCCGGCGCGAACTGCGGCGGCTGCGGCTATGCCGGATGCGCCGACTTCGCCAGCGCCATCGTCACGAAGGACGCCGATCCCTCCGGCTGCTCCGCCTGCTCCGACGCCATGCTCGCGAAAATCGCCGAAGTCACCGGAAAGGCCGCCGGCAAGAAAGAAAAGATGACCGCGGTCGTCTTCTGCTCCGGCAGCTTCTCGCGCTCCACGCGCGCCGCCGACTACAACGGCATCCTCGACTGCCGGTCCGCATCCATCGTGGCGGGCGGCGGCGGAAAAGCCTGCCGGTTCGGCTGTCTTGGCTACGGCTCCTGCGCCCATGCGTGCCCGTTCGGCGCGATCGAGATCCGCGACGGCCTGGCGGTCGTCCATCCCGAGCTCTGCCGCGCCTGCGGCAAGTGCGTGAACATCTGCCCGCGCAAGCTGATCCGCCTGGTCCCGGCCTCCGCGCCGATCCACGTCTACTGCAACTCGCTGGAAAAGCCCGCGAAGCGCCGCAAATTCTGCAAGAACCCGTGCCTGGCGTGCAAGAAGTGCATCCGCACCGACGAAAACCACATGCAGATGCAGGGCGGCCTCGTCCGCGTGAACTACTCCAACCCGCCCGAAGCCTCTTTCGTCGAGCAGGTCAAATGCCCCACCGGCGCGCTTCAGGTCGAAGAAATCCACCGCAAGATCGCCGCGCTCAAACCGGTCGAAGCCGCGCCGAAAGCCGCGCCGGCACCGAAAAAGGAGGAGTCCAAATGAACATCCCGATCAAGACATGGCGTTTCCACGGCGGCGTGCATCCCGCCGACGGCAAAGCGCTTTCCAACTCCGTCCCCGCGCAGCGCGCCCCGCTCCTCGAACGCTACACGGTCGCCATCCAGCAGAACATCGGCGCGCCGCCGAAGCCCGTCGTCGCGAAGGGCGACGTCGTAAAGAAGGGCCAGCTCATCGCCGAGCCCGGCGGATTCGTCTCCGCCCCGGTCCACGCGCCCACCAGCGGCACGGTCGGCGACATCGTCGAAGTCCCCGGCGCCAACGGCGGCGCGATCCCGGCCATCGAGATCATTTCCGACGGCAAGGACGAATGGGGCTCCGGCCTCGATCCGATCCCGAACTGGAAGAACACCGACCGCGAAATCCTGAAGAAACGCATCGCGGACGCCGGCATCGTCGGCATGGGCGGCGCGGCCTTCCCCACCCACGTGAAGCTCTCGCCTCCGCCCGAAAAGGTCATCGACACGCTGATCCTGAACGGCGCGGAATGCGAGCCCTACCTCACCGCCGACCATCGTCTCATGCTCGAACGCACCGAAGCGGTCCTCGAGGGTGCGGCCATCGCCGCGAAGATCCTCCGCGTCGACCGCGTGTTCCTCGGCATCGAGGAGAACAAGCCGGACGCGATCGCCGCGCTCAACGAGAAGGCGAAGGATTACGGCGTGACCGTCGTGCCGCTCCACGTCCGCTATCCGCAGGGCGGTGAAAAACAGCTCATCTACGCCCTCACCGGACGCTCCGTCGCCACCGGCGGCCTCCCCATGGACGTCGGCTGCGTGGTGCAGAACGTCGGTTCCTGCGCCGCCATCCGCGACGCCGTGGTCGAGGGGCATCCGCTGATCGAACGCTACACCACGGTCACCGGCACCCCGGTCGCAAATCCCGGCACCTGGATCCTCCGCCTCGGCACGACCGTCGAACAGGCCCTGACCTTCGCAGGCGGCGTGAAAGCCCGCACGGCGAAAGTCATCATGGGCGGCCCGATGATGGGATTCGCCCAGACCTCACTCGGCGTCACGGTCACCAAGAACTCCTCCGGCATCCTGCTGCTCCAGTGGCGGGAGACCGCCGAGTACACCTCCAATCCGTGCATCCGCTGCGGACGCTGCGTCCGCGCCTGCCCCATGAAACTTCTCCCCGGCCCCGTCAGCGTCATGGTCGAAAGCGAGAACTACGACGAAGCCGAAAAGAACTACGTCATGGACTGCATGGAGTGCGGCGTATGCACCTACGTCTGCCCGGCGAAACGCCCCCTCGTCCAGCATTTCCGCAGGGCGAAGGCGGAGATCAATGCCAAGCGCCGCGCCGCGAAAGCAAAACAAGCCTAATCACGGAGCTGTTTCCCTACTATGAGTGAAGAAATCGAAAAAAACAACGTCGCTCTCCCCGAGCCCGGTTCGCTCGTGCTGAGCACTTCGCCTCACGTTCAGGACGGCGACAGCATCAC
>JBGUKB010000103.1:0-13943 GCA_045114235.1 Victivallales bacterium
TCCTCGCTCGGATGGCGCATCTTCCAGTGTTTCATGATGTTGAGCGCTGCGGCGCCGTCCTCCTCAAGCCGCATGCCGCAGCGTTCCGCGATGTACTCCTTGGTCACGTCGTCGGCGGTCGGTCCGAGCCCGCCGCTGGTGATGACGATGTCGGCGCGGGCGAGGGAGAATTCCAGCGCGGCGAGGATGTCTTCGCGGCGGTCCGGGACCTCGATGGACGAGACGGGGACGACGCCGAGCGCGAGCAGGCGGACGCCGATGGAGGAGAGGTTTGTATTGACGACGGCGCCCTTTAGCAGCTCGTCGCCGATGCAGATGACGGCGATCTTTTCGCTCATAGGTAGTCCTTGGGTTCCACGAGGGAAGCGCGGTTCAGTTCGTCCTCGGCTTCCTGACGCCAGTGTTCGAGCTCGTCGGCGGTCAGGTTCGCGGGGATGTGGAGTTCATTTCCGATGATGAGCGTGAGCTTCGCCCACGGCTTCGGGATGCGGAATCCGTCCCAGCTCTTCACCGCCCAGTACGCCGAGTAGTTGATGCCGAGCGCGACGACCGGGATGCCGAGCTGAGACGCGATGTGGATCGGACCCTTGCTCATGTGGTAGCGGGGCCCGCGCGGGCCGTCCGGCGTGAAGACGACCATGCAGCCGCCCTGGATCGTCTTGATGGCGTCGTGGAGGACCTTCACGCCCTGGCGCGTGCTGGAGCCGCGGATGCTCTTCGCGCCGAACTGCGCGGCGAAATCCGCGATGTACTGGCCGTCGCGCGAAGCGCTGATGACCGCCACGGTGCGTTTGCGCAGGGGCAGTTCGAAGAGCGGCGGGAGCATGAGCAGCCGGTTGTGCCAGATGTTCACGATGCAGACGCGCTGCGGATCATTCCGGTATTCTTCGAAGAGGCCGTTCGGGTCGACGATCGTGACCGGCATCAGTTTGCGCCAGCACAGCATGAACTTGGCTGGAAACCAGTAAATCCAGTCGGGGAACTTCTTGATCTCGCGGAAATACTTTTTGATCATGATCCCGTCCCGGATTTGGGGGTGGTTTTCTTCGCGGATCGGGCAGGGGAGCCGGCTTTCTTCGCAACGACTTTCTTTGCGGCGGACCTCGAAGTCTTTTTGACCGGAGCCTTGCCCGTCTTCTTCGCTGCGGATGATTTCTTCCCGGCGGATTTCTCCGCCTTCGTATGACGGCAAAGTTTCGCAAGTTCGCAGCCGGGGCAGTCCGGACGGTTCGCCGGACAGCGGGTGCGTCCGTGGACGATCAGCAGATGGGAGAACTGCGCCCATGTTTCCGGAGGCATCACGGCGCAGATGTCGGACTCGATGACCTCGGGATCGGACGCGTCGGAGAGCCCGATCAGGGCGGACAGACGGCGTACGTGGGTGTCGACGGGGAATCCGGGCTTGTCAAGGGCGTCTCCGAGCACCACGTTCGCGGTCTTCCGCCCGACGCCGGGGAGTTGGAGCAGTCCCTCCATCGTGTCAGGAAGCTCGCCGTGAAACTGTTCGACGATCGCTTTCGCCGCCTTCAGGATATGATCGGCTTTCGCCCGGTAGAATCCGCAGGTGAAGATCGCCTGTTCGAGCTCTTCACGTTTGCAGGATGCGAACGATTCGGCGTCCGGCCAGCGTTTGAAGAGCTCGCGCGTCACCATGTTCACGCGTTTGTCCGTGCACTGGGCGGACAGGATCGTGGCGACGAGGAGCTGGAACGGCGTCATGTGCTCCAGAAAGCACTTCTGGGGGCCGTAAACGGACAGCAGTTTGTCGTAGACTTGTTTTGCCAGTGCGATTTCCATAAAGATACAGGACAGGAGCGCGCGCCCCGGGGCAGGGGAGCGCGGACGGAGGATTCGTGTGTTAGAGTAACGAATAAGAAATTTAGCGTCAATCGGGGGCGTTTTCAAGCGACGAACGTGTTTTTTTCGTTTTTTTTCGCGGTTTCCATTGATTTTTGTGCCGGAAAGACGTATCTTTTTTGCGATATTGTTTCTTTCACCAGATCCGCGGCGGGACGTGTTCGCACGAACTCTTTTCCTTTCGCCCGGATCGAATCGTCCGTTTTATCATGCTCAACTGGCTTTCCGTACAGAACCTTGCCATCGTGGAAGAGGCCGAGATCGAATTCGGCCCGTCGTTCAACGTCATCACCGGCGAAACCGGCGCAGGCAAATCCGTCATCATGGGCGCGCTCGGGCTTCTGCTCGGAAACCGCGCCGACAAGTCCGCCATCCGCACAGGAGCGGACCACTGCGAAATCTCCGCCGGATTCACGCTCGCGCCCGGTGCTCTGCCGAAACTCCGCGCATTCCTCGAGGAAAACGCGCTGGTCTCGCCGGACGAACCGGACAGCATCCTGGTCCGGCGCGTCATCACGCACAGTTCGTCACGCAACTTCGTGAACGGATCGGCGGTGAACCTGAACGTGCTCCGGGCGATCGCTTCCGCGATGGTCGACGTTCATGCCGCGAACGAAAACGCCGCGATCCTCGATCCCGCCAATCAGCTCGACGTGCTGGATCGTTTCGCTGGGCTCCAGAAGGAACTGAACGCCGTCCGGCAGTGCTGGGACGAACTCGCCGCCGTGCGACGTGAAAAGGACGCGTTCGCCGCGTCCCTGCCGTCGCCGGAAGAGGCCGCGCGTCTCCGCCGCGACTGCGAGGAGATCGAACGCGCGGATGCTCACGCCGGGGAGGACGACGAACTGACTGCCCGGCACGACCTCGCCGCCAATTCGCGCAGCGTGATCGAGCTGGCGTCGCAGGTGTGCGGCGGGCTGACAGACGGCGAGGACAGCATCTCCCAGCGGTTTGCCGACTGCCGGCGCATCCTGCGCGGACTGGAACGCATCGAGCCGACGAAAGCCGAAGAGTTCCTGAACGCGCTCGACGGCGCGAAGGAGGCCGTGGACGATCTTTCCTCCGAGCTCGCATCGTTCGCGTCCGAGGTCGAGGTCGACGAACAGGAGTTTCAGGAGATGGAGGAGCGCATGAGGTTGCTCCAGACGCTGAAACGGCGTTACGGCCCGACGCTCGACGACGTGCTGGCGCATCTGGAACGCGTCCGGGATCGCGTCGCGGCGTTCGACGACGCCGAGCTTCGACGCAAGGAATTCGAGAAGCAGGAGGCGGAGACGTACCGGAAGTATCAGGCCGCCGCCGCATCTCTCAGCAAAAAACGCAGGTCCGCCGCCGGGAAACTCGAAGACGCGTTGTCGAAGGAGACGCGCAAGCTCGGATTCCTGAAGGCTGCCTACCAGCTGGAGTTTTCCGCCGCGAAGGAAGGTCCGCTCGGGACCGACGCCGTCACGTTCCTTTTCTCCGCCAACCCGGGCGTCCCGATGATCCCGCTCCGCGACGTCGCCAGCAGCGGCGAAGTGGCGCGCGTGATGCTCGCCGTGAAGACCGTGCTTGCCGCGGTCGACGAGATCCCGATCCTGGTGTTCGACGAGATCGACGCGAACATCGGCGGCGAGACCGCGTGCCGGGTCGGCGAGGAGCTCGCTCTCCTCGGGCGTTACAAGCAGATCATTTCCATCTCGCACCTGGCGCAGGTCGCCGTCTGCGCAGACACGCATTTCCGCGTGGCGAAACATGTCGCCGACGGCCGTACCTTGTCCGGCATCCGCAAGCTCGACGCGGCCGCCCGCGTGAAGGAGATCGCCCGCATGCTCGGCGGCGGCGATTCGGCGTCCGCCCACGCGGAAGATATGCTCAAACAGGTTAAAAAGACGGGGAAAAAGAAATGAAAACGTCGTTTTTAACGCTCGAAACGCCGGAAAGTCTTCAGGTCGTGCGCGACATCGCCGCCGAGGTCTGGCCGAAGACGTTTGCCCCGATCCTGCCGCCGGAACAGATCCCGTACATGATGAACATGATGTACGCGCCGGAGGTCATGGAGCGCGAACTGCGCGAGGGATACAGGTTCGCCGCGCTGGTCGTGGACGGCGTGCCGTCCGGCTACATCTCCTGGTCGCCGTACCATGGCGACACGGCGAAGCTGCACAAGGTGTATCTGCTGACCTCGTGCCACGGGAAGGGGTTCGGACGGATGATGCTGGATTACGCCACGGAGGTGTGCCGCGCCGCCGGGTTCAAACGGCTCCGGCTGAACGTGAACAAGCACAACGAACGCGCGATCTCCGTCTATCTCAAAAACGGGTTCGAGACCGTCGAGTCCGTGAAAAACGACATCGGCGGAGGTTTCTTCATGGACGATTACGTCATGGAGAAACGGATCGGATAACGTTTCCGGCTGATTTGGAACGTCCGTTTAACGCGATTTCTTTTTCGCGACCGTTTTAGCTTTCGTCTTCGCCACAGGCTTCGACGCGGGCGTCGCGACGCTCTTCGAGGCGGGTTTTACCGCGGACGGGAGACGCAGGGTCGATTCGCGCACGATCAGCGTGGTCGGGATGACGCGTTCCACGGACGGCAGCTTCATAGTCGGATTGTTCATGCGCGTGAGGAGGAGTTCCGCCGCGGCGGTCGCCAGCGCGTTTTCGTCCTGATGCACGCTCGTGATCGGTACGCGCACGATGCCGCTTTCGAAGACGCCGCCGAATCCGACGAGCATGATGTCCTCCGGGATGCGGATGCCGCGGTTCAGGAGCTCCAGCTCCGTGCCGACCGCGAGCATGTCATTGAAGCAGAAGATCGCCTCGACCTTCTCCTTCTGTTCCAGCAGCTGGGCGACCGCGCTCTGGCCGGCGATCATGTCGTTGCCGGTGCGGAACATCCAGTCGCCGCGCACCTCGATTCCCGCCTCGCGGAGCCCGGCCAGATACCCGGAACGGCGTTCCTGCGTGACGTAGGAATCCAGCCGCGCGCCGAAGTACGCGATCTTGCGGAGCCCCATGCTGGTGAGGTGGCGCATGGCGGACAGCGCGCCGTGGCGGTCGTCGACGACCACGGAGTCGGTGTTGATGCCGGGTATCTTGCGGTCGATGAACACGAGCGGGCAGTTCTGCCGCATGATGAGCTCGGCGGCGCGGCGGCCCTCGTCGTACACGACCGGAGCCCAGATGATGCCGTCCACCTGGCGCTCGAGCAGCGCCGAGATGTCGTGGAACTCCTTGATCGGGTTGTTGAAACTGCACGCGAGCAGGATGCGGTATCCGTGCGTGAAGAGCGTCGCTTCGATCTGCTGGAGGATGCTCGTGAAGAACGAGTTGCCGAAGTGGGGGATCACCACGCCGACCGTCATGGTGTTCTTCTGCTGGCCGAGCTCGTAGGAGAGGCGGTTCGGCACATAGCCGAGCTCCTCGGCGAGACGGGTGATGCGCGTGCGCAGATCGCCGCTCACGCCGACGCCGCCGCGAAGGGCGCGCGATACGCTCATCATGGATACGTTTGCGGCCTTTGCGATGTCGCGGAGCGTGGTTTTCTGTTTCTTCATGGTCGGTTGCCTTTATCGTTGAAATGTCGTTGAAAATATGCGTTACAACGATAAATTTAACGTGGTTTTCTAAAAAATCAAGCAGTAAACCCGAAAATGTCTAACTTTTTTTGGAATAATACCGTTTATTCCGCAAGAAGTATGCCCATTTCTCCGAAGACCATTTCCTCTGCGTCATCAAGGAAGCGGTCGGCTCGGATGCGGATCCGGTCGGTCTTCACGTTGTCAAGCGGGATCAGCTGCGGCACGGGGTTGGACTTCACGTTGGAGAATTCGCGGTCCGCCGCCTTCACCCATTTGCCGTCCTGCTGGATCTCGATGGTGCAGCGGTCGGGTGTGCCGAGCGGAGCGCCCGCGGCGGGCGTGAAGACGAAGCCGGAGATGGCATTGTCGCGGGAAACGGGGAATTCGAGATAGCGGAGCGGGTGCATCGGGGTGAACTGGCTGGCCGGATTGACTTCGAGTTTGCGGTAGTTCGGGAGCGAACGGATGTCGTTCTCCTGCACGGCGGAGCCGACGCCGATGAGGTGTTCCGGCGCGAGGTAGCCGGAGAATTTCAGCGCCTTGACCGTGCCGGAAGATTCGGTGATACGGATGCGGATCGCGTCGCACTCCTGCGTCGGGATGGGACGGAGACGCTTGAGCCCGATCGCCTGACCTTTGAGCACGGTTTCCCATTTGCCACCCTTGCGGACATCGACCTCGTAGCTGGAGACGAGTTCGCCCTGCGTGGCGGAGAGGAATTCGGCGATCTTGAGGAAATTGAGCTTTTTCGTGCCGCCGAATTCGACCATTCCGACACCGTTTTCCAGAACCGAGTTCGAGGCGGTCAGCTTGACCTCGTCGCCGAAGACCTTGTTTTCGTACAGCGAGTCGATGGCGGCCTTGAACTCCTTCAGGCGCTTCACGTCGTTCTCGTGGATGAGGCCTCGTTTGTCCGGCGCCATGCCGAGGTTCATATACGCCCCGCAGCCGACCGAGCGCAGATAGATGCGGACGAGGTGCGCCACGCTCTTCTGGTTGTTGTCGTCGTAGGCGTGGTAGAACCAGTTCGGGCGGAACGCCACGTCGCAGTCGCCGGGCATGTAGAACACGCCGTCCTTTTTGCCGTTCGGGTTGTCGGCGAAATCGCAGAAGCCAGGCATGGGTTCGCCCTGCTGTCCCCACGGCGCGCGCGGCGTCCAGGAGCCGAAGCTTTCCTCGCCCGCGAAGCCCTGTTCGTTGCCGATCCAGCGCACGTCCGGGCCGACATCGCTGAAGATCGACACGCCGGGCTGGAGCTCGCGCACGAGCTGCCAGGTGTGGATCCAGTCGTAGTACGTGCGATGGTCGATGTTGCGGCGTTCGCGCGCGCCGCCGTAGTAGCCGTCGCCGCCGTTCGCGCCGTCGAGGAAGAGCTCGAACGCCGGGCCGTAGTTGGTCAGGATCTCGCGGAGCTGTTCCTGGAAGACCGGCAGATAGTCGGGCGTGCCGTACTTGGCGTTGTTGCGGTCCCACGGCGAAACGTAGAACCCGACGTCGAGGCCGTATTTGCGGCAGGCGT
Organism: Victivallales bacterium; assembly: GCA_045114235.1. Taxonomy (GTDB): domain Bacteria; phylum Verrucomicrobiota; class Lentisphaeria; order Victivallales; family UBA1829; genus UBA1732. Next base: position 6,939 of record JBGUKB010000103.1, read on the forward strand.
CCGCCATTTCCTTCACGTAGTCGCCCTTGCCGTCGCGGAATTTCGTTTTCGTGATGTTGTGCTCCGTCGTTTTGGTCGGCCACAGGCACAGGCCGTCGTGGTGCTTGCAGACGATGATGATGCCGGTGATGCCGCCGTCCTTGCACGCCTTCACGATCTGTTCGGCGTCAAATTCGGTCGGGGCGAAGCGTTGAGGATCCTCGTCGCCGTAGCCCCATTCCTTGTCGTAGAACGTGTTCGGACCGAAGTGCAGGATCGCGTAGATGTCGTGGTCGCCGCGCTTCAGAATGCGTTCGGAGGGAGCGCGCCCGGCGTTGAATTTGGAGAGGATGGGGAAGTTCTTCTGAACTTCGGCGTCCGGATGCATGAACTGCGCGTCGGCCGCGAGGACGGCGGCGGAGAAGAGGATCGGGGCGGACAGCGCGAGCAGCGCGGCGGTGTGTTTGAGCGTGGTGAACATGACTGTGAACTCCATTTGAGGTAAGATTGCGTGTTTTTAGAAAAAATAGGATTTATAAGATTTATAAGTCCTATCTATCCTATTGGTGCGAGGGGAAACGAGGCGGAAGAGCGAATTTCTTTTCTCTGATGTCTCTGGACTATACTGTACTTTTTTTCGGAGGGAATGCAAGACGGACGCAGGTATTTTTCGGTGTTTTTCGGAAAAAAAGACGTTAAAACACGTGATGGATACGTTGTTTAACGCTTCTCCTCCGGCGCGATGCGGTATTTGACGGCCTTCAGCCCGATGTCGAAGTATGCGCCGCCCTCCGCGTTCCTCACGTGGACAGCGAGGACGTTGCGGCCCCGTTTCAGGGCGCAGCAGGCGTTCTCCGGGAGCACGAACGTCTCGTAACGCGTGTTGTATCCATCGCGCGCGACGATCTTCGTGCCGTTGAGCCAGATTTCCGGGTCCTCGTCGTAGAACATGCTCAAGACGAGCTCGAAGAACGGCGCGGGGTCCTCTTCGATCGTGAACTCGCGGCGGAGCCAGAGGTCGGCTGATTCCCACTGCGTGCCGCGTTTGAGGTCGCGGAAATCCTCCAGGATCCTGTCGTTGCCGAACGCGCCGAAAGATTCGTTCCACGCCGAATCGTCGAAGTCGGGCGCGGTCCAATCCCCGGCGGGCGCGGACTCCGTGCTGCGCCAGCGCGTTTCGGCGGCGCGGGAATCGGGCGCGAGCGGGACGTCTACGCGCAAATGTGTGACCGTGGCAGCCTCATAAACGGCGCGGTGGAGCGCGGCGAGCTCGTCGGCGGGGTATTTGACGACTTTCCGGTCGTAGGTCAGCAGGCCGTTCGTCTCGCGTTCGACGTCGGTGGTCTGTGTGTAGACCGCCGCGGCGAGCCCTTCGGACGCCAGTACGGCGAGCTGTTTCATGAGCTCGCGGTAACGCGCCTGATATGCCTCCTTCGTGTCGTCGTGGACGTAGCCCCAGTGCTCCTTCTCCCACAGGTGGCCGGGGATGTCGAGTCCGAGCCCGCCGAATTCGCCCAGCACGGACACGCGATCGCGCATGACCGGGAACATGCCGGGGCCGGGGTAGCGGTGCATGTCGCGCGCGTCGCCTACGTCGTAGTCGTTCCAGCCGGAGGGGCCGTCCACGAGGCGCGAGGGATCGTACTGCTTGAGCCAGTTCAGCGTCATGTTGGTCTTCTCCTTGCCGGGCTGGCCCCAGGATTCGTTGTACGGGACCCACATCACGACGGACGGGCAGCCGCGGAGCAGGTCGACCATCTCCTTCAGGTCGCGGCGGTACATGGTGTAACGGTCGTCCGTATCGCCGGGCCCGGACGGCATGTCCTGCCACACGAGGATGCCCATCGTGTCGCACATGGCGTAGTAGCTCATCGGTTCAATCTTGATGTGCTTGCGGAGCATGTTGAACCCAGCCTTCTTCAGGAAATCGAGCTCGAAGCGGATGGCGTCCTCGGAGGGCGGCGTGAGGAGCCCGTCCGGCCACCAGCCCTGATCCAGCGTGCCGTACATGAAATATTTTTTATTGTTGAGGTAGAACCGCGGCACGCCGAGCTCGTCGGGCTTCCACTCGATCTTCCGCATGCCGAAATAGCCCCGCACATTGTCCCTGCCGATGTTGGCGCCGGTGCCGAACGTCAGTTCGAACGTAATCGTGTAGAGGTTCGGCGTTTCGGGTGACCACAGGGCGAGGTCCGCGCCCCGTTCAGGGTTCACGATCGGGATGACGACCGGTTTGCTCCAGTCGTCGACCACGGTTTCGGCGATGACAGTTTCCCCGGAACCGAGCCTCGGCGGCAGATGGCGCGGGAGCGAGGGGCGTCCGGGGCGTTCCCCCCGCGTGACGTGGATCGCGAGCTTCGCGTCGGGAGCATTTCCATTCGTTTTGACCGTGACGGCGACCGTGCCCGCGTCGATGTCGGGCACCACATGATAGCTCTCGATGTACATGCGCGGGACGCGTTCCAGCCAGACGGTCTGCCAGATGCCGGAGACGCGCGAATAGAAACAGCCGTTCGGGTCCAGGGACTGTTTGCCTGTCGCCTGCATCCCCTCGTCGGTCGGGTCCCACACGCATACGACGAGCTCGTTGTTGTCCGGCTCGCTGTCGTAATCGGGCGGCCATTTCGATGAGATTCCGGACGGCGTGAACGGTTTCACATAGTCCGTGACGTCCAAAGTGAACGGCAGGATGCCGCCTTCATGCGGCTCGGCGGTGACCTCGACGCCGTTCAGGAAGACCTGCGTGCGGAAATCGGCCGCGCCGAAATGCAGCAAAAGGCGTTCCCGGTCCAGTCCCGGATCGCCGAAGATCCACCTGGCATCGCCTTTGAACGTGCGCCGGTACCAGATCTCTTCGTCGGGCTTCAGGAGACGTTTCAGGCCGGACAGCGCGGATTCGACGGGGTAGGGGACCAGTATCTTCCCGTCCCACTTCTCCGGCATCCCGGACCCGCGCGGCGTGATCGCGTAGTCCCACAACCCGTTCAGATTCTGCCATTTTTCGTAGAGATCGCGCACCATTTGCGGACGCGGATACACCCGCCAGGCGTTTTCCGGCGTGACCTTTTCGCCCCATTCGGTCATCAGGACGTTTTCCGCTGGCTCCCATGCGGACAGCACGGGCGCGAACAGGACAACAAACAGGATCGCGAGTAACACGGAGGAAAGGACGGTGCGTTTTTTCATTTTCAGCCTCGTTATCAGCAAATGTTCAATAGCAGGGAAAGCCGAAGTCTTAACCGGTGTATCCTCCAATGTGAACAACGATAGTCAGCAAGCCCTGAATGATAATGTTTGCATTAAAAATAAAGCAGGATACTCCCAGCTGACGGGTCATGCGGGAACTTTCGGATAGCACGCTCAAGTAGATCAGGCCGAACACCAGCAGAACAAGCGGAGAGAAAAAAAAGAGCGCCCGCAGGCCCCCGACAATGGCTCCGGAATCGCAGCAAAGGCACAACAGGACAAGAACCGAATGGAGCAATATCAGAATGCCCAATGGCAGCATACGCCCGCGTATTTCCCGATGGGCGCACCAAATCGCAGTAAGGATCAACGCCGTGAGCCAGTCCGCCGCAATCCCTATAACCAGTACCGGATCAATCATGTCATCTGTTTCCTATGTTGTCGTTTTCCAAGTCCGGACGGCGGAACTACGGTTGATTCGGAGACCGGGGCAGTCGTCCCGAACGTGCGGCAGCCGCCCCGGTATTTTTTACCTCATAGGAGGCAGGGTATTACTTGTTGAACCCGTTCGGGTTGTTCTTCTGCCAGTTCCAGGAGTCGCGGCACATGTCCTCCAGCCCGAACTCCGCCTTCCAGCCGAGGACCTTTTCGCTCTTGGCGGGGGTGGAGTAGCAGGTGGCGAGGTCGCCGGGACGGCGATCGACGAGCTGGTAGGGGATCTTGATGCCGTTGGCCTTCTCGAACGCCTTCACCATGTCGAGCACGCTGTAGCCGACGCCGGTGCCGAGGTTGAACACGAATTCGCCCTTGTTGTCCTGCATGAAGTCGATAGCGGCGACGTGTCCGCGCGCGAGGTCGACCACGTGGATGTAGTCGCGTACGCCGGTCCCGTCCGGGGTGTCGTAGTCGCTGCCGAAGACGTTCAGGTGGTCGCGGCGGCCGACGGCAACCTGGGAGATGAACGGCATGAGGTTGTTCGGGATGCCGCGCGGGTCTTCGCCGATGAGGCCGCTCGAATGCGCGCCGACGGGGTTGAAGTAGCGGAGCAGGACCACGGTGAACTCGGGATCGGCCTTGGCGAGGTCGCGGAGGATCTGTTCGGACATGTACTTGGTCCAGCCGTAGGGATTGGTGCAGCCGCCGGTGATGCTGTCCTCGGCGAGCGGCATCTTGTTCGCGCCGTTGTAGACCGTGGCGGAGGAGGAGAACACGATCTTCTTGGAGTTGAACTTGCGGAGCGTCTCGGCGAGCGTGATCGTGGAGTTCAGGTTGTTGTCGTAGTATTCCAGCGGCTTCGCGACGGATTCGCCGACCGCCTTCAGCCCGGCGAAGTGGATGGTGCAGTCGATCTTGTGCTCGGTGAAGATGCGTTCGAGCGCGGCGCGGTCGCGCACGTCGGCCTCGTAGAACACGACCTTCTTCCCGGTGATCTTTTCGACGCGGTTCAGGGACTCCGCGTTGGAGTTGTCGAGGTTGTCGATGACGACCACGTCCATGCCCTTGTTGAGGAGTTCGACGCAGGTGTGGCTTCCGATGTATCCGGCTCCGCCGGTGACTAAGATTTTCATATTCAGTATCCTTTTTTTGTGACGGTGTTATTTCGCAGTGGTGGTGAAGAGGGCTTTGTGCTGTCCGACCTTGCGTCCGTTGCTGTAGCCGACGGCGGTGAACTCGTCGTACTGTCCGCCGCGCGCGTCCTCGCTGAACGGCACGGCGTCGAATTTCCAGACGACATTGTTGATGGTGTCGGTGGGTGCGTCGAGGGTCTGGACCAGCTTCTTGTTCTGATACAGCTCGACCTTTTCGGCGTTGGAGAACACGGTGATGGCGATGTCCGGGGTATCACGTTTCTCCCAGCGGGTTGACATGATATGGACTTCGTTTTCGGGGTTCCAGACGCACTTGTAGAAATAGAACGCGTCCTTCTTCGTCTTGCGGTCGCGGGTCACGAGGCCCTTGTCGTTGATGCCGGGGGTGTCGCCTTCGTTGCGGCTGCCGACCGCGAAATCGAAGAGGATCCAGAGGGAGGTGTAGGTGAGGCGGCGTCCTTCGGGCGTGCCTGCGATCTTGTTCCAGGAGTAGATGTGGCCGAGCGTCTGGTATTCCTCGGGGTGGAGCCATCCGCCGGTGTCGTTGCTGGTGCCGGTCCTGTTGTTCTTGCTGCCGGGGTGGAGCGTCATGAAGTCGGAATTGTGCTGGAACGGGTTTCCGCCGTAGCCGTACTCGGTGATGCCGTGGAGATAGAACTTGGCGAGGACCTGGGTGTCGGTCACGCCGTCCTTCGTGTGTTCGAAGTCGGTGCGTGAGTACCAACCGGGATAGGTGTTGTTGCCGAACCAGTCGGAAATGAGGCCGTTGCTTGCGCCGTTGCGGACTTCCTGTTCGCGTTCGACGTGGCCGACGGGGCGGTAGGGGTCGAGACGGCGGGCGAGGGTGTAGGCGTCGTTATGCACGCGGACGCATTCCTCGCCGCTCCAGGAGTAGAAGATCTCGTTGGAGAGGCCCCAGAGGATGATGCTGGGGTGGTTGTAGAGGTTCACGATCATGTCGCGCGTGAACTGCATCACGTTCTTCTCGAAGGCGGGCGTGTTCGTGAAGCCGTTGACCCACGGGATCTCGGTCTGGCACATCATGCCGATGCGGTCGTAGTCGGCGAATTCCTTCACGTTGTGGGGATAGTGGGCGCAGCGGAGCCAGTTGAACCCGAGCTCGAGCATGATCTCCTGGTCGCGCTTGCGGTCCTCGTCGGTCATGGCGACGGCGACGCCGGGCGCGTCCTGATGATAGGAGACGCCGCGGAGGCTGACCTTCTTGCCGTTGAGGCGCAGGAGGTTGTCCTTCGCGCTGTAGGGCAGGGCGATGTCGCGGAATCCGTACGGGATGGTGATGCGGTCGAGCTCGCTGCCGTCATCCAGCGCGAGCGCCACGTCGACCGTGTAGAGGTACGGGTTTTCCTTGCCCTGCCAGAGCACCGGGTCCTTGAAGGTGTATTCGCGGTAGAACGCGTTGCCGCCGGGGGCGACGGCGAGCGGGCTGGTCTCAGTCAGGACTACGCCGCCGTCCTTGTCCTTCAGGGTGGTGGTCACGGTCGTGCCGGCGGTGATCTCCTTGCTGAACACGGAAGCGGCGATGCCGAAGCGGACCTGATCCGCCTTGATTGAGAGCGGGATCACGTGCATCTTGTCGATGCCGTACACCTGCGGATCGAAATAGACGTTGCCGCTGAGCAGGTAGGCGCGGCCGTAGACGCCGTTGCAGAAATTGAAGTCGCCGCTGTTCGGGATCATGTTGTTGTCGATGCGGTTGTTCGTGTGGATCGTGACCTCGTTATGCCCCGCCTTGAGGCCGTCGAGTTTCACGGCGAACGGCGTGTAGCCGCACCAGTTCTTGTGAAGGAGCGTGCCGTTCAGGGAGACTTCGGCGGTCTGGCCGACTTCTTCGAACTGGATGATGTAGTCCTTCTCCAGGTCGGATTCCTTCACGTCGAGCGCGTAGCGGTAGTAGCCGTCGCCGCGTTCGAGCGGGATCGTGCCGGTGCCGTTCGTGGCGTTCATGGTGTGGGGGAGGGTGACCTGCGCGTAGTCGGGATCGTTCCGGCGCTTGAAGTCGAGCGTTTTGATCTCCTGGACGGATGCCGTGACAGGTTTGAACTGCGGCGCGGCGGCCGCTGTTTCTTCGACATGGTCGGTGGCGCATCCCTGGTTCATGGCTCCGGCGAGCACGGCGGCCGTGCCGAGGAGGGCGAAGGCGGAAAGCCCGCGGCGGAAGAATCGAGCGTTCATGGTAGGATCCTTTCTGACCTCGTTTCGAGGCGGATTTGTTCATGTTTCCGATTTCAGT
>JBGUKB010000104.1:0-2535 GCA_045114235.1 Victivallales bacterium
GCGCTGGCGGCTGAAGAGCCAGTCGCGGAGTTTGTAGTTCACGGTGCGCTTGCCGATGCCCTTGGATTCGAGCCAGTCGATGATGCGTTTCTTCGCCTCGTTCACGCGCAGGCCGTTCAGGCTGAGTCCGTCGTCGTTTGCGGAGTTCATCAGCGGGCCGTCGCCGATCCAGCACACCTTGCCCGCCAGCACGCCTTCCACGTCGACCTTGTCCTTCGCCGCGGCGGCCTCGTCGGGCCGGATGACCGGGATGACCGGGATGTCGAACTTCTGCGCGAACGCGAAGTCGCGGTCGTCGTGGGCGGGCACCGCCATGATCGCGCCGGTTCCGTAGGACGCCAGCACGTAGTCGGAGATCCAGATCGGGATGCGCGCGCCGTTGACCGGGTCGATGGCGTACGCGCCGGTGAACGCGCCGGTCTTCTCGTTGTTGAGCCCGGTGCGCTCCAGGTCGCTCATGGACGCGGTGCGCTTCTTGTACGCGGCGACTTCCCCGGCGTGCTCCGGGGTGGTGATCTCGTCGACGAGTTCGTGTTCGGGGCAGAGCACCATGTAGGTCGCGCCGAAGAGCGTGTCCGGGCGCGTGGTGAACACGGTCAGCGTCTTGCCGGGGTGTCCGTCGAGCTGGAACACGACTTCCGCGCCTTCACTGCGTCCGATCCAGTTCCGCTGCATTTCCTTGATGCCTTCCGGCCAGTCGAGGCCGTCGAGGTCCGCCAGCAGGCGTTCCGCGTAGGCGGTGATCTTCAGGACCCACTGCTTCATGGGGCGGCGGATGACCGGGTGGTTGCCGCGTTCGCTGCGGCCGTCGATGACCTCTTCGTTGGCGAGCACGGTCCCGAGCGCGGGGCACCAGTTCACGGGCACTTCGTCGATGTACGCGAGGCCCTTCTTGTAGAGCTGGAGGAAGATCCACTGGGTCCAGCGGAAGTATTTCGGGTCGGTGGTGTTGATCTCGCGGCTCCAGTCGTAGCTGAACCCGAGCATCTTGATCTGGCGCTTGAAGTTCGCCACGTTCTTCGCGGTCGTCACGGACGGGTGCGTGCCGGTCTCGATCGCGAACTGCTCGGCGGGCAGCCCGAACGCGTCCCAGCCCATCGGATGCAGCACGTTGAAGCCGTTCATGCGTTTGAAGCGCGAATAGATGTCCGTGGCGGTGTAGCCCTCCGGGTGGCCGACGTGGAGCCCCGCGCCGCTCGGGTAGGGGAACATGTCCAGCACGTAGAGTTTCTTCTTCGTGGTGTCGTCGGTCGCCCGGAACGTCTGGTGATCGTCCCAGTATTTCTGCCATTTCGCTTCGATGGCGGTGAAATCGTAGTCCATGATTTGGTGATTCTCCGTTTCGTTTGGTTTTCCTGGTAAAAAAGCACTTCTAAATATAAAGCACATGCGCGCGTTTTGCAAGCTCGAAGAAGTTTTTTTCCGCATTTTCGCGGAGGCAACGCCTCCGTACCGTGTGCAATAGGTCCGATAGGACAAATATGACCTATAGGTCCTATAGATCCTAAAAAAAAGCCTCCGGCTCTCGAAAAAGCCGGAGACAGGAAGGCAAGCCCTCCACGGCGGTAGTGCCGTACTCCGCGACGGCACGTGCTCTCGCGTAGCAGAGCACTGTATCAGCACCGCTTGCCGTGTCCGCAAGCGAAGCTGAGCGGACTATATCAGCACGGCTTGCCGTGTCAGGCGAGGTAGTAGTCGGCGGAGGTGTCGACCACGCTCCACCGGTTCATGTCGGCGGATGCGTAAACGCCGGCGATGCCGGTGGACGTCTGGCGCACCAGCAGGTCGTCCCTGCTGTCGCCGTCGAAGTCGCCCGCGCCCGCGATGTTCCAGTCGGAACCGTCGAGCTGGCCGAGCGCCGTGTAATCGTCCGCGTTGCCGTCCGCGAGCAGGACCACGCAGCCCAGCCCCTTGTGGAACAGCACGATGTCGTCCATTCCGTCGCCCGCGAAATCGCCGGCCGCGGCGAATTCCCACGCGCCCCAGTTCAAATCGCCGAGGCTTGTCAGCGTGCCGTCGAGGTCGACCGAGTAGAAGAGCCCGCCGTTCAGCGACATCAGCACGGAGTCTTTGCCGTCGCCGTCGAAGTCGCCGCATCCGAGCATCGTCCAGTTCGCATCGAACCAGCCCGCGATCCCGGTCCAGTTGTCGGTACCGTCCGTCCAGACGCCCAGCGCGCCGAGTTCCTGCGCGTGCCACACGACGGACGCCGCGCCGCTCCCGGTCAGGTTGCCCGTCTGGTACTTCCAGTCGATGCCGTCCGGGTTGTTCAGCACGCCGACCGTGCGCCAGCCGTCATCTTCCGCGCATGCCACCTGCACGCTCTTCACAGCCGCCGTCTCTGCGTCCATGATGCTCACGAATGCGATCGGGTTGGAACGTTCAGCCAACCTTTGTCTTATTTTTTTCGCTTCTTCAAATCTCTGAAGCAATTCACTTGAAACTGGAATTAGAACAGGAGTAAGATCTTCGATTGTTACAACGGGAGGAGGAGTGCTTTCCTGTCCCGGCGGGTCCATGTCACCCATCATCCTG
>JBGUKB010000105.1:0-3811 GCA_045114235.1 Victivallales bacterium
GTGCCCGGTCTGCTCGCCGCCGAGGTTCAGCCCCTTCTCGCGCATGCGCTCGATCACGTAGCGGTCGCCGACGTTGGTGACCTCGACTTTGATGCCCGCCCGGCGCATGGCGTCGTGCAGCCCGAGGTTGCTGATGGACGTGACGGCGACCGTGTCGTTGCAAAGCTGGCCGCGCGACTTGTAGTCGAGCGCGCAGAGGCCGATGATGCGGTCGCAGTTGATGACGGTCCCGGTGTGGTCGCAGAACTGCACGCGGTCGGCGTCGCCGTCGAACGACACGCCGATGTCCGCGCCGTGCTCCTTCACCAGGCGGCACATATTTTCCGGGTGGAGCGCGCCGCAGCCGTCGTTGATGTTGAGGCCGTCCGGCTTCACGCCGGCGGTGATGACCTCGGCCCCGAGTTCGCGCATCACGATCGGCGCCACGTAGTAGGAGGCGCCGTTCGCGCAGTCCAGCACCACCTTCATGCCCTTCAGCGAGGTGTAGCCGATGGAGCGTTTCGCCTGGTGGATGTAGCGGCCGCGGGCGTCGTCCACGCGGAACGCCTTTCCGATGTCGGGCGTGCCGTCGGCGGGCTGCGCCATCATCGCGAAGATGGCGCGTTCGATGTCGTCCTCGACCTCATCCGGGAGCTTGAACCCCTCGGAGTTGAACAGCTTGATGCCGTTGTCCGAGGCGGGGTTGTGGGAAGCGGTGATCATGACGCCGCAGTCGGCGCACATGGATTTCGTGAGGCTGGCGACGGCGGGCGTCGGCATCGGGCCGATCTCGTAGGCGTCCATGCCCATGCTCACCATGCCGCTGATGAGCGCGGTCTCAAGCATGTAGCCGGACAGGCGCGTGTCCTTGCCGATGATGGCGCGCGGATTGCCGCGCTGACCGAAGGCGTCGTTCCGGGACGTGTTCCGGCAGAAATGCCGCGCGACGGCTTTGCCCGCCAGAAGGGCGAGCTCCGGCGTAATTGGATATTCATTGGCTTTGCCTCGAATGCCGTCGGTCCCGAATAAACGCCCCATACACTGCTCCTTCCGGTCCGCACACGCTCATTTCGGCGTGCCCGGACGCTGTGTTCTCTTCTTTTTGATCGCCAGATTGACTATAGTTCCGTCCATGTTTTTCTTCCACAAACAAAACCATGCTGTTAATATACGGTTTTCCGGGCTATTTTTCAATATTCGCAACGTATTTTCCTGAAAAAAACTCCGTGCAGGATACGGAACGCGCCGTGATCGAACCGACGCCGGGCCCCATCCAGAATATATTTACTCTTTTCCGGCCGTGAATACCGGTCCGCGATATGCCGCGGCACTTATTGCAGGTTCATCGCCGTGGGCTGCGTGGAGGTCGCCGGATATTCGGTCGGCACGGGGAGCGGATACTGGCGGTCGATGCCGCCGACGCGGCGTGAGATCGGCCAGAAGACGAAGCAGGCGCGCCCGATGATGTTCTTCACGGGGAGCGGACCCCAGTCGCGGCTGTCCAGGCTGTTCGCGGTGTTGTCGCCGAGCGCGAAACAGCAGTCGTCCGGCACGGTGAACTCCACGTTCTCCTCCAGGCGTCCCATTGCCTGATGCCCCTGGTAGCCGCCCAACCCGGAATACACTTTGCAGAACGCCGGATTGAACCATTCCGCCGGACGGAACGTGTTTTCGTTTTTCGGGCGGATGTAAAGGTGCCCGTCCTGAATCCGGAGCGTGTCGCCGGGCAGTCCGGCGAGGCGTTTGATGTAGTAGTAGCCGGTCAGCGGCGTCCCGTGCGACGAATACAGGCCCTCGGTGTTGAACACGAACACCTCGCCGCGTTTCAGCGGCCTGAAGTGGATGGAGACGCGGTCGACGAAAAGATGGTCGCCGGACGACAGCCAGCCGTCGAACACCGTTTCGTCCTTCCAGTACGGACGCGTCCGCGGATCCTCCGGCAGATACCGGAAGATGTTGTCGCGGGGCTCCTCGCCGGGCACCAGGAAATCCTCGCCGCCAAAGCGGAGGATGGAACCGGTACGGTAGAAATCGCCGGGGTGCAGCAGCGACGGGATGAGCGAGAGCCACGGCCGGACGACCGGGACCGGATCGGATTCCATCATCGCATAGTCGCGCGGAGAAACGAGTTTCGCATTGGACGCGCCGAGCGGGGTGAAGAATTTCACGAGCGGGCTCCGGTACGGATCGGACGCCTCGCGGTCGATGTAGTGGATGCCGAACAGCGTCGGTTGCATGCTGCTGGTGGGGATCTGGAACGGCTGGACGAACAGCGCGCGCAGTCCGAACGCCACACCGAACGCCACGGCGAGCACGTCCAGCACGGAGCACATCCACGCCTTGAACGTCGTCCGCCCGGAAAAATCGGCATACGCGCCGGAGACCGTTTTCAGCGCCTCGGCGCACTCGACGGGGTCGGGATTCGCTTTCGCGTCATCGGCGGCCTTCTCGAACTCCGCGAGCCGCGCCTTCTCCTCGTCCGACAGGATGTCGTCGTCCTCCGCCAGCGTGTGGCGCACGGACGAGACAATGTCGCGGTGGAGCTTGCGGTTGGAGCGCTTCAGCCAGAGTGTCTGGAGGAAATTCACGGACGCCTCACTGTTCGTTGTTCTTCAGGACGGCGATGAACGCCTCCTGCGGGATGTTCACGCGGCCGATCTGCTTCATGCGCTTCTTGCCTTCCTTCTGTTTCTCCAGCAGCTTACGCTTTCGGGTGATGTCGCCGCCGTAGCACTTCGCCAGCACGTTTTTCCGCAGCTGGCGGACGGTCTCGCGGGCAATGACCTTGCCGCCGACGGCGGCCTGGATGGCGATCTGGAACATCTGCGGCGGGATGACCTCGGCGAGGCGTTCGGCGATCTCGCGGCCGCGTGCGTAGGCGTGGTCGGAGTGGACGATGCTGGCGAAGGCGTCGACCGGCTCGCCGTTCACGAGGATGTCGAGCTTCACGAGCTTTTCGGTCTGCCAGCCGGCGGGTTCGTAGTCGAGGCTGCCGTAGCCGCGCGTGATGGATTTGAGGCGGTCGTGGAAGTCGATCAGGATCTCGTGCATGGGGATGCAGGCGGTGATCATCACGTGGTTGGCGTCGATACTCTCCGTGTTCGTGCAGATGCCGCGCTTGTTCATCACCAGGTTCATGATGTCGCCGATGTACTCGGTGGGGGACATGATGTGGGCGTTGATGAGCGGCTCCTCGATATGGTCGATCTCGGACGGGTCGGGCAGGTGCACCGGGTTGTCGATCTTCAGCATGTCGCCGTTGCGCAGGTACACGTGGTAGATCACGCTCGGATAGGTGGCGATGATGTCCATGTTGTACTCGCGGCGGAGGCGTTCCTGCACGATCTCCATGTGGAGGAGGCCGAGGAATCCGCAGCGGAACCCGAATCCGAGCGCGGCGGACGTTTCGGACTGGTAGTGGAACGCCGGGTCGTTGAGCTGGAGCTTCGCCATGCTGAACTTGAGCTGCTCGTAGTCGGCGGTGTCGATGGGATAGATGCCGCTGAAGACCATCGGCTTCACGTCCTGGAATCCGGGCAGAGGCTCGGCGCAGGGCGCGGCGGCGTCGGTAACCGTGTCGCCCATCTTCGCGTCGGCGGGCGATTTGAGGTTCGGGATGATGTATCCGACGTCCCCGGCTTCGAGCGCGGGCATGGGCTTCATCTCGGGCGTGAAAACGCCGACTTCCTTGATCTCGCTTTCGAGCCCGGTGCTGAACATTTTGAGGCGGCTTCCGCGCGACAGACTGCCGTTGAACATGCGGACGTACGTCACCACGCCGCGGTAGGCGTCATAGATGGAGTCGAAGATCAGCGCGGCGGTCCCGGCCTCC
>JBGUKB010000106.1:0-11555 GCA_045114235.1 Victivallales bacterium
TCCTTCCGATTTTCCGTTGAGGTCGAAATGAGACCAATATAACACGTGATCATCCCGTCTTCAAGATGTACCAGGCTGGGCGGTTACGCAAAATGCAACAGCGGTCAAGAGAAGAAGTGATAAGGTCAATAATCTTTTCATGGTGTTCGCCTCATTCTTCCGGGTTTTTCGAGCTTCCAGCCGAAATCGTCATGGTAGATCATCTGCTTGGTCATGCCGCTGTCGATGCAGATATTCTCGCCCGTGATGAATCCCGCCTTGTCGGATGCGAGGAAGAGAACTATGTTTACGATGTCGAGTGGATTGCCGACACGACCAGCGAAGTGCTGCGTGGCAGCGTTTGCAGTTGAAGGTCAAAGTCCTGCCGACCACATCTGGCCAGGTATCTTCGTAAAAAATGAGCTTGGTGTAGTTCATAGTATGTCTCCATTATTTCTTTTGTCCGTTTTATCGTTCTGAGGCTAATATAGCACATAATACTGCCGCCTAATGTCAGTCTAGAACTTTTTTTCGGAAGAAGTCGAAAATGTTTTTGTCTGCGTGGAAAAGTGATCGTTCTATCTTGATTTCGCGCGCATACGGGTGTATATTCATTTCGAAAATATCTCATCCACAACCCTGAGGTTCGATTATGCCCAAACGCCGTTCAAAGTCCTCCCGCAAACGCAATCATAAATGCTATTCTCCTCACATACGAAGAGGTATTCCATCCGACCAAACACCGCACATATAAGTCGGTAACAAAGGGGGGTATGTGGACTCGAAAGCATCAGCAGGCCCTCCCTGTCTTGATTAAACGATGGGAAGATGAGATTGTCGTCTTTTGTGATTCGAAAGAAATGGCAGAAAAGACGAGGCAGGAGCTCATTGACTACATCGAAAACACGATGAAATGCCCGGTCAATCGGGAACAGACCAGGATTGGGGGTGAAGAGTGTCTGTCTGTGTTCGGGATGGATATGAAACACGGGCATTGGACCATCTCTGAAAGCTTGAAGCAGGATGCCCATGCAAAGTATCTCAATAAACTGATGGAATTCACCAGAACAAAGGATGAGTCTATCCTTTGAGACGCATGTGCAGAAATAAGTCGCTTCACCAGATATTACAAGTTCAATTATGAAGACGACTGCATGGCGTTATGGAGAAAATGCGAAGACGAGTGGCAATCTATCGTGGGATCACACTCGATGGTGTTCTACATGTGCTTCCCCAAACCTTTGGCTTATGAATTCGATGATGAGGACCTGATATAAATCTGGCTGTCCAGTCTAACTGAGAGATCCCGAGCAGCACTTCGAGATGCAAATCCTGGAGTGCTGCTCTTCCCCCTCAAAAGCCCCCGGAGAACATGAATCTATGCCATCTCTCGAGCTTTTGTGCTTCGTCTTTCTTAAAAGAAGCGAGCGCGACCTTGAAAAAGAGCGTAGTTGTGGTATTATTATACCACCGGACGGTTGAAGAGCAGTCATGGTGACCGCTCGCTGTCCTATACCGTGAATTCAGGAACACGAAAAAGTAAGTCGTGAAGGAGACCAGGCTAAAAACATGGCGCTCATTGCCGACATCCGGCGCCCCGTTCGAAAGTTACTTGACGATTACTTGACGATTGGGCCATTTTCCCCCTCAAAAACAATGCAGAATGATGGGAAAAAATCGGAAAACGCAGGAGAAGGCAAAAATGAGCGTAACCAGCTCAAAATCAGGGCAAAAAAATGGAGCCAACGCTCGGAATCGAACCGAGGACCTGTTCATTACGAGTGAACCGCTCTACCGACTGAGCTATGTTGGCATCCGATGGAATAATAATTTAGCACGGAATCCGGCAAAAATCAAGGCGCGATATGTTTTTTTTGGCAAAAAAGCGGAAACCGGGGTGTAAAATGAAGAGGACCGCGCTATATTAATATACGAAACCACCATTTCTGCGCCGGAAACCGGGCAGCCGCGCACGCGGTCCCGACGGGTCCCGGCACGCCAATTCACACAAGGAGTTCACCATGCTGAAGATCAAATCCGCCGACTCGTGCAAATACGACATTCTCTCCCTCGGGGAGATCATGCTCCGGTTCGATCCGGGGCCGGGCCGCATCCATACCGCCCGTCAATTCAACGTGTGGGAAGGCGGCGGCGAGTACAACGTGGCGCGCGGACTCCGCCGCTGCTTCGGGCTTCGCGCAGGCGCAATCACGGCGCTCGCGGACAATCCGGTCGGCCGCCTCGTCGAGGATTTCATGCTCCAGGGCGGCGTGGACGTCTCGCTCATCAAATGGGTCCCGTATGACGGGGTAGGGCGTCAGGTCCGCAACGGCCTGAACTTCACGGAACGCGGCTACGGCATCCGCGGCGCGGTGGGGTGCTCCGACCGCGGCAACACGGCGGTGTCCCAGCTGAAGGCGGGCGACATCGACTTCGACATGATCTTCGGCAAGCTCGGCAGCCGCTGGTTCCATACGGGCGGCATCTTCGCCGCGCTCTCCGACACCACGCCCGGCGTCGTGATCGAGGCGCTGAAGGCCGCCAAGAAATATGGCACTGTGACCAGCTACGACCTCAACTATCGTCCGTCGCTCTGGAAGGCGATCGGCGGCAAGGAACGCGCCCGCGAGGTCAACCGCGAGATCGCGCAGTACGTGGACGTGATGATCGGCAACGAGGAGGACTTCACCGCCTGCCTCGGATTCGAGGTCGAGGGGCTCGACGCGAACATCAGCGCCATCGACCCCGCCAACTTCCGCAAGATGATCGAGCGCGCGGTCTCCGTCTACCCGAACTTTCAGGCCGCCGCCACCACGCTCCGCACCGTCCGTACCGCCACGGTCAACGACTGGAGCGCGATCGTCTGGAGCGACGGCAAGTTCTACCAGGCCAAGCAGCGCGACGGCCTTGAGATCTTCGACCGCGTCGGCGGCGGCGACAGCTTCGCCTCCGGCCTCATCTACGGCTTCCTGGAAAAGGGCGATCCCGCGCTCGCGGTCGAATACGGCGCTGCCCACGGCGCGCTCGCCATGACCACCCCCGGCGACACCTCGATGGCGCGTCTCGCCGAGGTCGAAAAGCTGGTCGGCGGAGGCGGCGCCCGCGTCGACCGCTGAGCTGAAATAAGCATTCACGAAATACCCGCGAGGAAACCATGAACATCCGTTCCAAAAGATTGTTCGGTTTCTTCGCGCTGTTTCTTGCCGTTGCGGTCGCGGGGGGCATCGCATACAGAGTGTTCGGGGAGCCCGGCCATGCGGAGTTCAAGGCGGGCAAGGCCGCTTACAGGGCGGGAGATTACAAAACGGCGGTCGAACACTACAAACTGGCTGCTGATCAGGGCAATCTGAAGGCGCGGACGCTGGCGGGCATCTTCTATCGGAAGGGCATGGGCGTCGAACAGGACTATGCCGAGGCGGTAAAATGGTTTCGTCCCGCCGCCGAACAGGGCTTCGGCGCGGCGCAGTCGGAGCTCGGGCTCTGCTATGAATGCGGTTTCGGCGTGGAACAGGATTATGCCGAGGCGGTGGAATGGTACAAAAAAGCCGCCGAACAGGGCGATGCGCAAGGTCAGATGCAGCTCGCTGCTGCTTACGGCCTGGGACGCGGCATCGAACAGGACGATGGGGCGGCGTTCGAGTGGATGCGCAAGGCCGCCCAACAGGGCGACGACCTTGCGCAGTACTATCTTGCCGTTTTCTACCGGGACGGCCGAGGCGTGAAGAAAAGCGACAAGGATGCCGCAAAATGGTTCAGGAGAGCCGCGAAACAGGGCAACGCGGACGCCCAGTACGAATACGCCCGGTGCATTGCAACCAGCGATGGCGTCAAATGGGACGGGAAGGAGATCTTCAAGTGGTACGGCAAAGCGGCGGAACAGGGGCACATTGAGGCGATGTACGAACTTTATTTCTGCTATTCCTCTGATGTCAGCGTGAAGCGGGATATGGACCAGGCGCTCTACTGGCTCCACCAGGCGGCGGAACGGGGCCATGCAAAAGCGCAGATATATTTGAGCATCCACTGTCGGGACGGCTTGAGTATCCCGAAGGATGAGGAAAGGGCTTTTTACTGGAGCCGCAAGGCGGCGGATCAGGACAATAGAAACGGACAATACTTGGTCGGCAAGTGCTATGAAGACGGCATCGGCGTCGAGCCGGATATCGCCGAGGCTGTGAACTGGTACCGCAAGGCAGCGGATCAGGGCTTCGATTGCGCACAATATGAGCTCGGGAAATGCTATCACGAGGGGAAAGGCGTCGAAAAGGACATGGCGGAAGCCGTCAGATTGTACCGTCTGGCGGCGGAACAGGGCTCTCCTGACGCGAAAGAAGCTCTGGAAGAGCTCGGAATGGGCGAATGACGCCGCGATCGGGAGAAACCGGCTGATCCTGTTTTTTCAAAAAAAAGCAACTTTTTCCTTTAATTTCCTGCGTTTTCGCTTGATTTTACGCACAATCCGGGGTAAAATATAGGGACAATAAAACCGCGGACGCAGGATAAGTTCGTTTTTGCGCCCGTTTCACCTCATTTTACCGCCGGCGCGCCGCCGGTCCCGGAGACAGCATGACAGCATTCAAAGACGAACTGCGCCGCGTGGGCGAACAAATCGGGGATTACCTCAAAAACGACCCGTTTCCGGAGACCGTCCGGCCCCCCGCACTCGGCGACGCCGTGCGGGATTACCCCGGGCGCGGCGGAAAGCGCATCCGTCCGGCGCTCGTGCTGTGGGCTTGCGAGCTGTTCGGCGGCGACCGCGAACAGGCGATCCCCGCGGCTGCCGCGGTCGAAATCTACCACAACTGGACGCTCGTGCATGACGACATCATCGACCGCGACGAACTCCGCCGGGGCAAGCCGTCCACGCACGTCACGATCCGCGACTACGCCGCGTCCAAGCTCAATGCCACGCCCGAACAGGCGGCGTTCTTCGGCGAATCCTTCGCAATCCTTGCGGGCGACGTCCAGCAGGGATGGGCGGTGGAACGCCTCGCGTCCGTCGCCGACCGCGGCGTCGATCCGGCGCTCGCGCTGACGCTGGTCCGCGCCATGCAGACGAAGCTGAACCGCGAGCTGATCTCCGGCGAGGCGCGGGACGTGGAGTTCGAACTGCTCGACCCGTCGGCGGTCTCCATCCCGGACGTGATGAGCATGATCAACGGCAAGACTGGCGCGATCATGGAGTTCGCGCTCCATTGCGGCGCGGCGATCGCGAAGGGCGCGTACGAGCCGAAATCGCCCGATTTCGTGGCGCTCTCCCGTTACGCCGTGAACCTCGCCGCCGCGTTCCAGCTCCAGGACGACATGCTCGGCGTCTTCGGCGACGAAAAGGTCCTCGGCAAGCCGATCTGCTCCGATTTCCAGGAGGCCAAGCCCACGATGCTCTATCTCGAGGCGATCCACCGGCTCCCCGCCGAACGCCGTCCCGAGCTCGACGGGTTCCTCCGCCTGCCGCGCTACACCGAGTCCGACATCGCGGCCATCCGCGCGATCCTCACCGGCTGTGGAGCCGCCGGAGCCGTCCGGGACAGCATCGCCGCGCTCTCCGACTGTGCGAAGAAGTCGCTGCAGCCGCTCCCCGACAACCCGTGGCGCGGCATGCTCGCCACCCTCGTCGAACAAATGTTAATCCGTTCCGTATAACAACCCCCAAAACACGTAAAGGAGTAATCCATATGAAGATCAAGAAGATCACGTTCCAGGGATGGAAAAACTGCATTGAGCTCACCCACGGCGATTTCCGCCTCGTCGTCACCACGGAGGTCGGGCCGCGCATCGTCGGCGCCTTCCTCGGGAAGGGCGACAACCTCCTTTACCTCGACAAGAAACTGCTCGGCACGTCCGGTCAGAAAACCTGGACCAACTACGGCGGCCACCGCATCTGGCACGCACCGGAAGACAGCGTGCGTTCCTACTGCCCGGACAGCCATAAGGTCGTCGTGGCGGAACTCCGCGACGGCGGCGTGGCGTTCATGGCGCCGCGCGAGGAGCTCACCGGCATCGTGAAGACCATCAACGTCTATCCCGAAGGCGACAATTCCTTCCGCATCGAGCACCAGATTCGCAACGAGGGGCTCTGGGACATCGAGGCCGCCGCGTGGGGCATCACCCAGCTCATGCCCGGCGGTACCGCCATCCTGCCGCAGAACCGCGGCCCGCAGGGACTTGTCCCGAACCGTTCCGTCAACTTCTGGCCCTACGCCAAGCCCGACGATTCCCGTTTCGTGTTCGGCGACCAGTTCGTGCTCGTGAAGCAGACCGCGAAGGGCAAGCCCACCAAGATCGGCCTCAACTCCGCAGAAGGCTGGTGCGCCTACATCAACAAGAACACCGCGTTCATCAAGCAGTACGAGTATTTCGACGAAAACGAATATCCCGACCTCGGCAGCTCCATCGAAGTCTACACAGAGGGCGGCTACCTCGAACTCGAAACGCTCGGACCGCTCGCCATCCTCGAGCCCGGCGACGAGGTCACGCACAGCGAATACTGGACCGCCGCCGAAGTCGAGCAGATCCCGCTCAACTGCGATGAGGACGTGATCAACATGCTCGGCATCGAGGAGAGCTGCGACGACGATTGCTGCTGCCACGACCACGAGGAGAAGAAAGCCTCGAAGAAAGCCGCGAAGAAGTCTTCCAAGAAGGCGGATTCCAAGGCCGCTGCGAAGAAGGACGGCGCGAAAAAGGCCACCGACAAGAAAGCTCCGGCGAAGAAGGCCGCCCCCGCCAAGAAAGCTCCGGCCAAGAAGGCCCCCGCCAAGAAGGCTCCGGCCAAGAAAACCAAGTAAGGAGGTACAGCCTCCTGTAGTAGTGTTCGGCTTCGCTCGGACACAGGAGTTAGCCACAATCCCCCCGTCCGGCATGCAATCCGGCGGGGGCTTTTTCAAAAAGGAGACATCATAATATGGCACGCGCACAAATTTTTACGAGCCGCATCGACTGGAGTGACCTGGACCTGCTCGGACACGTGAACAACATCGCGTTTTCGAGGTTCTTTCAGGCGGCGCGCGTCGAGTATTGCGGGCACATCGGGATGAACGTCCATCAGGGCATGGCGACGGGTCCGATTCTGGCGGCATCGCGCGTGCAGTTCATCGCCCAGCTCTTTTTCCCCGGCAACGTCCGCATCCTCACGCGCATCAAAAAGACGGGCGGCACGAGCGTCGTGCTGGAACACGCCCTGTACGATGACAGGGGGACGCTGTGCGCGTTCGCCGAGGACGTCGTGGTGCGGTTCGATTTCAAGGCGGGCACGAAGATCCCGCTGGGCGGGGAGATCCTCGAAAGGATCGCCTCGTACGAAGCCTCCTGCGAAGGGGAGTTCCCCATCCTGCCGGAACGCGCATCGTAACCGTCCTCCGATTTTTCAGTTCGATTTCTTCTTCCGGGGGCATCGAAGATGCGTCCGTCCGGTCCTGTCCGTCCGGGAAAGGGCAGGGGGAAAGAAACGGGGGGTCAGGATTCGCCGCAGTCCACGACGTTGTACGTCTTTCCGTGGCGGCGGTACTTGCGCAGACGCTTTTCGAGCTCGGGAAGGGTGAACGGGCATTCCGGGAAGCAATTATGGTACGTGCGCAGGAACTCCAGGCTTTCTTCGGCCGGGAGCTGAAGATCGCGGAGCGGCGTGTAGAGGTCGAACCGGACCACATAGGGCATCGCGAAACCGAGGCGGATGCGGCAGCGCGCGACGTCGATGAAATAGATGTTCATGGTCTCCGGCGTGTCCCCGCTGTACAGGATGTTGCGCGGATGAAGCGCCTTGTGGAAGAAGTTGTTCTTGTGCATTTTCGCGATCTCCGGTGCAAGGAGCGCGCAGAAACGGCGGCGCATGGCGACATCGTCCCGGAGCGGACCGCCCGGCATGAAATCGCAGCCGTTGCGGGTGTTTTCGATGAACCGGGTCACGATGAACGATTCCACGAGCTTCCAGCGGTATTTGCGCGTTTCGCCGAACGCGAGCACCTGTCCCGCGGGGATGCCGAGGCGTTCGATCGCTTGGTAGTTGCGCCATTCGCGGGCGGGATGCGAAAGATTGAGAATATAGCGGCGCGGAACCTTTCCCTCGCAGAGTTTCCAAGCCACGGAGCCGCCGCCGAACTCATCGGGCAGCCGGATCTTCCAGACCTGTTTGCCGCTGCTGTTCGTGAGCAGATTCGATCCGTTCCGGAGTTCGGGGTGCTGCTGAAGATACGCGAGCGCCTGTTCGAATCCGGGCTTGCACCAGTTGGCGGGATAGAGAAAACGCAGCGGCTGGCGCCACGGGGAAAGCGGATCGGAAAAAATGCTCATGGGATGGAATGCTCCAGGGGAAGAAACAGATAACATACAATATAATAGCAGATATTTTGTTATTTGCAAACGGAACCGGAATAAAACCGGAAAAAACGCAAGGTTCTCATTTCTCGGAGCATGAACGGTCAGCGGTCCGCGCATCCGATGAACCGGCGCCCTGCGGCGGGGACGCCGGAGCTTATGGTTGTGGCAAATCCGGTGCATCCGGGGGGGGTAATGGACGGAAGAGGACGCGCCCGAATGGAAACGGCGGATCCGGGGACCATGCAGGCTGGATAAAAGCATACAGGGCAGGGGAGGGGGACCGGCGTATTTAAAAAGCATGAAACAATTTGGCAATCAAAAAGGTATGCAGTGAAAACAGCCGTCTTTTCAATATTGCTTTGAAACTGAATATTTTTATTTTTAACTTTTTTTTGGCACAAGCCTTTTTTTTTCGCGTTTGCGGTGTATATTATAGTCCAACTGCCCCGCGCATACCAATAGAACTTTATCCATAAGGACACCCCCAGCATGACGCCCTTTGCCCGCCGCACCTTCTGCATGTTCCTCGCCCTGGCCGCAATTTCCGGCACCTCGATCCTCGCTGACGAGCCGATCTCCGGCTTCGACTCCACCGAAGTCGTGGAGCGGACGCCCGAATCCATCGAAGAAGGCAAAAAGAACGTCGTGTCCGTGGCGCAGCAGCTCCGCGAGATGTTCCAGCCGATCCGCAAGCAGACCCGTCAGGTGGAGGAGGAACCCCCGTACCTGAAGATCATTCCCTCGACGAACGACACGAGCATCCTGATCTACCGCTGCCGCTATGTGACGGCGTCGAAGCTGCGGAACAGCGTGGACGCGATGATCTCCGACACGGGCTACGTGGAATACGCGGTGGAGGAAAACCTGCTGACGATCCGCGACGCGGCGGAGAACGTGGAGGCGATCGCGAAGACGCTTCCGCTGATCGACGTGGCGACGCCGCAGGTGCTGATCGAGGCGAAGATCGTGGAAGTCCTGCTCTCCGACAACACCCAGCGCAACCTGTCGTTCATGTTCAACAGCCCGACCACGATCTCCATGATCGACGGCTCGAACCAGCGGTACGACGGCGACGTGATGAGCTCAGGCGGCATCCAGACCTCGCCGCAGGGCGGCAACACTTCGGACGGGTCCGTGACCAACTGGACGTTTGCCGCCGGGCACAACAATTTCAACATCGCGCTCCAGTGGCTTCTGACCGCGCTGGACGCAAAGGTGCTGTCCTCGCCCGTGATCGTGGTCGGCCGCAACGAGGAAGCCGAGATTTCGAACGGCCAGGACGTGCCGATCCAGTCCCAGACCATCACGAACGGCAGCATCAGCACCAGTACCACGTTCAAGCGCGTCGGCGTGACGCTGACCGTGGAGCCGCTCATGGTCAACAAAGACAACGTGACGCTCCGCGTTGAGCCGGAAGTCTCCAACATCCAGAGCTACCAGACGATCGCGAACGGCAACGGTTTCTACCAGGTGCCCGTGATCTCCATCCGCAGCATCTCCTCCTATCTCCGCCTCGCCGACGGCCAGATCGTCATCATGGGCGGCCTCTACACCAACCGCAATTCCGTCCAGCAGGAGCGCATCCCGTTCCTGAGCGACATCCCGTATCTCGGCGAGCTCTTCACCTCGAAATACACCGACAAGGAGATCCTCCAGCTGCTCTTCTTCCTCCGCGTCCGCATCCTGAGCCCGAACGACATGGCGGACGGCGTGCTCTTCGATCCGGAAGAAATGATCCGCACGACCAACGATTTCGGCGAAGTCATGCGCAACTCCAAGGAACTCCCGACCCTCGAAACGACGATCGAGAAGGTGAACGACGAATTCATCCAGAACCCGCTCGTGTCCTGGAAGACGCTGTTCGGCTCCGATGATGACGATGAGGAAAAGAAGGACGCGAAGGGATCCGCGAAGTCCGCCGAAGATGGCGCGGAATCCGCTCCCGCCTCCGAATCCGCCGCGCCCGCCGCGGTCCCCGCAACATCCCAGCCCGGAGAATAAGCCATGAAGAAACCCGCGAAAGTATTCATCTTCGTGCTCCTGCCGGCGCTGCTGCTGGCGGGGGGGCTGTATTACGGCGTCCGCGTGTACAAGCAGAAGACCGTGTCCGCCGACCGCGCCGTGAGCAAGGACCCCGACCGCACCTTCCGCGTCGCGAAGGGCGACATGACCCTCGGCCTGCGCCTGAACGGCACGATCGTGGCGAACAAGAAGCACAAGCTCGGGCTTGAGGCGAACTTCGCCACGCAGATCCTGAGCGTGGTGGACGAGAACTCCTCCGTGAAGGAAGGCGACGTCCTGATCGAGTTCGAGGACAGCGACCTGATCGAACGCATCGAGGAAATGCGCACGACTCTCTCCAACACCGAGGAGGAGCTCGTGATCGCCATCGAAAACGAGAAGATCCAGGAGCGCAAGAACGAGGTCACGCTCCGCGAGGCGGAGGACCGCGTGCGCCAGGCGGAATCTGACCAGCGCAAGTATCTGCGCCTCACGCGCTCGCAGAAACGCGACAGCAACGACCTGGCGATCGCGAACGCCGAGGCGAATCTTGCCACCGCGAAGAAGAACTATTCGGACAAGAAGTACGACATCGCGCATTCGGGCGTGACGGACGAAGCTGCCCGCAAATCGAACGAAAACGAATTGAAAAACCTCCAGAGCAAGATCGAGTCGAGCGAGAATTCGCTGAACCAGGCGGAGATCGACGCAAAGAGCTTCAAGCACTACGACGATCCGATCAAACTCATGTCCCTGAACAATTCCCTGGAGCAGGCGCGCCTCAATCTCGAACAGGCGCGCATCTCCACATCCTCTGCCCTCGTCCAGGCGAAGAAGCGCGTCGACAACCTCCGCGCGAACTCGCGCCGCCAGGCCGCCACGCTCGAACGCTACGAGTCCTACCTGCCCATGATGAAGCTCCTGGCGCCGACGGACGGCATCGTGATCTACGGCGACCCGGACCGCCGCTGGGGCGGAGAGGACATCAAGCCGGGCCTCGAGGTCCGCAAAGGTGAAATCCTGCTCACGATCCCGGAAATGACGAACCTGATGGTGAACTTCGACCTGCCGGAAGCGTTCCGCTCGAAAGTGCAGATCGGCAACCAGGCGATCATCACGCCGGAAGCCATCACCACGCTCAAGATCAAGGGACAGATCACCGAGATCGCCACGCTCCCGGTCAACCAGATGTACTGGGACGAGACTTCGCCGAAGATCTATCCCTCGCGCATCGCGCTCGAGGTGCAGGATCCGCAGCT
>JBGUKB010000107.1:0-11096 GCA_045114235.1 Victivallales bacterium
CGGACGCAAGCCGATCCATCTTCAGACCCCGGACGAACGCAAGGCGGTTCCGAAGATCGAAGACCTCTGGATCGACATCGGCGCGGAGGACCAGAAGGCGGCGGCGAAGCTTGTGCAGGTCGGCGATCCGGTCGCATTCGCGCGCAATTTCGAGATGCTCAGCAAGACCTGCGTCCACTCGAAGAGCCTCGACGACAAGATCGGCGCGTTCGTGATCGCCGAAGCCTTCCGCCAGCTCTCCAAACGCAAGATCAAAGTCGGCGTCGCGTGCGTCGGCACCGTGCAGGAGGAACTCGGCCTCCGCGGCGCGATCACGGGCGCGTTCGGCGTGAACCCGGACGCCGCTATCGCGGTCGACGTCGGATTCGCCACGGACGTCCCCGGCATCAAGCCCGAACTCCTCGGCGACATCAAGCTCGGCGCGGGCGCGGAGCTCCAGCGCAACGCCGACAACAATCCGCCGCTCCTGAACCGCATCCTGAAGGCCGCCGCGAAGCATAAGATCCCGTACCAGATGACCACTGGCCACCGCGCCACCGGCGGCACCGACACAGCCGCCATCCAGATGACGCGCGGCGGCGTGGCGACGGCGCTCATCAGCATCCCGAACCGCTACATGCATACGCCCGCCGAGATCTGCGACCTGCGCGACGTGGAGTCCGCGATCGACCTGATCGTGGAGACCATCGCCTCCCTCACCGGCAAAGAGACCTTCATCCCCGGCATCGACTAACTCCCATGGGCGCTTTCTACCTGATTTCCGGCAACGAGGACTACGCGGTCAAGGAGCGCGCCAACGAGATGATGCGCGCGCTCTGCGGCGATCCGCCCGACGACAATCCGTCGCTGGAGATCATCCGGGGCGACTCGGACAACGAGAAAGCGCCACAGGTCCTTGACAAGCTCCTGCTGTCGCTGGATTCCCCGGCGTTCTTCTCCAGCGAGAAGATCGTCTGGCTGAAGCATTTCCTGAAGTTCGACGAGGCGTTCTCCGAGCCGTCGACCAAGAAGAAACCGTCGCGGCTCGACCGTCTGGCGGCGTTTCTCCAGGACGGCATCCCCGCCGACATCACGCTCGTGATCGACGGTCCCGGGCTCGACCGCCGCAAGGCGTTCTACAAAGTCGCCGCCGCCGTATGCGAATCCTCCGGCGGCAAGCTCGAATGGTTCGAGAAAGCCGACCCGAAGACCAAAGGGTTCGCGAAGATGCTCATCCGCCGGATCCAGTCCATCGTGATGGACCGCGGGAAGCGCATCGAGGACGCCGCCGCGTCGTTCCTCGCCGAGACCATCGGCGCCGACGAGGCGCGCCTGGGCACCGAGATCGAAAAGCTCCTGACCTACGCCGGTGACAAGCCGGTCGTGACGTTCGCCGACTGCCGCGAGGTGTGCAGCCGCGCCACGGAGACGCTTGCCTGGGCGTTCTCCTCCGCGCTCGTGGAACGCAACTCCCGCAAGGCGCTCGAGCTGATCCCGAGCATCATGGAGCATCTGGAACAGGACAAGGGCGCGTCCAAGCCGGAGATCGTGCTGATCTATTCCGTCATGGGCGAATTCCGCAACCTCGCCGCCGTCAAGTGCGAGGGCATCAAGCTCGGCATCCCCGAAGGCGCCGACGCCGATTATTTCTATCGCATGAACGAGCGCTACAAGCAGTCGCCGCCGCCCGTCAAGTCCGCGCTGGCCTCCATGCACCCGTACCGGGCGTACAAGTCTTGGGAGAACGCCCGGCGCTTCACCGACCGCGAGCTCGTCCTGGCGTTCCGTGCGCTGGTCGACGCCAACCGCGCCATCGTGTCTTCCGCCGGAAACGCCCGCATCGCGCTGGAACTGCTGACCATTCGGATCGCGGAAGGGACCCTCGCATGAGCGATCATCCTGCGCCGGTCATCGCGCTCGACATCGGAAACGTCAGCATGAAGCTGAATTTCGATGAGATGTACCGCCGGTTCGACCTTGATCCGGGCGACAGCGAGAGCGTCGGACGGCTGTGGGAACACGGCGCGGCGCTGGAGACCGGACGCATTACGGTCCCGGAGTTTCTGGACCGCCTTGACGACTTCACCGGACACCGCCGCACCCGTCAGTATCTGCTTGATGCCTGGCGGTGCGGCGTTCGGGAACCGATGCCCGGGATGCTGGAGACCGTCCGCGCACTTGCCGCACGCGGCGTTCGGTTCTCGTACATGTCCGACATCTCCCCGATCCATCTGGACCAGGTCTTCAAGTATTGCGAGTTCGTGCATCTGGTCACGGGGGGCATCTACAGTTTCGAGGCAGGCGCATTCAAGCTTCAGGGCAGCGCCATGTTCGACGCGTTCGAACGCCGCTACGGACGTCCGCTCGTCTTCTTCGACGACCGGATCGAGATCATCGAACACGCCCGCGGACTCGGCTGGAATGCCGTCCGGTTCGAGTCGCCGGAACAGGTCCTGCGCGACGCAACGGCGTTACTTGATAATCTCTGATATTTCTTTGTTTACGCCTCCGGTTTGTCCGCGTTTTTGCGGAAGAGCCAGTCGTTCCGCAGGACCATCGCCATGCCGCCCGCGAAGATCACCCACAGCACCAGCACGAACGCGTTTCCGAACCGCACGTAGAAGGTCGGCGTGTAGTGTTTCGGCACCCGGACCGTCATGACCGCCGAAGCCGCCTTCTGTTCCCACGGCGTCAGCTCGGTCTCGCCCGTCGCCGGATTGATCCGCTTCGTCACGCTGTCCACGGTGCGCCCGAACTGGTCGATCAGCACGCTGTAGTTCGAGTTGCCGCAGCGGAGCATGGGCAGGCGCGTCTCGACCGTGCGCAGGACGGCGTTCGCGTAATGCTGTTCCGGCTCCGTGCTGGTCGGGTACCATGCGTCGTTCGTAATGACCAGCAGAAAATTCGCGCCGTTGCGGACCAGTTCGCGCGCGGCGTAGGCGAACACGTCTTCGTAGCAGATCATGACGCCGGCGCGCACGTTCTTCGTCAGGTCGAGCGGACGGAACGCCTTGCCGGGCGTAAGGTTGCGCCCCATGCCGACCAGCCTGCCGATGGCGGGGAACTTGTCGTTCAGCGGGATGAACTCCCCGAACGGTACGATGTGGACCTTGTCGTAACGTCCCGCGGCGTCCGCGTCGTAGCGGATGTTTCCGCCGGTCAGGGGGAATTCCTTCAGCAGGAGCGCCGAGTTGAACATGTCGAACTCGGTGTTGCTGCGGATGTTGTCGTAGGAGAGCGTGCCGATCAGGAACGGCGTTTTGCTCTCGCGGATCATGCGGCGCACGCGGGAACGGTATTCGGTGCAGATCGGGGCGCCGCCGTAGTAGGCGGTCGGGACGGCGGTCTCCGGCCAGACGATCAGCTGGAGCGTGGACGGGGCGGGTTGCCCGACGGGGATGGCGTCGAAATCGGCGGAAACGGCCTCCGCAGCCTTTTTGTCGGCGATCAGGCTCTCGGACAGGCGCGAACACACGTCCAGCGCTTCCCGCGTGCTGTCCTCGCCCCCGGCGCGCCGCTGCGACAGGTCCGGCTGGACCACGCCCACCTTGTATTCCGTCACGTCCTCCGGCGCGTACAGGCGGTTGTACCGTTTCCAGACGCCCATGCCGGAGACCGCGGCCGCCGCGACGATGGCGAGCGCCGCGTAGAGCGTGAAGGGACGGCGGTATTTCGCGCCGCGGACGACCGACAGGATGTCCTTCGCCGTGAAGAAGATCGCGATGTTGACGAGGATGACGAGGAAGCTCAGGCCGTAGATGCCCGTGTATTCGCAGATTTGGATCAGGTTCAGGTTCTTCCACTGCGTCGCCGCCAGCAGGTTCCACGGGAATCCCGTGAAGATCCACGACCGGATCCACTCCAGAATCACCCACCACGCCGCCAGCGTGAACATCGCCAGGATCTCGTCGCGCACCTGGTACCGCGGATACGCCGCGACTGCCGCCGCGCCGCGCACGCGCACCTCCGGCGGCACCAGCAGGCTCCGGCACACGACCGGGATCAGCATCGCCCAGAACGCGATGAAGACGCCCAGCACCGCGCCGAAGACGAACGGGATCGCGATATTGATCTCACGCAGGAAAAATGTGCTCGTCAGGCTCCAGAAATACCCCCATGTCATGCCGTAGGCGAATGCGCGGCGTTTCGACACGTCCGCGCAGAGCCACAGCAGCGGCGCGATGCAGACCCATGCCGCGGGCTGGAATCCCACGCCGGGAAACGCCGTGGTCAGCGCCATGCCGGTCAGCGCCAGCACCAGCAGATCGCGCACGGTGCGTTTCCAGGAGACGCGGAACGCCAGTTCCTCCGGCGTCGCCCTGTCGGCGCGGAAAGGGCGGAAATATATCGAAAAACGGCTTTCTTTCATGAAAAATCGCCTTTTGTTTAAAGTTCGCGTGAAAAAGACTGGAAAAAAACGGGTTTACAATGTAATTTATATCATGTTTGTTGAAATTGAAAATCGCTTTTGTGATTTTGGACGAAAAAAATGCAGACAGCCAAGGAATGTTATTTCGACCATCTGGTCATAGGAAGCGGTCTTGCAGGGCTTTCCACAGCCCTCATGCTCGCGGAACATCACGCCGGGTCCATCGGCATCATCACGAAGAGCTCCATCGACGACTGCAACTCGAAGATGGCGCAGGGCGGCATCGCCTGCGTGACGGACGTCGGCGACACCTTCGAGGAACATCTCGCCGATACGCTCGAAGCCGGGGCGAACCTGTGCAGCCCGCAGGCCGTCATGGACATCGTGCGGCGCGGCCCCGAGCGCATCAAGTGGCTCATCAACGACATCGGCACGCACTTCACCACGCGTGAAGAAATGGGCAAGGCCCCGGCCGAGGCCGGACACAGCGATTTCGACCTCGGACGCGAGGGCGGCCACCACAAGCGCCGCATCCTCCACGCCGGCGACATCACGGGCGAGGAGGTCGAACGCTCCCTCATCGCCGCCTGCCGCGCGAATCCGGACATCCACGTGCTCGAATACCACGTGGCGATCGACCTCATCAGCACCTGGCACATGGGCTGGATGGGCGAGAACCGCTGCATCGGTGCCTACGCGCTGGACAGTCGCGAGAACGCCGTCGTCGCGATCACCGCCCTCTCCACTACGCTCGCCACTGGCGGCTGCGGCAAGGTCTACCTCTACACCAGCAACCCGGACGTCGCCTGCGGCGCGGGCGTCGCCATGGGCTACCGCGCGTTTGCGCAGATCGCGAACATGGAGTTCTATCAGTTCCACCCGACCATCCTGTTCCACCCGAAAGTGCGGTCGTTCCTCATCAGCGAGGCGCTCCGCGGCGAGGGCGGCGTTCTGAAGATCTCCCGCGACGGCGGCGAGCCGGTCGAGTTCATGCAGGACTACCACCCGATGAAGAGCCTCGCACCGCGCGACGTCGTGGCGCGCGCCATCGACAACGAGCTGAAACGCTCCGGCCAGACATGCGCCTGGCTCGATATGCGGCACCACGACCGCGAGTTCCTGCAGCGCCGTTTCCCGAACATCTTCGCGAAGTGCCTGGAGGCGAACGTCGACATGTCGCGCGACCTCATCCCCGTGGTCCCGGCCGCGCATTTCAGCTGCGGCGGCGTGAAGACGGACGTGAACGGCTACACGGGCATCCCCGGGCTGTACGCCGTCGGCGAAACCGCCTGCACCGGCCTCCACGGCGCGAACCGCCTTGCCAGCAACAGCCTCCTCGAGGCACTCGTGGTCCCCGCGAACGCCGCCGAGCACATCATGGCGAACCTCGACAGCCTCCGCAAGGGCCTCGACAACCGCAAGGCCCCGCCGTGGTCCAGCGGCGACGCCACGTCCTCCGACGAACAGGTCGTGATCACCCACAACTGGGAGGAGATCCGCAGGTTCATGTGGGACTACGTCGGCATCTACCGCACGAACAAGCGCCTCGAACGCGCCAAGAGCCGCATCGTGAACATCCGCCGCGAGATCGACAAGTACTACTGGGATTTCCATCTCACGAAAGACCTGATCGAACTCCGTAATCTCGCCACCGTCGCCGAGCTCATCATCGACTCCGCTATGAGCCGCAAGGAAAGCCGCGGCCTCCACTTCAACGCCGACTACCCGGACCGCGACCCGTCGCTCGACGGCGTCGACACGATCCTCCAGAAACACTTCTCCCCGATCTCCCGTTAAGTCCCCCCGTATGCCCAAATCCCTGAAAAACAAAATCGATCCCTATATCATCGACGTCATCGGCCGCCTGCGTTCCGCCGGATTCGAGACCTACCTCGTCGGCGGCGCGGTCCGCGACATCCTGCTTGACCGTACGCCGAAGGACTACGACGTCTCCACCGCCGCCACGCCCGAGGAGGTCCGCCGCGTCTTCCGCGACCGCCACACGCTCATCATCGGCAAGCGGTTCCGCCTCGTCCACCTCATCCGCGGACGCGACATCACCGAGATCAGCACGTTCCGTAAGCGCCCCGACCAGGAGGACCAGGCCGACCGCCCGAAACGCTGCGAGAACGCCCCCGAAAACATGATCTTCCACGACAACGCGTTCGGCACCTCGCGCGACGACGCGTTCCGCCGCGATTTCACAGTGAACGCCATCTTCTACGACCCCATCGACGACAGGCTGGTCGACCACACCGGGCTTGGCGTCAGCGACCTCCGCGACGGCATCGTCCGCACCATCGGCGACCCCGCCCTGCGGTTCGAGGAGGATCCGGTGCGCGTGCTCCGCGCGATCAAGCTGGTCGGCCAGTACGGATTCACGATGGAGCCGGAGACGGGCAAGGCCGTGCGCGCCTCGATCGAACTGATCCTCCACGCGTCGCCGTCGCGCCTCTCGCTCGAACTCGAAAAGATTCTCCGCAATTCCTACACGGGCGAGATTCTGAAGGCGTTCCACGACTACGGATTCCTGCGCTACTACCTCCCCGACCTTGACGCCGTGTTCGAGACGCCGCAGATGGACTATGCGCGGAAGCTCCTCGCGCTCCGCGGCGAACGCATCCGTTCCGGCGTCTTCCGCGCCAGCCTGTCCACCGCCGTCGCCATGGTCGCCCTGCCGTTCGCGGAACTCGAACTCGGCGGCAGCGACGAGCCCGGCGGCCTCTGGGACTACTATCTTGGGGTCGAAAGCGACCTCCGCCACATCATCCTGCGGCTGTTCCATCCGCTCGTGCTGACCCACCGCACCTCGTCCGACGCCGTGAACAACCTCCTCATGCAGCTCCGGTTCAAAACGCACCGCCGGCTGCATTCCTGCGCCGACCGCAAGGGCTACCCCGGCGCGCGCGAATTCGCCATCATCCAGAACATCATCGCCTGGCACATCCCCGATTTCGAGGACAGTTGCCCGCTCCCGGTCCGCTCCTCCGGCGCGCCGAACAAAAAACGCCGCCGCGGGCATCGCGGAGGCCGTCGCGGAAACAACGGCAGTCCGGACCAGGCGCAGACCGTGCACGCCGCCGCGCAGGCGGCGGAATCCGCCGAACCCGCCACCGAATCAGAAAGGGACTTCAACGCATGAAACACGCATTCTTTTCAGCCGTGCTCGCCGGGCTTCTGCTCGCGTCCGCAGCGCGTCTTTCCGCCGCGGAAGTCGGCGGCATCGTGACCCCCGCCAAGGACCTCGGCAAGCTTCAGCTTGTGACCGGGACCGTCCCGAAGACCGAAACTTCGCTTCAGGTGTTCCTCTTCTTCGACCCCGCGCTGCCCGGCGCGAAGGACGTCCTGCGCATGATCGACTCCATCTATGAACAGGCGCTCGAAAACAAGGAGAAACCCGCCTCGTTCTACGCGATTTCCCGCTCAGGCAAGACGCGCACCGCCGCGCTGGAGCTTTCGAAGTTCCGCATGCCCGTCTACAGCGACGACCAAGGCGACGTCTACCCGGAATTCGCCGGGACCGAGGTCGTCATCCCGTTCGTCCTCGTGGTCGACGACGGCAAGATCGTGTGGAAGGGCGTGCCGCAGGAACTCGAAAACGTGATCCGCGACATCCAGTCCGGCAAGTTCAGCTTCGATTCCCAGCTGAAGATCGAGATCCTCCACAAGGACCTCCAGAACGCGATCCAGACCGGCCTCTCCGCCGTGATCCTCTCCACCGCCGACAAGGTCCTCGCGCTGCGTCCCGACGACCAGATCGCGATCCAGGCGAAGCTGTTCGTGTTCGAGAGCACGGGCCGCGTCCGCGAAAACCTCGCCGCCGTCCAGTCCATCGCGTCGAAAGTGAAGGACAACGCGGACGTGCGCCTGCTCCTGCTCGGCTACTACGAGCGTACCGGCGAGATGGAGAAATTCTCCGCCGGGCTCAAGGATGCGTTCAAGGACTTCTCCGGCTCCCCGAACGCGCTGTCCCGCCTCCTCGCCTACTCGTTCGAACAGGCCCCGTTCGGCTGGCTTCCCGTGCAGGACGTCGTCACCGCCGCCGCGGCCGTGAAGAAAGCCTATGCCGGCACGGGCGGCACCACCGAGGCGTTCTCCTGCGAGTTCTCCGCGCGCGCCGCCTACCTCGCGCTGGACATTGACGCGGCCATCGCCGACCAGACGCGCGCCGTGACGCTCTTCAACGGGACCGAATTCCTCCCTGAGGCGAAGCAGACCCTTGCTTTCTACCAGAGCGTGAAGGCGCTGAAGGCGAATCCCTGACCGCCGTATGAGCACGAAGTTCGTCCTGTTCTCCGACATCCACGAACACGCGGTCTTCTCGCCGCGCGCCCTGCTCGACAAACGTTTCTTCGGGCTCATGAACTCCACGTTCTGCCGACATGGCGACTACCGCATGGAACGCGTCGACGCTGCGGTCCGCACGATCCTGGATTCCCTGCGTCCCGACCTCGTGATCTTCACTGGCGACGCCGTCAGCACGTCCGATCCGCGCGAATTCGAGGCGGCGCTGAACCAGCTCCGTCCTCTGATTGAATCCGGCATGCCCATCCTCTTTTCGCCCGGCAACCACGACCGTTATGTGCGCGACCGCGCCTGCCGCGAGGCGTTCGAGCAGTTCCGCGCCGAGCTCACGAAACACTGTCCCATGACGCTCCCCGGCGTCTACGAAACGCCCGATCTGCGGTTCGCCGTGATCGACTGCGCGCGCCCGTTCAACCCCGTGCTGTCCTGCGGCGAGATGACGCCGGAGACAGCCGACTTCCTCGAACGCGAGGCGGCGAAGGACGATCCGCGTCCGCTCGTCTGCGTGGGACATTTCCCGCTTCGCGGCAATGATAAACTGAGTTCGTTCCGGCACCGTCTGATCGGCGGCGAACGCGCCGAAGCACTGCTGAACGCCGGAAAGATCGCGCTGTCCGTGGCGGGGCATGTTCATGTGCCGTCTCAAAGCCTCGACGCGCGCGGCTATGGTGAACTTGTCGTGGGTTCACTCACGAAAAAAGACATCCTGCGCGAGATCACGTTCGACGACGGAGTCTTCACCGTCCGCGACCTGACCTCGAATGGTCGGCTGCGAAATTGATTCTCTCCCTCGTTTCCGAGCGTTAGCCGGAAACTACTTCAGTGGAGGCGTTCGCCTCCCCCGTGTCCGAGCGGAGCCGGACACTACCTCAGCACACTCCGTGTGTTTCGCTCCCAGAAGACGCCGTCCTCATAGCCCTGGATCGTGTTGTCCGCGTCCGCCCGGTGGAGGCGTTCGAGCGCGAGACAGCAGTAGTCGGGGTCCTGTTCGATGGCTGTGAACGCGCGTCCGAGCTTCTTCGCCGTGACGGCGGCCGTGCCGCTGCCGGAGAACGGGTCGAACACGAGGTCGCCGGGATCGGTCGAGGCGAGGATGAGCTTCGCGATGAGTTTTTCGGGTTTCTGCGCCGGGTGGTCGGTATTCTCCGGCATGGACCAGAACGGCACCGAAATGTCGTCCCAGAAATTCGAGGCGCCGGTGAGGCGGAACTTCCCGCCGTCCTCCTCGGACCAGTCTTTCGGACGGCCGTTCTCGCGATACGGCGCGATCACCTTGCGTTTCATGTGCACGGCATCGGCGTGGAAGACTGCGGCGTCCTCCGGCGGCGCGACGGCGTACCAGATGTCCTCGCAGGCATTTTTCCAGTTCGATTCCGCGGCGCGCCCCTTCTCGCGCTGCCAGGTGATGCGGTTCCGCACGATGAAGTGCTGCCGCAGGATTTCGAAGCACGCTGCGGTGCATCTCCAGTCGCAGCACAGATACACCGTGCCGCCGGGCCGGACTAGACGCTTCACGAGCGGCATCCAGGACGCCAGATAGTCGCGGTAGGCGTCCTCCGAACGGCTCCGGAAGGTCGAATTGTTGTAGGTCTTCGTGAGGTTGTACGGCGGGTCGAGCAGCGCCATCGCGGCGAATCCGTCCGGCAGATGGGGCATGATCGCCGTGCAGTCGCCGCAGAATACGCGATTCGCGGCGTCGTCCGGGGACAATGCGGCGTCCGGCGCGGGCGTGATCTCCCGCGCCAGAAGCGCTTTCCGTTCGCCGCTCAGGACGATCGTGCGGTTGTTTTTCGCGCGGACTTTCCCCGCCATGGTCAGATACCCGTCAGAACTTGAACGGCGTTTCCTTCACGAAGAAGCGGAAGTCCTTGATGCGGCCGTTGGTGTTGCGGTCGGTGCGCGGCAGGATGCGGAACCCGCCGACGAGCTTGGATTCGCCCATGTCGATCACGACCGAATGCGGCAGCGGCGTCTGCTTCGCGCTCCATTCGGAGTGCCAGAACGTGGATTCCTGCTGGTCGATCAGTTTTTCCGCGCCGTTGTTCTCGCGGTCGGTCTCCTCGCTGTCAGCGTAGACGATGTTCCAGCCGATGCGGCTGAGGTCCCTGCCGTCGGCGCCGGTCGCGATGAGCTCGGCAGCGGACGTCATGGTCGTGCTGCCGCCCTGTTCGCTGAGCGCTTCGAGGCAGATGTAACGCCCCTGGACCGGCTTGTCAAACTTGACGACCTGCCATCCGGCGGCGTTCGGGAGCGTGCCCTTGATCGCGGGCGTCTCGCCGGAGAGGTCGAGGTTCTGGCCGGGCAGGCGGTGCTTCAGCGAGAGGTCGGACTGGATCTGATCGAGGACCGGCTCCTTCACGCCGCGGAATTCGGGCGTGTCCGTGGGCATGGTGTCGAGGATGATGACCTCGTTGTCGCCCTTCTTCAGCCAGCAGCCGGGCAG
>JBGUKB010000108.1:0-16575 GCA_045114235.1 Victivallales bacterium
CGACATGTACCTCGAAAACTGGTTCCGCTACCTCGCCGGGAAGTTCCCCGGCAAGATCGGCGTCTACATCGGATACGCCAGCCAGGCCACCGCGCACCTCGCGGAAGCCGGCGCGGACTTCTTCGTCATGCCCTCCCGCTACGAGCCCTGCGGCCTCAACCAGATGTACAGCATGCGCTACGGCACGCTCCCCATCGTCCGCAGCACCGGCGGCCTCGCCGACACCGTCATCAACCTCGACAGCGACAAGGCCCCGGCGACCGGGTTCGTGTTCTGGGACCTGAACTCCATGGCGCTGAACAACACGATCACCTGGGCGGCGGACGTCCGCAAGGGCAAGCCCGCCGTTTTCAGGAAGATGATCCGCCGCGCCATGACCACGGATTTCTCCTGGAACCGCACCGCCGGAAACTACGAGCGGATGTACGCCGATGCGCACCAGTGATTTCGACTACGAACTCCCCGAAGAGCTCATCGCGCAGGAACCGTCGCAGGTGCGCGGCGCGGACCGCATGCTCGTGCTCGACCCGGCGACCTCGGACGTCTCGATCGGGATGTTCGAGTCGCTTCCGGACTATCTGCGCCCCGGCGACGCGATCGTGCTGAACAACACCCGCGTTATCCCGGCGCGCATGTTCGCGCGGAAGGAATCCACTGGCGCAGAGGTCGAACTCTTCTACCTGAATCCCGACACGGGAGGCCGCTGGATCTGCCTGGCGCGCGGCGCGAAACGCCTGAAGGAGGGAACCGTGCTGCGTCTGCGCACCTCCGGCGGCGAGCTCTCCCCGTACCGCGTGACGGTCGCCGGAAAGCTCCCCGACGGCTCGTGCGTGATCGACCTCGCCGGAAACGACCCGCAGGAGGTTTTCGCCGCCTGCGGACACCTCCCCCTGCCGCCGTACATCAAGCGCCCGGACCAGCCGCTCGACAGCGACCGCTACCAGACGATCTACGCCCAGTGCAAGGGCGCGGTCGCAGCTCCGACAGCCGGACTGCATTTCACCGAAAAGACGTTCGCCGCACTGAAGGAAAAAGGCGTGGAGCGGATTGAGCTCACGCTTCACGTCGGCGCGGGCACGTTCAAGCCCGTTTCCGAGGACAATATCGAGGACCACCCGATGCACGCGGAGTATTTCGTGTTTTCGCCGGAGGCCGCCGAACGCCTCAACCGCGTCCGAGCAGCCGGGGGCCGCATCCTCGCCGTCGGCACCACCTCGCTCCGCACGCTCGAATCCTGCGTGGACGAGCATGGTGTCTTCACGCCCCGCACCGGCGAAACGTCCATCTACATCTACCCGCCGTACCGCATCAAGTCCGCCGACATGCTCCTCACGAACTTCCACCTGCCGAAAAGCA
Organism: Victivallales bacterium; assembly: GCA_045114235.1. Classification (GTDB taxonomy): domain Bacteria; phylum Verrucomicrobiota; class Lentisphaeria; order Victivallales; family UBA1829; genus UBA1732. The sequence continues at coordinate 1,357 of JBGUKB010000108.1, forward strand.
CGCTCCTCATGCTTGTTTCGGCGTTCGCCGGCATGGAGCCCATCCGCAAAGCCTACCGCATCGCCGTGCAGGAACGCATGAAGTTCTTCAGCTACGGCGACTGCATGCTCATCACCGGGCGCGTCTGAGCGGACGGACGGGGAACGGAGCCGCGCATGTCGAAACTGCATCCCGAGTTCAGGCCGTCGGACATCCCGGACAAGCCCGGCTGCTACATCTACCGCGACCGCTTCGGCACGGTCATCTACGTGGGCAAGGCGGCGAACCTGCGGCGGCGCATGAGCCAGTATTTCCAGGACTCGCGCATCCGCACCGCCGACCCGAAACTGCGCTCGCTGATCCACTCCATCGCCACCTGGGAGACCATCACGGTCCGCACGGAGGACGAGGCGCTGATCCTCGAATCCCGCCTCATCAAGGAGTACGCGCCGCACTACAACGTGCTCATGCGCGACGACAAGCGCTACCTGATGCTGAAGATCGACCCCGCCGAAACGTTCCCGCGCCTCAAGTTCGCCCGCCTCAAGAAGGACGATTCCTGCCTCTACTTCGGGCCGTTCCCGAAGGGCGGCGCGCTCCACCTCACCGCCGACTTCCTCGTGCGGCATTTCGGCATCCGCGTGTGCCGCTGCGCCGAGCCGGGGCCGGAGGACCGCGCGCACTGTCTGGCGGGGACCGTCCGCGACTGCTGCCGTCCGTGCGTAGGCGAGGTCACGAAGGAGGAATACGACGAACGCGTGAAGAAGCTGATCGATGTGCTGAACGGGCACATCGGCGAGGTCGCGGCGATCCTGAAGCAGCGCATGACCGAGGCCGCCTCGAAACAGCAGTTCGAAAAGGCGGCCAACCTGCGCGACGTGGCGGACAACCTCGACTGCCTCTACGCCGGACGCCGCCGCAACCTCGCGAACGTCAAAATCCCCTCCCTCGACGCCGGCGAAGGCGCGGTGAAGGAGCTCGGCGAGGAGCTCTGCCTCCCCGTCCTGCCCGAAAACATCGAGTGTTTCGACATCTCGAACATCTCCGGCACGCTCGCCGTCGCCAGCATGGTCCATTTCACCGGCGGCCGCCCCGACAAGAAGAAATACCGCCGGTTCCGCATCCGCACGGTCGAGGGGCCGAACGACTTCGCCATGATGAAGGAGGCTGTCACGCGGCATTTCACGCGCCTCATGGAGGAGGGCCGCCCCCTGCCCGACCTGCTCATGGTCGACGGCGGCAAGGGCCAGCTCTCCAGCGCCGTCGACGCGCTCGTCGCCATTCATTGTCCGCCGTTCCCGGTCATCGGCCTCGCGAAGAAACACGAGGAAGTCTTCATCCCCGGTGAATCCGAATCCATCCGCCTGCCGCTGGACAGCGCCGCGGTCAAGCTCCTGCAGGCCGTCCGCGACGAGGCGCACCGGTTCGCCATCACCTACCACCGCGAGCTCAGGCTGAAGACCATCCGGGATTCCCTGCTCGACGAGATCGAGGGCATCGGCGAGGCGCGAAAGGCCGCGCTCCTGCGTGAATTCGGGTCCGTCCGCGCGCTCAGGAACGCCACGGCGGAGGAGATCGCGTCCCGCGTGAACGGCATCGGCATCGAGTTCGCGCGCGCCATCTGCGACTATCTCGCGAAGCACGCCTCCGACGGATCGGTCGATCCGCTGTGATTACTTCTTCAGCACTTTGAACAGCGCGCACGCGCCGTCGTCGTACAGACAGCGGAAGCGTTCCGGGTGCGCTTTTGCCGCACGGTATTCCCAGCCCGGATCCGGCAGGCGTTCCGCGTCGTCGGTAATCTCGACGTACAGATAATCCGCCCCGGCTTCATCCAGGCGCGCGATCCATTCCTCCGCATCGACCGGATCGGACCTCATTTCCGCAAGCGAGCCGAACTCGTGCGGCTTCAGCGAATTCTTCTTGTTGATCGGGATCGAGACCGCCCGGTTTCCGGCAGCGTCCTCCATGAACCCGTAGGAGAACATGGTCCCGATCACAGCCGTCGTCTTCGGGCCTTCGTCTTCCGACGCACGGATCACCTGCCGGATGCACTCCGCCGGACCGCGCCCGAACACCAGCACGTTGCCGTGCTCGCGGACGCCGGGATCAAGTTCACGCGTCGCCGAGAGGAACGCCCCGGCGGGGAACAGCAGGATGAGCACGGCGCAGACAGCATGCCGCATCCGGCGGTCCGGCACAAACATCATCGCCGCGCCGGAGAGCGGGACCAGCACATATCCGTACTTCGCCGTGACGGGCGAATAATAAACAGACAGAAGAACGACCAGTATCGCCGCCGGAAACACGCGCAGAAAACGCTCCGCGGCGGGCGTCAGCGCCACTGGTAGCAGCAGGGAACACGCCATGATCCACGGGATATACTGCCGCGCCTGCGCGATCTCGGGATACACGCTCAACTGAACAGCAAAAAGTCCGATCAGCACAAGTGTCAGCAGGATTATCAAAGCGCGTTCCCGTGATTTTTTCCATATCAGCGCGACCGCGAGCACGGCAAATGGCGTCAGCCCCCACAGGATCCCGCTCGGGATGTTCAGTCCCCACGAGCCGCCGCGGAAGAAAAAGCCCCATGCCTCCGCCGTAAAACCGACCGCGCTGCGCTCAAATTCAAGACCGACGGTAAAAAACGGCGGGATCCGTACGGGGTAGAACGGATTCCCCGTGACGATCCAGCTCCGCAGATAGAACGGCGCGGCGAAGACAACGGCTGCCCCGGCGGACACCGCGACGCATTTGCGCGAGTCCGGCTTCCGCAGGAAGAAATACGCCATGACCGCCAGTGCGAGGGCCGGCGAAAGCATCAGTCCGGTCAGCTTGATCGAGGCGGCGATCCCGAGCAGAATCCCCGCGCCCAGGCACGATGGCAGATGGCGGCGGGACGCCCCGGCGCACAGCAGCGCGACCCCGGCGGACAGATATCCGCCGTTCAGCACGTCCGTGTACGCCATCGCCGCGTTGCCGGAGACCATGCTCGTGAACATGACCAACGCGGCGGACGTGAAGGACGCCGTCCGGGATGCGCCGAACAGGCTTCCGAGCGCACAGACCGCCCCGGTGTTCAGCACCAGCGCCCACACTTGCAGCAGGCATGAGAAATCCGCGCTTCCCGGCGTCGGCGCCATCAGGAAGCAGTACAGCATCTCCCCGTATGCCGGGTAATACTCGCATGTATACCCCGGGACCGGCACGTACGCCAGACTGCCGTTCCTGAGCCACATCGCCGGGAAGTACAGGTGATAGAAAAAGGTGTCCGTCCCCAGGTGCGCCGCAAAACACGACAAGCTCAGAATCACGATCCCGCACAGAAGCACCCCGAAAAAGAACTTTTCTCCGCGCTGTTCTAACGGAAAAGCGGGTTTCTCCGTGGCGGCGGCTTCCCCGTTTCCTTTCTGCTTTCGCCGCGCGATCCAGTACAGACCGACCGAAAACGCCAGGTAGCATATCTCCACGGAAAAGACCGACAGGCATCCCAGCATCCCCGGCACGCCGACGGACGCCAGCATGACCGCCGTGCCGTACGCCGCGGCGAGCAGGAAACGTTCCGCCGCCCCAAGCGAAGGCGAACGCGCGGCATTCCACGCCGCGAGCATCGCGACCGAAACGGGGATAGCCGCGAACAGGAAAAATAGCACTTTGCAGAGAAACAGGATCAGCATTTCGGAACGGAGCTTTCTGAAGGAATGTAATTCACAGTTTATAGTATAATTCCCTGCGATCTCTTTTTCAAGTTGCGTTCTGCCCAACCGCCGAAAAAAACGCCGGGCCCGTTTGAAAAAAGCCGCCTCCCGTGCTATTGTATCTCATACTGACATTCATTCAACATCCATCTGAAAGGATCCTACCATGTCCGTTGAACTCGCAAAAGCGTTCTGTGTCCGCCTCATGTCCGACGATGAATTCCGCGACGCCATCGGCCGCGCCGCCTCCGCCAAGGAGATCGCCGACCTCGTCGCCGCCAACAACTACACGTTCAACAAGCACGACCTGCTGAAAGTCGTCAGCGACCTCTCCGGCAAGAAGATCGACATGGAACACCTCTCCGCCATGATCTGCGAGGTCTACGAGGAAGAGATCAAGACCGAGGGCGGCTCCGCCGACGCCGTCGCCGAGTGGCTCGCCTCCCTCCAGTAAAAAACGATTTTCTCCGGGGCGCCGTGCCGCCCTGCAGCCATCTCCAAACCGGTTCCGCCTTTTGGTCCTGAACGTGGACGCATTTTGGCGGGGTGTTGCGGCGACGCGTTATGCCGCCATACGCCCGTTTTTTCGGAAAAAAGCACAACGCGGCTTGATTTTTCCGGGAATGGGTGTATAGTATGTTTTACTGTTTTATTTGATGGTCGCTTAGTTCAGTTGGTTAGAACGCATCCTTCACACGGATGAGGTCGAGAGTTCGAGTCTCCCAGCGACCACCATTTTTTGTCCGCACGGCATCATCGCCCTCACGATGATGCCTTCTTCTTTTCGCCTTTCCGACGGTTTCCGACAAAAGATCATCGTGCTTTTCCGCAAGAGATTTCCGAGTGTTGGCAGGTTTTCGGTTTTGAAGTATTCCAGGCGTGCAAAAAACAATGGCGGACGAAATGCCGACTCCATGATACATTATCCTTGAAAAAAAGAAATGATGAGTGTATATTATGGGATATTTATCAACATATAGCCGGTTCACAAAAACACAAGAGGATTTGAATGGATATTGTGGAACCTTTCCCTCGGCTGCAAGCAACCCCGATGATAGGCGTCAGGTGATATGATGCAGGAGAAACGTTATCTGTCGTTCCCGGGGGCGCTTGCGCTCTCCTTCGGTTATGCAGTCGGCTGGGGAGCATTTGTTCTTCCCGGCACGATGTTCCTGCCGGGCGCCGGTCCCGTTGGCGCGATCGTCGGCTTTCTGATCGGGACCTTGGCGATCGCCGTTCTGGCATTCAATTTCCACAAGGTAACGACATCCATACAGGGTTCGGGCGGCACCTACGGCTTTATCGCGAAAGTGTTCGGACAGAACCACGGGTTCCTGATGGGCTGGTTCCTCTTCCTGACCTACATGGCGATCCTGTGGGCGAACGCTACGGCGCTGGTCCTGCTGGGCCGGTTTCTCTTCGACGATGCACTCCAGTTCGGGTTTCATTACACGATGGTCGGGTTCGACGTGTATCTTGGCGAAGTCCTGCTGAGTCTCGCCGCGATCGTGCTGTGCGCCTGCGCCTGCATCGTCGGCAAACGCCTCGCGGTCGGGCTCCACATGTTCTTTGCCTTTGCCCTTATCGCCGGCGTCGTGATCTGTTTCGTCGCCGCACTGATCCAGCACAAGGGCGGCATGGCGGTCATGGGGCCTGCGTTTTCGACGAGCGCCCCGAAAGCGGTCCAGATCATCAGGATGCTGGCCATTGTCCCGTGGGCTTTCGTCGGATTCGAAGCGGTCGTGCAGTCCTCGCCGGAGTTCCGGTTTCCGCTCAAACGCACGTTCGCCCTGCTGCTCACGGCTGTCATTCTCTCTGCTCTGGTCTACATCCTGCTCATGATCCTCCCCGTCCTCGCCCTGCCGGACGGATATCCCGACTGGAAAGCGTACATCGACGCGCTTCCCCGCCTTCACGGGATCGACGGCATGCCCGTGTTCTCTGCGGCGAAAAAGGCGCTCGGTTCGCTGGGAGTGGCCGTGATCGGCGGCTCCATGCTGTCGGGACAGCTCACGGCGCTTTTCGCCACGTATATCGCGGTCAGCCGCCTGTTGCGCGCGATGTCCGACGACGACATGATCCCGCGGTGGTTCGGCCGGTGCAACCGCGAAGGGATCCCCGTGAACGCCATTCTCTCCGTGATGTGCATTTCCTTCCCGATCCCGTTCCTGGGCCGCACCGTGATCGGCTGGCCGGTCGATCTGTCGAACCTGGGCGCCGCAATCGCCTACGGGTACATCTCGGCCGCAGTGATCGTCCTCGTCGGGAAAGAAAAGGACGGCAATCATCTCGCCGAAAAATCCGCGGGCGTTTTCGGCCTCGTCATGTCGATCGTCTTCACCGCGCTTATGCTGGTGCCGAACTATCTGTCAGGGAGTTCGCTCTCGACCGAATCGTACCTGCTGCTGGTCATTTGGTGTTTCGTGGGATTCATGATGTACCGGCGCGTGTTCATTCTGGATTCCCAGGGAAAATTCGGGAAATCCACCGTCGTGTGGATCACCGTGCTCATTGTGATCTTCTTCGCCTCGCTGATGTGGTTCCGCCTTGCGGTTTGCGATTCCGCTAAAGAAGCCTATAACTCATTTGTCGGCAAGGTGGTTACGGCGGAAATGGTTCGGAAGAGCGTATCCCACGTGAACGCCGATATGCTGGTCAAGTCCTTCATCGAACTGTTCATCCTCGTTTCCTCTCTTGCGATCATCCTGAACCTGTTCTCGATCCTCCACAGGCGTGAAAGAAAACAGTATATCGAAAAGCTCAAGGCGGAGGATAATGCCAGAAAAACGAAGGATTCCCTGATCGGCGCCCGGCTCAACAACCAGAAACTGGCGGGAATCAACCGGGAATTGCGGGAGTACTCCGAAACCATCGAAAAACAGAGGCAGCTGGAGTCCGAACTTCGGAAACAGCTCGAAAAGAAGCAGGAGGAGCTCGAGGCTGCATTGCAGATGGCGCAGGCGGCGTGCCACGCCAAGACGACGTTCCTGAGCAACATGTCCCACGACATCCGCACGCCCATGAACGCGATCATCGGGTTCACGGGTCTCGCGGCCGGCCACGTCGACGACCCGGAACGCGTCCGGGAGTACCTGTCGACCATCTCACGGTCCTCGGAACATCTCCTCTCTCTGATCAACGACGTCCTGGACATGAGCCGCATCGAATCCGGCAGGATGACTCTGCACGAGAAAGAGGAGTCGCTGTCGGAGATCCTTCATTCGATCCGCGACATCGTCCATCCGGATATCCAGGCCAAACAGCACACCTTCCTGCTTGAAGCGGTGGACATGAGGAACGAACTGGTGTACTGCGACAAACTGCGCCTGAATCAGGTGCTGCTCAATCTGGTCTCAAACGCCATCAAATACACGCATCCGGGCGGAACGATCTCCCTCCGGGTCGTGCAGAAGACCGCCTCGAAGGCGGGTTGCGGCATGTTCGAATTCCGGTGCAAGGACAACGGCATCGGCATGAGCGAGGATTTCGTCAGGACAATCTTCGATCCGTTCACCCGCGAAGAGACGCCCGCCGTTTCGAAGATCCAGGGCACCGGGCTGGGGATGGCAATCACCAGGAACATCGTGGAGATGATGGGCGGCACGATCACCGTCGCCTCTAAGAAGGGCGAGGGGTCCGAATTCGTCGTTTCTCTGGAACTCAGGATCGCCGACGGGAACGGCTCCGATATCGTGATCCCGGAAATGAAAGGTCTGCGCGGTCTGGTCGTGGACGACGACGTCAATGCGTGCCGGAATGTCGCCGATATGCTTCAGACGGTCGGCATGCGCGGCGAATGCTGCGCTTCGGGCGAGGAAGCCGTTGTCCGCACGGAGGAATCCCTCCGTCACGGCGACCGCTTCAAAGTCTATGTCCTGGACTGGTCGAAGCCGGATGAGAACCGGCTCGAAACGGTCCGCCGTATCCGCGAGACCGCCGGGGCAGGCGCGTTCATCGTCGTCCTGACCGAGCACGACTGGACCGGGATCGAGAAGGAAGCGAAGGAAGCGGGCGTGAACGGATTCATTCTGAAACCGGTCTTCCCGTCCAATCTGAAACGATTGTTCCTGCAGCTCTGCGGGAAAACAAGTCCCGATCAGGCATGCGCGGAAGACGAAATCGTCTCGCTGAAGGGCAAAAAGGTCCTGATGGTCGACGACAACGAACTCAACCTCAAGATCGGAGTTCTGCAGCTTCAGCAGCGGGGCATGATCGTCGATACCGCCCTGAACGGACAGACCGCGGTCAACATGATCTGGGAGAACGGCGTCGATGCTTACGATCTCATCCTGATGGACATCATGATGCCGGTGATGGACGGATACGAAGCCACGTCCATCATCCGGAAACTCCCGGGCGGAAACAAACTGAAGATCCTCGCGTTCTCCGCCAACGCCTTCGAGGAAGACAGGGAAAAGTCCCTGCAGGCGGGCCTGGACGGACACCTCGCAAAGCCGCTGAAGGTGGACGAGCTCATAAACGAGCTGAAACGGTTCGTCGATTAACCGGAGTTTAAGAACAAGGCGGAATCCTTTTTTGCCTCCGCGAACTCATTTCTCCTCGCACGAGATTCTGTACATAAAGGTCCGCCGGTTCAGGAAACGCTTCTGAGCCGACGCACCTTTTTTGTTTTGGAGAAACTGCTTGATATTTCAGCCAAGTTGTGGTATATTTATAGGATATGGATTCGCATGCGCGCCGGGAGGGAATTGCCGCGGGATTCTCGCGGAACGGGCGGAGCGGTCTTTTTTGTTTTTGAACTCAAATCAAGATAACATAAATTCAACTGAAAGGTTTTTGATCTATGGGACTCGACATCTACGGCGACAACCATTCCTTCGACACTGCGTATGACCTGGGGACCGATGCCGCGATCCAATCGGCGGACGGAGCGTCCATCGCCATCGCCGAAGAAAAGGATTACTATTCATTCAAGTTGACGGAACGCGCAGCGATCACGCTGACGACAAGCGGGCCCGACGACTTTGCCGATACGGTTTTATACCTTTGTGACAGTAATGAGGAGCTGATCAACTACAATGACGACGCCGGAATGGACGGCTATTCACGCATTGCGCAACCGCTTGATCCCGGGACCTATTATGTCATAGTCAAAGCATATGGCACTCAGACGATCGACGAATACTCCCTCACGGTTTCGCTCAGCGACGACACCACCCCGCCGGTCGTTTCCAACGTACAGGCGGACATCACCGAGCCAACGGATCAGAAGGTGACGGTAACGGCGGAGTTTTCGGACAACGTCGGGGTCGCATCAAGAAAGTACATGATCGGGGAAAACGGCTATTGGCTCGATTATCCCTCCGGCGGCGTGGTCGTAAGGAAGAACAAGACCGTCTATTTCATGGCCGTCGACGAAGCGGGGAACACCTCGGCAATCGTTCCCTACGAAGTGACAAATATCGTGTCCGGACCCGACATCTACGGCGACAACCATTCCTTCGACACGGCGTATGACCTGGGGACCGACGATGCCATCAAATCGGCATACGGAGCATCCATCGACACCGCCGGAGAAGAAGACTACTATACCTTCACGCTGACGGAACGCGCAACGGTCAAGCTGGCGACAAACGGATCCGACTATGACGACACGGTGATGTATCTTTACGACAGCGATCAAGAGTTGATCGCCGAAAATGACGAAAACGGAATCAGTTCGTATTCGCTCATTTCAAAAGCGCTCGACCCCGGAACCTATTATGTTGTAGTCACAGCATATGACAATGACCTTATCGACGAATACTCCCTCACGGTTTCGCTCAGCGACGACACCACGGCGCCGGTCGTTTCCAACGTGCAGGCGGACATCACCGAGCCGACGGAAGGGAACGTGACGGTGACGGCGGAGTTTTCGGATGATGTCGGGGTCGTGTCGGCAAGGTACAGGATCGATGGCGGTCAATGGTTCGAATATCCCGCCGACGGCGTGGTCGTAACGACGAACGGCACCGTCTATTTCAAGGCCGTCGACGCGGCGGGGAACGAATCGGAGCTCGTTTCCTACGAAGTGACGAATATCATCCCGGCCGGACTCGTCGACGCCTACGGCGACAACCATTCCTTCGACACGGCGTATGACCTGGGGACCGACGATGCGATCAAATCGGCGGACGACGCCTCCGTCGCCGTCGCCGGAGAGGTGGATTACTTTTCCTTCACGCTGACGCAGGAGGCCGATGTCACGCTGACGACAACCGGGGGCGAAGATTCTTCTGTCGACACGGTTTTATACCTCTATGGCAGCGACCAGTACGAGATCGCGTACAACGACGACTACGGAGCATCGTGTTTCTCAAGCGTTGCGGAGAGACTCGGCCCCGGGACCTATTATGCCACGGTCAATGCATATGGCGATGATACCGGCAAATACTCGCTCCTGGTCACAGTCCTCCCGGACGACGGTGTATCCGTGTTCACCGGCGACCTGGCCGGCGTAACGAAGCGGATCCTCGACGGCAGGAGCGCCAAAGACGTCAACGTCCATGACGGCGGATATCTTCTGATTTCCTCCGGCGGTTCCGTCGCCGACACGGTCGTCAATCCCGGAGGCTTTCTCGAAATCGAAGACGGCGGAAAAGCATCTAATATCAAGGAAAATGGCGGATACGTCGCGGTCGAGACCAACGGGGATGTCATGTTCGTACCCAATACGATCGACGGACTTGAACTGACAGATCAGAACTACGCCACGCTCCACTCCAATACGATTGCGACCAACGCTGTCATTACTTCCGCTACTCTGTACGTCTACGATAACGGTTCCGCCGTCGGCACGACCGTCAACCATGGAGGCCTTTTCTATATCTACAACGGCGGCATTGCCAGCGACACCGAGGTCACTTCCGGCGGCGCTCTCCACGTTGTCGGGGGCGGCTCAGCACATAATATCAAGGAAAACGGCGGATTCGTCTCCATTGAGGACGGTGCGGATGTTTCGTTCGTTTCCAACTCGATCACCGGACTTGAAATGAAGGAGTGGACCTCCGCCTCGATCCACTCCAGCACGACCGCGACCGGCGTTGAGGTCAAATGGGGTTGCAGGCTTGAAGTCAATTCGGGCGGCATCGCCAATGAAGTCAAGGAAAACGGCGGATTCGTCTCCATCAAGGACGGCGCGGACGTCAAGTTCGTTTCCAATACGTTCGAAAATCTTGAAGTGATCAATGGGAACTCCGCCACGATCCATTCCGGCACGACCGCGACCGGTGTTACTGTCAATCAAGGCGGCAGACTTGAGATCTATGCGGGCGGCATCGCACACAGAGTCAAGGAAATCGGCGGATTCGTCTACGTCGAGGACGGCGCGGACGTCACGTTCACGCCCAATACGTTTGACGGACTTGGACTGTACGCCTCCTCCGCCACGCTCCATTCCGGGACGACCGCGAACGATACCACTATTGACGGCTACGGCTACCTGTTCGTTTTCGACGGAGGAACCGCGAACGGAGCTTCAGTCAGCTCCGATGGAAACCTTCTGGTCTCCAGTGGAGGAAAGCTCACCGGAAACCAGACGTATGAAGACGGAGCCGTCGTCTCGATGGCGGAAGGGGCGATCCTCAATTTCAACCTGAGGCAGGCGGAAGCGGGGGCGGAAACGGCTCTGGTGAATGACCTTTCGATCATTCAGGGAGCGCCGGTGTATACGCTCACGGTGGATACGTCTTTGAAGATCGGAACGTACGATTACAAACTTGCTGAAGGCGCGTCGGCGTTCAACAGCACGATTTCCGTGGAAAAAGCTTCGGGCGTTGAACTCGATACGCTTGCACTCAATGAAAAGGTTCAGATCGGCGATGTGAATTATACGTTGAATCTGACCGGTTCCGTCCTCTCCGTTGCAGTCGAGGTCCTGGCGGAAATGGTGGATTCCACTCCGCCGACAGTCTCCGACGTGAAGGCGGATATTACGGCGCCGACGAATCAGAATGTGACCGTAACGGCCTCTTTTGCCGACGATGAGGGCGTAGCCGAAGCTCTTTACAAAGTCGGGGAGACCGGCAAATGGACCGCCTACGAAAGCGGAGTGGTCCTCACGGATAATGCGACCGTCAACTTTATGGCGGTCGATACGTCGGGCAACGAATCCGAAATCATCAGCTATGAGGTTAAGAACATTGACAAAGATGCTCCAGTCATCACGCTGACTGGCGACACTCAGACGCCGCTCCAGGAGGCCACGATCACGGCGAGAACGAATGATGGCAGCCCGATCTATTACCGGATCGGAGATTCCGGCGAATGGACGGAATACAGGGAGCCGATCACGGTCACGGACAATGGGACCTACAACTTCCTGTCTACGGATGCCGCAGGAAACGAAGGAACGAACTTCCTCACGTTCGACAACATCATCCATGACCCCGTTCCGGGCGTCGCTCCCCAGACGCAGACCTGGGAAAAGATCACGGGCGCCACGCAGTACATCGTGGAATACTCCGCGGACGGCTTCGAGCATGTGATCCAGGTTGCGGTCAACACCAATTCGCTGGACTCCTTCCAGATGCCCGCAGGCAACTACCAGATGCGCGTCAGGCCGGCAGGCGGCGAAGAATGGACCGTTGTGGGTCCCGTGGCTGCGGAAGCGGCAAACAATGAACCGAAACTCGTCAAGTCGGATGCGGACGGCGATGCGGACGTGTTCTTCGTAAACAAAGCCGGGACATGGGAATCCTGCTATGTCGCCCAGCATGTTGGCTCCAAAAATGACACCTGGAGCGGCACCGGGGAGTCCGTTTCCGTTTTCGGCAAGAACAAGCTCACGGACATCTTCGAAGGCTCGGCAGACGCCAATGTCCTGCTGATGACGGACGACGCCAACGGCGATTCGCTCTTCGTAGACGACATCTACTCCGCTTCTCCTGATAAACTCGGCTTGAGCCAGTCGCGTATCGCTCAGATCGACGAAATCCGTGCCGGAGCCGGCAACGACATCATGGATATGACCAGCCAGCGCTTCGAATACACGGGCGACGGCCTGGCCATTCGCGGCGGCGACGGAAACGACATCATCTGGGCGAACAAGGGCGACAATTTCCTGTTCGGCGATGCCGGCAACGACCGGCTCGTCGGCGCGTCCGGCAACGACGTCATCGCGGGCGGCATCGGCAACGACCGTATGCACGGCGGCGGCGGAAACGACATCTTCACGTTCTGTGACAACTGGGGAACGGATGAAGTCGAACAGCTCGCGGGCGGCAAGGTCACGCTCTGGTTCGCCGGCGGCAGTTTGGACAACTGGGATGCGTCCTCGCTGACCTACACGGACGGCACGAACAGCGTCAATGTCTCCGGCATCGCGGCGGACAAGGTCACGCTCAAATTCGGCGACGACGGATCGGATGCCTATGCTGCGCTCACGTCCGCCGGCGCGTTTGCCGAATTCACCTCGCAGAAGATATTCGAGGAAAACAAGGGCTTGCTTGCCTAAAGGAAAGATATGACACAAGAACGAGAGGGGCATCAGCACCAAAACAGGCTGATGCCCCTTCTCCGTTTCTCTGTGAGCTTACTTCGCCTCGCGCAAGGCCACGGAGATCATGCGCTGAAAAGAAGCATAAGCGCGCATTATTCATTCAAAACCGAGTCCTTCAAAACGCGAAGGACTTTGTTTCGCGTCTCGCAGGCACACGCACGATTGATTTGAGCCTGTTTTCTCCATGACATGTGTCAAGCGAGTGGTGTTTTTCGTGCGTCCATTGAGCGAACCGGGGCAACTTGGGCACAGACAGAGGAGGATTCCGCGCAATTCAGCAGAAAGCACCAACAAAAAAACAGGCAGGAAGGGGATTATTTCCTTTGATTTTTTACATTGGCGGTGTAAATTATGCGTATCGGAAAAAAGTGCTAACACAAGTTTCCCAAAGAAAGGATAGTCTTCATGAAAATCAATCCTGTTCTTGCGGCGGCGGTCGGCAGTTTGATCCTGCTTTCGGGCTGCGACGAAGAAGAGCCTGAAGTCCGCACCGTGCCCGCGGTCGTTGTCGAACCCGCCATCGAAATGGAATTCGCCGATACTGTGACTGAGATCGGAGAGGTTCAGGCATTTGAGACTGTCCATCTTTCCGCCAATGTTTCCGGGTTCCTGACCGAAGCCAATTTCACGGAAGGGGAATTCGTGAAAAAAGGCACCAAGCTTTTCCAGATCGATCCCGCGGTCTATGAGGCGGCGGTCAAAAAGGCGGAAGCCGAAGTCAACAAATGCAATGCGGAACTGACCAACAAAAAAGTCGAATTCGAGCGGCAGGAATCGCTTTTGAGGACCAATGCGACCTCCCAGCGCAATTATGACACGGCGGAAATGGACCTCCGGACCGCCGAGGCCGAACTGAAGTCCGCCGAAGCGGAGCTGGCCGAGAAGAAAGTCACGCTCAGCTATACGCAGATCATGGCTCCGTTCGATGGTTATATCGGGTTCAAGACCTACAGCGTGGGCAATATGGTAGGCCCCTCCAGCGGCCCTCTCGCCACCATCACGTCCGTAGGCAATGTCAAGATCTATTTCTCCATCGACGAACTTACCGTGTTCAGGATCTATGAAAGCTATCCCGTAACGAAAGACGATCCCGAGACAAGCCCCAAAGTGAAGGTATTCCTCCCGAACGGCAAGGAATATCAGGAAAAAGTCTGGATCTCCGCATGGAACAACCGGGTGCAGGACGGCACGTTCCGTGTCCAGGCCACGGCGGAAAACGCCGAGGAACTGCTGGATTCGGGGATGTATGTAAAAGTCAACGTTCAGGTCGCCCTGCCCCAGAAACGGGTCATGGTCAAACAGGCGGCGATCCTTCGGGAGCAGCTCGGCGATTTCGTTTATGTCGTCGATTCGGACAACCGGATCGAACGGAGGAAGATCGTCGTCGGGATGAAGAACGGCGATTACAGGGTCATCGCCTCGGGACTCGAGGCGGGAGAAAGCGTTGTCGTCGACGGTCTGCAGAAGGCGGGGTCCGGAGATGAAGTCAAGCCGATCACGCCGCAGCAGGCGGTTCCCGGCAGGCAGTTTTCCGTTTCCTCGCAGGAGAAAGCCGCGACCGGGGAATCCGAATCCGCGGCCGGGCAGCATAACACAGCAGAAGCGGAATAACAACCGGGGATTGCCATGATCAGTGAATTCTTCATCAACCGGCCCCGGTTCGCGATCGTCATTTCGATCCTCATCCTGCTTGGCGGAGCCATCGGGATTTATACGCTTCCGGTCACGCTCTATCCGGATATCGCGCCGTGTCAGATCAACATCACCGCCAACTATCCCGGGGCGGATGCCCAGACGGTGATGGATACCGTGATCCAGCCGATCGAATCCCAGCTCAACGGCGTCAAGGATATGCTCTACATGACCTCGACAGCCGCGGATGACGGCAGGGCCACGATCAAAGTGTGTTTTGACATCGGGACGGACGGCGACAAAAACACCGTCAATACGCAGAATCGGGTGAACTGGGCTCAGGCCTCGCTTCCGCAGGAAGTGCAGCGTCAGGGGCTCACCACCAAGGAATCCTCCAGCAACATGCTGGCT
>JBGUKB010000109.1:0-20388 GCA_045114235.1 Victivallales bacterium
TAGTATCTGCCGCATTTACTCCAGAGGCAAAAACACCTTTGTAATTAAAACTTTCATCAAATAAAAACGTGTGTTTGTGCTGAGCAAAGGAATATTCCGGTTTCCATACAATAAAAGTATACTTAAAGACGTAATCTATTTCATCCAATTTAACGACAAATGTTCCTGTTTCTTCGTCATCTACAAAATCGTTTGGATTTAATATCTTCCCGTTTACAAACAACATAAACTGAGGATTACTTTTTATATATAGTCCAACGAGTTCAGCTATGCGAAATAATATATTTTTATCACAAAGCTTTTGTTTAGCATTAGATGTGATTTTTCGAAGAACAACTTCAGTTCCGACATTGGTATTAGTTGTTTTTTCTTCCTCTTGAATAGGAAAATGTTTCGGATCAGAAAAACTATTTTGAATAGAGTATTTATAGTAATCCCCAGATTCTCTTTGATAACAGGTATTCCACTGAATATCATGTCCCAGTGAAAAGTACTTAAAACGACCAATCCCTTGCTTGCCTTGGTAAGGCCTCCCGTCAGGTCGTGTCAGGCCTTTTTTCCAAGATTTATTGTATTGACTAAAAAAGGATTCAGCAGAATCAAATGGGATTCCAGAACCATCGTCTTTTACCCGGATACAAGAGATTTCCTTAGAAGACAAATCTCCTTGATTCAACCCTTCCTCTTCATATTCAAAAAAAATATCGACTTTTTTTGCTGAAGAGTCAATAGCATTAAAAATCACTTGTCCCAATGCATCATAGACATCACAGGACGCATGTTTCTGTAAGGCTTCACTTGTAATTTCAACGTTAATGGATTTCATTTGAGCGTCCTCTAGATTTTATTGTTATTATTTGGAATACCTGTAAAATAAACGACTTGATCCATAAAATCATTGAATTCTTCGGAACAAGGATCCAACAAACATGATAATTTATAAAATCTATTTGTGCTTGGAGTCTCTTTTTTAGCAACAGAATAATCTAAGTCCACATTAATAATTGTCCAACATTCAGCGAATCCATCAAGTTTCGCTTTTTGGTGACTTTTTTCTGCTTCCCCAAGTCTGTTGTGTATGTTGGCTATATCTGCTCCGGCTTTTATTTCAATGGCAACAATTTTCTTTGTTGTTTTCTCTGAAACCTTTTCGGTAATCACAATATCTGGATCTGACGAGAATTCAATAGTAACTCTACGTTTTGCTGCATTCTCGACAACAATTATTCCGCGTGTTTCATCATGCATTATGGCAGACTTTTTTACAATAGCAAGAATGATTCGGAAAACCGATTTTATACCATCTTGACCAATTGTGTTGCTAATAGCGCCCCGAAGTTGAGGGCCCAATGTTAAGAGACTGAGTTCATGCAAAAGGTTTTTGCTTATAAGCTCAGCACCAATTCCATCAAAAAGAACTTTTCCTGCATTGCACAATTCTAGACATGCTTCGTTGAGCTTTGAACTAGCATTTGGTGTTAAAATATCATCGTCTTCGCATTTTCTGAAAACAGAAAAGCCTGTTGAGCTATTATAAAAGGATTTTTGGCTATAACCCAATAGTAAACGATAGTAGCCTAACAATGCCGGAGATTTCATAATAATGCACGGAACAGCAAATAATAATTCTCCCCGAAGGCCCTTCGCCGCCATTTTTGCAAGATGTTTTTTACCAACATAAATTACTAATTCTTTGTCCAAATCCTGTATGTCGACCGAGGATACAGCTCTCCTTAGAGCAAATTGCAAACATTTTTGTTTTAAGGACATCAATCTCATAGCAAAACCGATTTGCAAACTTGGTGCAGGAAGTTCTATCATAATATTGTCTCCTTATTTGTATAATCAAAATAAATCTGCAAGGCGTTTTTCTGCAATCGCGACATATGCTGGGTTTAATTCAATTCCAATATATTTCCGCTTTAGTATTTTACAGGCAACCCCCACAGTTCCTGCACCAAAAAAAGGATCAAGCACAAAATCATTTTCTTGACTTCCTGCTTTTATACATGGGAGTACTAGATCTATTGGGAATGTCGCAAAGTGTGCTCCATTAAATCCTTGAACGTTCACATCCCAAACACTACGTTTATTGCGTTTTTTTCCATTGCATGCATCTTCCTTTATGCTCTCCGAATCATAAAAATACTTTTCTGATTTCGACAACAAGAAGATATATTCGTGAGATTTACTAGGTCTATCTTTTACGCTTTCCGGCATTGCATTTGGTTTATTCCAAATAATATCTTCTCGCAGATACCAACCGTCCTGCTGCAGGGCAAATGCCAATCTCCACGGTATACCTAGCAAGTCTTTGGGTTTCAGACCATTAGGAGTATCTGGTCTTATATTCATCGCACGTGCCGGATTTTTTTTGTCAGGAGCGCGCCATTTTCTATTGCCACTAGTATAACCATCCCCGATATTTAACCAAAATGTACCATCATCTCGCAACACTCGTCTTGCTTCTCGAAAAACAGAGACCAAGGTCTGAATGTAATCATCCAATAGAGGTTCTAGACCTATTTGACAGGCAATACTATAGTCACGCAATCCCCAATACGGAGGGGACGTAACAATACAACTTGCAATTTTATCCGGTAGTTGCTTTAGTACTGAAAAAGCGTCTCCTGTAAAGATATGAGAGTTGCTTATTATTATTGGATGATCATTCATAGTTATTATGCATTATTTCATCTATCTGTTAATGCGATATATATTTTTCTTCCATTTAAGCTATCCGCGAGGCCGTCCTCTAGGAATTACGCCCGACCATTGCCCTGTTCTCCTGGGACTGGTCTTTGATTAACGTGATATGTGTGAATGTTTATGGATACTATAGCAGGCATTGACCGGATGTCAAGCATGGTATCAAAAAAAAAGCATTTTATGTCGTTGTATCCGGGAATCACTCTTTACGCGAAGGCTAATGGAGGCGTTATTTGGGGATGTCCCTTCGGGGGTCGCTACGCTCCTCGGTAAACTCGCTTGCGCTCGACAGTTTCTTTTACCGCGAGACGCGAGTGCAAAATATTTATAATTTAGGTTTGATGGAATCGTGAGGTGCGAAGTGGCGGGCGAGGCAGTGGTACGCGCGGGGTTTCAGGATTCGCTAAGGATGCAGTCGGGGAGGTTAAGGCGCGGAGGTCAGGATTCGCGGAGGATGCAGATGTCGGGAAGGTTGCGGTAGAGTTCGTCGGAGTCCATGCCGCAGCCGACGAGGTATTGCGGCGGGGCGCGGAATCCAAACCAGTCGGGTTTCGCCTTTTTTTGTTCGGGCGGAATGGCCTTGTCGAACAGAACGCAGGTGCGGCAGGAAAGCGCGCCGTCCGCCAGGATCTTTTTCTGAAGCTCGGCGAGCGTGAATCCGGTATCCAGAATGTCGTCGATCAGGAGGACATGGCGGCCCTTCACATCGAGTTTCAGGCTGCCGCGCATCGTGAGCTGTCCGGTGGAAGCATGGTGCAGATAGGAACCGGCGGGGAGCGAATCCACGCGTACGGGCAAATTGACATGCCGCAGCAGATCGGCGGCGAAGAAGAACCCGCCGTTCATGATGATAATGGCGGTAAGTTCCTGTCCGGCATAGGCGCGGGTGATCTCGTCGGCGAGCTCGTCGACGCGGCGGCCAATCGTCTGTGCATCGTAGAGGGGGGTGAGTGTGACGGACATCGGGGGGATCAGTCTCCTTTTCCAGCGGCTTTTTTGAGGGTTCCTGTGGTGGAATATCCGGGGACGAACGGGATGAAACGGATGTCCGAACCGGCTTCGAGCAGGGCGGCGCGTTCGGAGGGATCGAGGGATTCGACCGTGTAGTCGCCGCCCTTCGCATAGACGTCGGGCTTCAGCGCGGCGAGCTCGCGGTCGCAGCGGGACGAACGGAACACGATCACGCCGTCGACGAACTCCAGGCACGCCAGCAGAAACGCGCGGTCGAGCTCCTGGTTGACGGGGCGCGTGGAGCCCTTCAGCGCGCGGACGGATTCGTCGCTGTTGATGAGCACGAACAGCGCGTCGGCGAGGGAGCGCGCCTGCATGAGGTATTCGGCGTGGCCGCGGTGGAGCAGGTCGAAACAGCCGTTGGTGACCGCGAGCTTGCGGCCCGCGGCGGCGAGTTTCTTCCGGGCCTCGACGGCCTGTTCCAGCGTCATGACTTTTGCGTGGGGGTCGTTCAATTCAATCACTTCTTTCATCGGAAAGTTCCTTGTGGGCGGGCATGTAGACTTTCTCCTCGACACGGGTGCCGCCGACGCCGAAGAGCCAGCGGATCGCGGGTTCGAGCGAGTCGATCTTGTGGTCGCGGAGCGTATTCGTGGTGCCGGCGTCGCCGGATGCCAGGCTTGCGGCGTTCACGAACAGGTTGGCGTCCTGAAGCGAGGCGAAATCGCTGCCGAGGGTCGAGGCGGACGGCGGGTTGGTGAGCGCCACATGGCCGGTGTTGTCGGCGAGCTGGCGCTTGAACAGCGCGCCGTCGCCCGCGGAACCGAGCACGGCGCGGTCGTCCGTCGTGAACGGGATCTCGTCCGCGCCGTAGTCCCAGTAGCGGATGCTGTCGCCGCCCTGCGAGGAAACGCCGCCCGCGCTCTTCATGTCGGCCTCTTCGCGGGCACGAATGAGCGTCGACACGCGGTCCGAACTGAGCGCCGCAACCAGCAGGAACCCGACGAACGCGGCCAGGATCGCGACGAGCGAGACCGTGAGCTCGGCGAAAGCCTGACCGGATTCGCCGCGCCGGAGCCCGTTTCGGATGACCCTGACCGTGCGGAAGTTCATTTCTTCTCTTCCTTGTCTTCCTTTGCCTTGTCCTTATCTTTGCTCGCGTCCTCAGCCGGAGCGGGGGCAGCGGGCGTTTCGTCGTCCTTCGAGAGGAAGAGGTCGGCGGGCGCCTTCGCCTCCTCCACGCGTCCGGCGTCGCGTTTGTCGAACTCGACGCGGGTGCGCCAGTCCTGCCCGAACAGGAACAGCTCCTGCACGACGTAGAAATCGTTTTCCTTCTTCACGCCGCCGAGCTCGAGCTCGCGGTACGGCTTGGTTTTTTCATCGGGGAGCGCGCGGAACCAGTGCGCCTTCAGCGGGAAGAAGTATTCCGTGCTCAGCCAGACGCGCACATAGTCGTTCTCGCCGCCCTTCAGCACGAAGACGCGGCAGTCGATCATCTTCACGCTCTCTGGTTTCTCCTCGCGCACGAGGTCGCGGTAGAGGAAGCCGAGCGTGAGGTCGGACGGCATGATGCCGTACAGGGAGAGGCGCGTCTTGTCCTTGTCCGGGACGTCGGTCTCCTGCGTGAAAACGGGCGGTGTATCGAACGTCTGACCCATCTCGTAGTATTCGTTTCCGGCGAACACGAGCTGCGCGATCACGCGTTTCGGGGTGAACCGGATACCGACGCGGATCGTGTCCTTCACTGCGCTGGAACCGCTGCGGCGGTGCGTGGCGGTGCCTTCCATCTTCGCCCAGGATTCGCCGGCGGGGGCGCGGCGCGCCATGCGGAGGAACGCTTCGGCGGAGATCTTCGCGGGGTCGGTCTCGACGCCTTCGGGGAAGAGCACCTGAAGAATTTCGGGCGGAAGGTCCTTCTGCGGTTCAGCTTCTTTCGCGGGTTCGTCGGCGGCATACGCGAACGAGGCGGCCGC
Source organism: Victivallales bacterium (assembly GCA_045114235.1). Lineage (GTDB taxonomy): Bacteria > Verrucomicrobiota > Lentisphaeria > Victivallales > UBA1829 > UBA1732. The sequence continues at coordinate 5,634 of JBGUKB010000109.1, forward strand.
CAGGGTCAGCAGGGAACAAAGGATCAAACGGGGGGAAATACGGATCATGGTCATTTTCCTTTCTTGGCCGGGGCGGCGGGTTTTGCCTTTTTGCGCGGCGTCTTCTTCTCCGGGGCGTCTCCGGCCTGCGCGACGGACGCAGACGAGACTTTGACCCGGAGTTTCTGCGGTTTCGCCGGACGGAAGTTCTTCGGCGCGGCCTTGCGTGCGGGCTTTTTATGCGACGAAGCGGAAACGGGGTTTTCCGCCTTCACGGGAGCATGAAGCGAGATCACCGGGCCATCCACGGCTTCGTTCGAGGTCGATATCTTCACGTCGAGGTGCATTTTTTCCGACGCCTTGAACGACTTTGCCGGGGCGGGTTTCTGAGGTTCCGGCAGGGAGTGCTGTTCGGGCGCTTTGAGCGGGGGTTGGCCGACCGTGAACGAGGCGTTCGGTTTTTTCCCGTAATTCACGACCAGCATCGGCATCCTGAACTCGAACTGCGAGGCGGGATGATGCTCCGGCTTCGGCGGTTCCGGCTTCTTTTCTTCGGCGGGCGCGGGCTCCGGCTTCTTCGCTTCCGGTGCGGACGGTTTTTCCTCCGGTTTCGCCTCGGATTCCGGTTTCGCCTCGGATTGAACAGGTTTCGCGGGTTCCGTTGGCTTTGCAGTGGGCTTGGCGGCGGGCTTTTCCTCGGCAGGTTTCTCTTCAGCGGGCTTCTCCGCCTCCGGCGCGGCCGGCTTATTATCCGACTTGGCTTCGGGCTTGGAATCCGGCTTCCGTTCCGGCTTCTTGTCCTCGGGTTCGACCTTCTGGAACAGATAATCGTCGTACTCGTAGAACTCGTCCTTGACCTTCTCGGCGCGTTTCGGGACGTACGGCTTCACATTCTTCGGCATCGCGATCTTCAGCACCTCGTCGATGGTGCGGACGAAGTGGAACGTGATCCTGCTGCGGACCTCCTGCGGGACGTCCTCCAGGTCCTTCTCGTTGTCGGCGGGCAGCACGACGTCGCGGATCCCGGCACGGAGCGCCGCGATCACCTTCTCGCGGACGCCGCCGATGGGCGTGACCTTGCCGCTGAGGGTGATCTCGCCGGTCATGGAGAGGCGCGGCCGTACAGGCTTGCCCGTGAGGAGCGAGACGATGGCGGTGGCGAGCGTAACGCCCGCGGAAGGGCCGTCCTTCGGCGTGGCGCCGTCCGGCACATGGATATGAAAATCGTTTTCCTTGAAAAGCTTCTGATTAATGCCGAGCGCTTTGGCGTGTCCGCGGACGTAGCTGAACGCCGCGAGCGCGCTTTCCTTCATGACATCGCCGAGCGAACCTGTGAGCTTCAGTTCGCCGCGGCCGGGCATCTTTGCGGCCTCGACCTCCAGCGTGGTGCCGCCGTAGCTGGTCCAAGCCATGCCGGTCACGATACCGACGCGCGGGATGTTCTCGCTCTCGTCGCTGGTGAACTTGCGCGGGCCGAGCAGTTCGCGGACCAGCGCATCGTCCACGACGACCGGCTTTTCAGGCGGCTGGCCGCCGTTCTGCTCCACGAATCTGCGGACGAGCTTGCGGCAGACCGAAGCGATCGTGCGTTCCAGGCTGCGGACGCCGGACTCCATGGTGTAATGCTCGATGATCTCGAACGCGGCGCTGTGCTTGAAGCGCACGAAGGAGTTGTCGAGGCCGTTTTCGACCATCTGGCGCGGGATGAGGTAGCGTTTCGCGATCTGCTCCTTTTCGAGCGCGGTGTAACCGGGCAGACGGATGATCTCCATGCGGTCGAGCAGCGGACGCGGGATGGTCTCCAGCATGTTCGCGGTCGCGATGAACATGACTTTGCTGAGGTCGTAGTCGACCTCGAGATAATGGTCGTTGAACGCCTTGTTCTGCTCCGGGTCGAGCACTTCGAGCAGCGCGGACGCGGGATCGCCCTTGTAGTCGCTGCCGAGCTTGTCGAGCTCGTCCAGCATGAACACCGGATTGACCGTCCCGGCGCGTTTCATGCCCTGGATGATGCGTCCGGGGAGCGCGCCGATGTAGGTGCGGCGGTGGCCGCGTATCTCTGCCTCGTCGCGGATGCCGCCGAGCGACATGCGGACGAACTTGCGGTTGAGGGAGACGGCGATGGAGCGGCCGAGCGAGGTCTTGCCGACGCCGGGCGGCCCGATGAAGCAGATGATGGGGGACTTGCTGTTCTTCTTGAGCTGGTGGACTGCGAGGAATTCGAGGATGCGCTCCTTCACGTCCTTCAGGCCGTAGTGGTCGGCGTCGAGTACGGAGGCGGCGACCTGCACGTCGGCGCGCTCCTCGGTCGCCTGCGTCCACGGCACGCTGAGCAGCCAGTCGATGTAGGTGTAGGAGATGTTGTACTCCGGCGAGGAGGGGGGGACCATGTTGAGGCGTTCGAGCTCCTTGGTCACGACCTTGTACGGAGCTTCCGGTAGATGCGCCTTTTCGATGCGCTCCGAGATCGCGACCACGTCCGGGTTGCGGTTGTCCTCGCCGAGCTCCTCGCGAATCTGCTTGAGCTGTTCGCGCAGGAAGAACTCTCTCTGCTGCTTCGACATGGCGTCGTGGACCTGGCGCTGGATCTCGGAGCCAAGGCGCAGGACCTCGAGCTCGCGGTTGAGCAGGATCGTCAGAAAATGCAGGCGCTCCTGGAGTTTCAGCTCGGTAAGCAGGACGACCTTTTCCGCGAAGGAGATGTTGAGCGTATCGGCGATCACGTCCGCGATGCGCGAATTGTCCGTCATGTTCAGCACGGCGATCTTCAGTTCCTCCGGGAAATTCGGCGCGAACGAGATGACCTCCTGGAACTGCTTGGTCGCGTTGCGGACCATCGCCGCGGTCTCCATCGACGTGTCCGGGGCGTCGGAAAGCCGATGCACCTTCATGACCATGTACGGCTTGCCCGGCACGACCGTCATGAAACGGCAGCGCGCGATGCCGCGCACGAGCACGCGGACCGTGCCGTCCGGAAACTTCAGGGTCTTCACAATGCGGGCGAGCGCGCCGACGGACGCGATCCTGCGCTTATTAAGCAGGAACGAGCTCGTGTTCGGGTCGAACGCCTTGCCCTTGATCAGGCCACGCATGGATTCGTCGTCCGGGATCTCCGGGAACAGCGCGATCATTCGGTCGCCGGACGAGGCGGCGTCCATCATCGAGATCATGCCGGGGTCATTCAGGACGAGCGGCGTGAGGGCGTGGGGAAACACGACGATGCCGCCCAGGATGAGAGCGGGCGCGTCGATGATGCGATCCTCCGGAGAGTCGTCATGGGACGGATCATTTCCTTTTTCTCCTGAAACCGTAATGCTGAGCGGAGCAAAGGACGCCTGGTCCTTCGCCTCCGTGAATTCCATGTTCTGATTGTCTTTGTCGTCTTTCATTGTTGCCCTTCCTGACGGGCTTTGGTGCCCCGCCGTTACATAATGTAACGCGTCAACGCGCGTTTCGCAAGTGAAAAAAGCGTTTTTGTGCCCGCTTTCGCATTTTTTTCGGGAAAGATGCGAACAACCGGCGCCGTCCGGAAGAAAAAAGCGTGCCGCAGACACAAAAACCTTGAAAAAACGGATTCCGCATGTACAGTATTTAGATTGCCATTTTTCAGTGTAACTGGAGAAAAACGTCATGCCGAACGAGGAGACAACCACACGCAGCGCCATGACCGCCGCAGTGTTCATTTTCCTGGCCGCTCTGTTGGTCTGCCCGGGGATGCTCCTCTGCGTGCCGTCGTGGTCGTTCCGTTTCTTCGAGACCGGCACAATCGTGCTCGCGATGGCGGGCGCGGCCCTGCTTTTTCCGCAGCGTGTCATGGCGGTTTACGACCATCTCCCGCGCGGCCTGCTTTTCGCCGCCGGGATCCTGCTCGGTATCGGGGTGTGGCACGGGCTCCGGCACGCGGGACAGTACAACGCCGCGGAAACGGGCGAGCTTTTCCTTTCGGTCGCCGTTCCGTTCGCCGTCTGCACCTTCGCCCACGAGCTCAAACGTCTTCTGCCGTGGTTTCTGACGCTCCTCTGGCTGATCGACGTCGCGCTCGGATTCGTCGAGTATTACGGGCTGCACTGGATGCTCTTCGGCCTGCCACAGAACATCAACTGGAACGCTGCGCTGCTCGCCGTCACCGCGCCGTTCGCAATCCTGACGGCATGGAAATGGTGTCCCTCCGAGGAAAATTGGAGTGTGAACGCTCTCTGGCGCAACGGGACTCTCCTCCTCGTCGCAGGCATAACCGTCTGGCAAATCGCGCTGACGGACTCGCGCGGCACGCTTCTTGGCATCGCGGCAGCCGGAGCGCTGTGGGGATTCCTGAAGCTGAAACACCGCGGACGCCGCCTGACGCTGTTCGCCGTGCTGACGGCGGCCATCGTCGGCTCGCTCTGGTTCGCGTTCTTCGTTCCTCACGACCGCATCCTGGAGAACCTTTCCCGCGACGAACGCGTCTTCCTGGCGAACACGACCATGAGCATGATCGCCGAACAGCCGGAAATCGGGTTCGGCGCGCCGTCGTTCGAACAGGAATACCTGAACTTCCGCCGTCCGGAGTTTTTCTCCATGCGGCACTCCGCCGTGCGCGTCGACCATCCGCACAACCACCTGCTCTACATCGCGGCGACGTCCGGCATCCTCGGGCTGCTCTGCTGGCTTTATCTTGTGCTGGAGCCCATGTTTTTCGCCGCGAAACGCATCGCCGGAGAAACCTGGGTCCGCACGGACGAAAAAATGCCGGCGGGGATGACGGCCTGGGAATTCCGGAACTGCGGAATGGACGATGAAACAAGGCTTTCAATGCTGTGCCTCGCCGGGCTGCTCGTTCATGCGCAGTTTGACCTCGTGCTCTTCCGCTGGCCGACCAACCTCCTCGTCATGATCTTCCTCGGACTCCTCATCCACGAACGCGAAGGCGCGCCCGCGCCGTTCTGGAGGCCGCCGGCCATTTTGAGGCGGTTCCGCTGGGAGTTTCTGAAGAAGCTTGAACGAAGCCGTCCGCCGGAGCAACGCACGGGACGCCTGATCCGGCCCGCGCTCTTCTCACTCGGAGTCGTCCTGCTCGGAACCGCCCTCTTCTCCGCGTTCGCGAACCTGGCGGCGGAATCGATCGCCTGGCACGCGGACAACGTCGCACTGGAAGGGCGGCACGACGACGCGGCGCGGCTCTACCTCATGGCTGCGTCCATGCCCGGTTCGAGCCTGCCGCTCAAATCCCGCGCGCTCAACCATGCTTCGCTTCACGACACGGCGCACGCTTCGCGCTACTACGCCATGTTCGCCTCGAGCAGCACGCCCGACTTCGGCTACGTCAACGATTATTTCGCCCGTGCATGCGTGCTCGGCGGGCATCCGGCGGACGCCGTACCCTTCCTCAAACGCGCCATGGCCCTGCGTCCGCGGTCCGTCCTGCCGCTTCTCATGCTCGCGGACGTCTACGAACGCCTCGGAAGCAGGGGCGCGGTCGACGCCGCGCGGGAACGCCTCGAACAACTTATGGCATACCGGCATCTCGAGCCGGAAGACCTCGAAACGATCTTCAATGATCAGAACCTGGACCTGCACACATGGTACAAACGCGATCCGGTCCTCATGAAGGAGTTCACGGACAAAAACACTTTGAAGGATAATGACCAGTGACAGACAAACCTGAAACCATGACCCTCATTGCCGGGTGCGGCGTCAGCGGACGCGCCGCCGCCAGACTCGCCGCCCGCCTCGGCATCTCGTTCGCCCTGCTCGACGAACAGGACAACGATTCCCTGCGGGCATTTGCCGCCTCTCTTCCGAAACAGCCCGAAGCCGTGTATTTCGGATTCCGGGCGCAGGACGAATTGCCTCACTTCGAATGTACTGTGCTCAGCCCCGGATTCCGCGCCGGAAACCCCGTCCGGGCAAAACTCGCCGAAGTCTCGGACCGTCTCGTCGGCGAACTCGAGTTCGCGCTCGAATCCTGCGGAAAACCGTTCGTCGGCATCACCGGGACCAACGGCAAGACGACCACGACCGAGCTGACCGCCGAGCTTTTCCGCGCCGCCGGAGTCCGGGCGTGCGCCTGCGGCAACAACGGATACGCCATGAGCGACGCCGCGATCGACTGCCTCGACGGCAAGCTCAACCTCCCCGTCGTCGAGATCAGCTCGTTCCAGCTCGAGATCATGCCCGTGCCGCATCCGGCGGCCGCGGCGGTCCTGAACCTGGCGTCCGACCACATCGACCGTCACGGCAGCATGGAGGCGTACGCCGCCGCGAAGTTCAAGCTGCTCGGCGATCCCGGCGCCGTCTGCGTGGTGAACGCGCTCATCCTCGACCGCTTCAAGCCCTCCGCACCAGGACAGAAGCTTTATACGTTTTCGGCGAACCTGCCGGCCGATTTCACAGCGCAGAACGGCATGCTTTCTTTCCGCGGACGCGCCATAGTCACTGCTGAACGGCTCGCGTTGAAGGGCGTCCATAATCTGGAGAATGCGCTCGCCGCTCTCGCGCTTCTTGCATCGGTTCAGGGCGAGGATACCGTGTTCGCCCCAGCCGTAACCGACGCCCTCGTGAAATTCGAGTCCGGGCCGCACAGGCTGGAACGTTTCCTGACTTCAAACGGCGTGCAGTACATCAATGATTCGAAGGCGACCAATCCGCATGCCGTGAACGCCGCGCTCGCCTCGGTCGGCGGCGATCACAACGTGGTCATCCTGCTCGGCGGACTGGACAAGGACATGGATTTCGAGGAACTCGCACCGAGCCTGAAACACCTGAAACACGCCGTCGTCTTCGGTTCGTGCGGACAGAAGATCGCCGCATACCTCGAACAGAAATCCATACCGTTCTCCATGTGCGCGACATTCCCGGAGGCCGTCGAAAAAGCGGTTTCCGCCGCGTCGTCCGGCGACGTCGTGCTGCTGTCGCCCGCCACAGCCAGCATGGACATGTTCCGCGACTACCGGGACCGTGGCGACCAGTTCAAAGCATTATGCCGGAAATTTGCCGTGCCGGAGAAAACAGACATGGAACAAACCGCGAAACCGCGTGTCTAAAGGGATTGACGCGGGTGTTCGGTTCCCCGAAAAAATCCGGGCGTCAACCATCTGAAACAGCAACGGAACGGCGGCGGAATCCGCCCGAAAGAAGTATTGCGACATGTCATTTCTCAGCGGCAGCATATTATGGAACTTATTATGGATCATTCCGTTGATCCTCGTTTTTGCCATCGCGGGCGGCTTCCGCCGGACCAGGCTTTTGCGTAAAATGTTCGGCACGGACGAACGCATCGCACGGTTCTCCAACGCCTCGTCCGGCAAGCGCATCTTCCGCGTCATTCTGCTTGCGCTCGTCGTTCTGCTCCTTGCCGTTGCCGCCGCCCGTCCGTCGTGGGGCAAACAGCTCATGCACGACACCAGCACCGGACGTGACCTGCTCGTGGTGTTCGACGTCTCGAAAAGCATGCTCTCCGACGACGTGAAGCCGAGCCGCATGGACCACGCGAAATGGCTCGTGCGCGAAATCGTAAAAAAGAATCCGGGCGACCGGTTCGGCCTGATCGCGTTCGCGGGCGAGTCCTTCCTGGTCTGCCCGCTGACCGTGGACCGGGCGAGCTTCATCCAGCTCGTGGACGACCTCGACGTCGACACGATCCCGGTCGGCGGCACCAACGTCCAGCTCGCGCTTGAGGAGGCCGTCAAGGCGTTCGAAGGCGCGCAGGGCACGCACAAGGCCGTCATCCTCGTGACCGACGGCGACGAGCTCACCGGACGCGGCGCGTCGGTCGTCAACGATCTTTCCAGGGCGCAGATCCCGATCTTCGCGGTCGGCGTCGGCGATCCTTCGAATCCGGCGGTCATCCGCGTCCCGGACGAGGACGGCAAGCTCCGCATCCTCACGGACCGCGAGGGAAATCCGGTCAAAAGCCCGCTTAACGAACCCCAGCTGACCGAACTCGCCCGCCGCACAGGCGGCATCTACGTCCGCTCCACCGCCGCATACAGCGGCATCGACGAACTCGAAACGCGCATCAAAGCACTTGACCGCAAGGAAAGCGAGAACGCCGTCTCCTCGTTCCGCCCCATCGAACGCCCCGCCTATCCGCTCACCGCCGCGATCATCCTGCTCGCGCTCTTCTTCTGCGTCTCCGAGTCGCGCCCGCGCTCCGTTCAAATGGTCCTTGCGCTCGCGACGGCGCTTCTGCTTTTCACGCTGCCGAATGAATCCCGCGCGCAAACCGCACCGGCGCCTGCTCAAATCCAGCAGACGCAGGCCGCCGCGCCGGCAGACAGCGAAGCCGGCGCGGAAGAAGCCGTGCCGGAGCCCGTCAGATCGGCGTCCGAACTCTACAATAGCGGCCTGGAACAGCAGCAGGTCGAGCACGACGACGAAAAAGCCCGTTCGTTCTACGAACGCGCCATCGCCGCGTCCGAAAAGGAACCGCTCGTGCGCGCCTCATCCTATCAGAATATTGGCGTGATCTCCCACCTCGATGCGCGTTCCAGCATGGAGGGTGCGGTCGGAAAACTCCAGGCGCAGGATCTGGATTCCGCCGAAAAGGAAGTCGGCGAAGCCCTGACCAAGCTGAACCTCGCCGAGGAACTTTACCGTGAAAGCATGCGTTCCGCCGCCGGAGACGCGTCCGTCGTCCGCAACCAGCAGATCCTCCTCGCCGACCGCAAACAGGCCGAGGAGATGAAGAAACAGATCGAAGAGCTGAAGAAGCTTATGGAACAGGCGCGCCAGCAGACGCAGCAGGCGCATGACCGGCAGCAGCAGGAAAACCAGCAGGACCAGCAGCAATCCGAGGATCAAAAACAGCAAAACGAACAGAATCAGGAACAGCACTCCGAGGATCAACAGCAGCAGTCCGAGGGTCAGGAGCAGAATCAGCAGTCCGAGGGTCAGCAGGACCAGCAACAGCAGCAGTCCGAAGGTCAGCAGCAGGAACAGCAGTCCGCGCAGGACATGACCAAACAGGCCGAAGAGACCGTTTCCGAGATGGAACAGAAGGCGTCCGAAATGAATCAGGAAAACCGGAGACAGGCCGCCCAGCAGGCGCGCGAGGAACTTCAGAAAGCACGCGAGGAGCAGGAACAGGGCAACGGCGAAAAAGCCGAAGAACACCTGAAGAACGCGCTCGAGACGCTGAACCAGCAGGACCGGCAGGGCGAAAAAGACCAGCAGGACCGGCAGTCCGGCGATCAGGGCGAAGAGGACCAGGACGACCAGGACGAACAGGACCAGCAGCAACAGCAGAGCGAACAGAGCCAGGCGAACGCGCAGGAAGCTCCGGGCGAACTCGGCGATATCGAAAAACAACAGGCGGAAGCCATTCTTGATATGATGTCGAGGGACGAGCTTGACTACAAGGACGCCAACCAGCTGCAGCGTCCGGCACGCTTGAACAACCGTGTGGAAAAGGACTGGTAACACCATGCTGAACAAATATTTGATCCCCCGACTTGCCGCATTCTTTCTCTTTCTTCTCGCGTTCGCGGCCGCCGCGGCCGACCTGAAGGTCTCCGTCCAGCCGCGCAACATCACCGCGGGCATGCGCGGATACGTCGAAATCTCCGCCGAGGATGTGAGCCGCCTCCAGATCAACCGGATGCCGGGCCGCGTCTCCGGGCTGGAATGGAACAGCGGCATCTCCAGCGGCTCCAGCATGTCCGTCGTCAACGGCGTGACCTCGTCGAAATACACGCTTCGCATTCCGTTCACCGCCCGCGAGGAAGGCGAGTTCACGATCCCGTCGTTCGAGGTCATCGTGAACGGCAACACGCGCCAGCCGGAGAAGACGGAGCCGGTCAGGATCCGGGTTTCCGCCATGCCGAAGATCGACCCGTCGCAGGTGAACTCCAACGAGCCGGTCTACGCCCGCATGGCGTTCCCCGGCGTCGCGGAAAACAGAACTCCGTCGTTCTGGGTCGGCGAGGAGATCCCGCTCCAGCTCTCCATTTTCGTGCGCACGCCCTACGAGCTCCGCCTCGCGAACTACCCGGAGATCAAGCCCGCCAACAGCAAGATGACGATCCGGTTCCACGATTTCCGCAAGATCAACCCGGAAGCGCCGAATTTCGAGTCCGTCTCCAGCCACAACCAGCGCCTCGGAAACATCCCGTACACCGTGTACGATTTTGACACCAAGTTCCGCGCGCTCGCGCCCGGCGAACTCCAGCTCGTCGCGGACACGGCGGTCGTCCTGCTCGACGAACGCGACTTCTTCTCCGCGTTCACCTCGACCAGGCAGACCATCCGCGGCGCATCGCAGTCCATCACGATCAAGCCGCTCCCCGCCGCGCCCGCGGACGCCCCGTTCGTCGGGCTCATCGGGAAATGGGCTCCCGAGGCGTCCCTGTCGCCCGGCCCGTACCGCATCGGGGAACCGCTGAGCCTGAAATTCAATTTCACGGGCGAGGACCAGACCGAAATGCTGAACATGCCGAAGATCGAACCTGAGCATTTCCGCGCATATCCGCCGGAGATCAAGGAAACGGCGTCCGGGGTCTCCGTGAGCTGCATCCTCATCCCCCTCGAGGCGGGCGAACAGACCATCTCCCTCAAATGCTCCACGTTCGACCCCGTGTCCGGCCAGTATGTGCCGTTCAGCTTCAAGGAAACGATCAGCGTGGACAAGGCCGCATCCGGCATGGCAGCGATCCCGGCGGGCGCGGCGGTCGTGAACGCCGATCCCGACCTGATGAACACGCAGGGGTCGACGCCGACGCCGGAAAGCATCCTGTACCTGCACGACGAGGACGACGGCGGGCGCGTGGCGATGCCGCTGGCCGTGAACGCGCTCTGGATCTCGCTCGGGCTGCTCCTCGCCGGGCTCACCTACGCGGGAGGAAGCGCGACCGTCGCCGCACGGAAACGTTCCCTCGAATCCGATCCGTCTGCCCGCAGGCGCATAGACGCCCGCGCCCGCAGAGGCAAGCTGGCGTCCGCCATCGAAAAGACGCCGCCGCAGGACCTGCCCGACAAAGTCGGCGCCGACCTGGCCGCGTTCTTCAACGACATGCTGGACCTGCCGCCGGGCACCGCGCTCGGCGAGACCGCGTCCCGCGTGAAGGAGACAGCGCCGGAACTCGGCCGCCAGCTCGAAGACCTCGCGAACACCGCCTGGATGCCGTCGCTCCGCGACCAGCTCAACGAGAAATTCCGCAAACAGCTCGCGTCCGCCGTCCGCAAGTTCGGCGCGATCGCGTTCATCCTGGGCGCGCTCTGCCTCGCCCTGCCCGCGTCCGCCGCAGAGGCGGAAGCCGCGCCCGCCGGCACAGCCGTCGAGGCGACCGCCGCTCAGCTCCCGAAAAACTCGGACGAGGCGAAAACCGCCTACGACGCGGGGCAGTTCCGGCAGGCACTCGACTACTACGCATCGAAGATCGACCCGCGGAGCGTCTCGCCCGCCCTGCTCTACAACATGGGCAACTGCTTCTACCAGCTCGGCGACTACCCGCGCGCCCTGGTCTGCTACGAACGCGCCCGCTACCTCCAGCCGCGCGATTCGGACATTTCCGGCAACCTGGAGCTCACGCGCCGGAAACTGCTTCTGCCGCCGAAATACCACGTGGAATCGCCCGCAGACTTCATGCTCGCGGCGCGCGATTTCCTGCGCACGGACGAATGGCTCGTGGCGTGCGCGTGCGGGCTCGTGCTCGTGCTGATCGCCCTCGGGATGTTCTTCCAGCGCCATTCGAACCTGTGGCAATGGCCGTTCTATGCCGGGATCGTGGTCGTCGTGATCTGCGCCGCCGCGCTCATCGCGAAGGCGTCCGCCGACGATTCCGGACATGAGGCAATCGTGATTGTCCGCAACACGCCGCTGTACAGTCTGCCGTCCGCCGAGTCCGGGCGCGTGGAACAGTACCTGAAACCCGGCACGGAGGTCTCCATCGAGGAGAACCGCATGGACTGGGTGCGCGTACGGCTGGAGAACAACGACGAGGGCTGGGTGCGCGGCGCGAACCTGGCGCTTCTGTGGAGCAATTCGCCCGGCGACCTGGCGGCGCACGCCGACGCCGCGCCGTAGTTCATCCGGGCATCAAAAAGGAGGGGGTTATGAAACATCTTTTGTTATCCGCCGTGCTGGCGCTCGTCTGCACCGTCCTGGCCGCCGCGCCGCAGTCCGACTTCGTGGTCCGGCTGCTCAACGGCGTCACGCTCGAAAACGCCACCGTCGACAACATGTCCGGGTCCCGCTTCATCGTGAGCGGACGCCTTCCGGACGGCAGCACCACGACGAAGACCGTCAGCTTCGCCGACCTCACACCGGAATCGCGCGACGCCCTGATGTGGCAGATGCGCGACCGCCTGATGCTCGACTCGAAACCCGGCTGGTTCTTCTCCGGGCCCGCGGTCGCGGGAAACGATCTCCCGCCCGCAAGCAGTTCCGGCGGCGGCATCCTGGTCCCAGCGGACGCCCCGATCGTCCTGCCCGGCTCCCCCGGCCGGATCTCCCTCACGTCCATCACGGAACTGACCAACGGCACGCTCGGGTGGGCGGCCTCGTGGGACGGCGGGATCGTGGCGCAGCCGCAGCGTTTCGGCCGCATTTACGTCTACGGCGTGATCCTGCTCCAGGGGACGACCTGGTTCGGGAACGTCTATCCCACGACCCGTACCATCTGGTGGAAGGGGAACTACTTTCCGTGTTTCGCCACCACGCCCGAATTCGCGAAACGCATCAACGCCCTGACGAGGGAAAGCGGCGAGGAAATGATGCAGTGACGCCCCTGTTTCTGTTCGACTTCGATTTTTGGAATCAAAACAACGTTACTAACGTTTCTTTCACGAAAAAAAGCACCAAAAATATTTAAAAGGGTGGAAAGCGTCTTGAAAACGGCTTGATTCCATGCTATATTCCCCTTGAAACCCAAATTCAACCTCAAGTTTCAAGGAGATTCATCATGAAACGCTTCCTGCTCTGTTCGGCTATGATGGCCTTCGCCGCGCTCTCGTCCGTCGCGGCGGAACCCTCGCAGCCACTTTCCACGCCCGTCGGACGTCTGCTTTCGACTCCGCACGAAATGACCCTCGCCATCACCGCTGAAAGCGAAAACTGGAACGGAACTCTTCTGAACCAGCAGGGCGGAAACTGCGGCTTTTCCGTCAGTTTCACCGGCGGTGGCGGCGGACGGGGCGGCAGAGGCGGCGGCCCCGGCGGAGGGTTCGGTGGCGGTTTCGGCGGCGGCCCCGGCATGGGCGGCCCCGGTGGCGGCTGGGGGCAGCAGCCCGCAGCTCAGACCGGTCTCCGTGTAAACGGCGTCCAGGGAGCCGCGCAGGTCAGTTCGGACAGCTTCCCGAAAGGCAAACCCGTGAAGATCATTATCGTGGCAAGCCAGAAGGAACACCGTTTCGAGGTCTACGCGAACGGTGAACGCGTTGCGCAGGGCCGCGCGAACAACGTGATCGGCGAGCCCACCTGGCGCGCGATGACCATCGGCGCGGACGGAAACGGCAACAGCAAGTTCAACGGCAGTATCAATTACGTGGCCCTGTGGGACCGCGCGCTCTCCGCCGACGAGATTACCAAGCTCTACTCCAATTCCGACGAAGCGTCCGGATTCACCGACGCCAAGGCCAATTACTCCTGGGACGTCAAGGCCGCCAAGCCCATCACCGGCGGCGTGCCGCTCTACCCGGTCCGCGGCGTGAACGTCTCCAGCGACGCCACAGCTCCCGCCGACCCGCTCACCCTCTGGTACAAGCGCGTGCCCGGCACCTGGACCGATATGCTCCCCATCGGCAACGGCCACATGGGCGCCATGATCGCCGGACGCCCCGAACGCGAATACCTTATCCTGAACGAGGACACGATCTGGGCGGGCGGTCCGTACGACCACCTGAATCCTGACGCCACCCCGGAAAAGCTCGCGCAGATGCGCCAGCTCATCTTCGACGGCAAGGCCGACCAGGCCGGAAACATCGCGAACAGCAGCTTCATCTCCCGTCCCAGCGCCGAAATGGCGTACTCCGTGGCAGGCGCGCTCGGGCTCGAACAGGACACCGGCGACGGCGACGTGACCGGATACATCCACAGCCTGAACATCCGCGAGGCCGTCGCGCAGACCAAGTTCACGCGCAACGGCGTGACCTACACCCGCGAATACTTCGCCAGCTATCCGGACCGCGTGCTCGCCGTCCGCCTGACCGCCGACAAGCCCGCCAGCGTCACGGTCTCCGCGTTCCTCGGCACCGCGCAGGACCTCCAAGCCGTCAAGGTCGACGGCAACACCATGACCCTGACGGGCCGCACCATCGACTACAACGGCATCCCCGGCGCGACGAAGTTCCAGATGACCGGCCGCGTGTTCAACCAGGGCGGCAAGCTCACTGCCAATGCGCGCGGCATCGACGTGGAAAAGGCCGACTCCGTGGTCATCCTGGTCGACATCGAATCCGCGTTCAAGGCGTACAACGACGTTTCCGGCGACCCCGCGAAACGCATCGACGACGTCTTCAAAAAGTTCGCCACCGTCGACTACGAGGCGCTGAAGAAGACGCACATCGCCGACTACCGCAAGCTCTTCGACCGCGTGACCTTCGATCTCGGCGGCACCCCGTCCCAGCTCCCGACCGACCAGCGCCTCGCCGCCCGCAACCAGCGCGGCAACCAGCTCGACCCCGACCTGGCGTCCCTCTACTTCCAGTTCGGCCGCTACCTGCTGATCGCCAGCTCGCGCCCCGGCAGCCAGCCCGCGAACCTCCAGGGCATCTGGAGCGAAGAGGTGAACGTGCCGTGGCAGAGCAAGTACACGATCAACATCAACGCGGAAATGAACTACTGGCCCGCCGAGACCGCGAA
>JBGUKB010000110.1:0-9659 GCA_045114235.1 Victivallales bacterium
GCCCATCCTCGGCGACTGCTGCGTCTCCGTCGACGTCCCCGGCGGCAGCGTGAAGGTCCCCTACGCCCTGCTGCTCACCCGCCTGAACACCATGCTCACGCTCCACGTGGGTGGCAAGTCCATCGACTTCCACCTCTGGATCCAGCCGTCTTCCCCCGACACCTTCCGTTAATCACCGAAAAAGGGTACATCGCATCATGACAGACCAGGAAATCATCGCCGCATTCGAGTCCGCCGGCGCGCTGCTGACCGGACATTTCCAGCTTCGCAGCAAGAAGCACAGCAACCGTTTCTTCCAGGCCGCGCTCGTTTTCAAGAAGCCGTGGGTCGGGGAGGAACTCTGCAAGGAACTCGCCGCCCGCATCAAAGCCGCCGGGATCGACGCCGAAACCGTGATCTCGCCGGCCGTCGGCGGCCTCTTCGTCGGGCAGGAGATCGCCCGCGCCCTCCACATCGAATCCATCTTCGCCGACAAGGAGAACGACCAGCTCGTCCTGAAGCGCGGCTTCCGGCTCAAACCCGGCGAGAAGGTCATCGTGGCGGAGGACGTCGTGACCGAGGGCGGCCGCGTCCAGCAGACCATCGACCTGGTCCGCGCGCACGGCGCCGATCCGGTCGCGGTCGCGGTCATCACGGACCGCAGCGGCGGCAAAGTCTCCTTCGGCGGCATCCCGTTCTTCAGCCTGCTGAAGCTCTCCCTGCCGACCTACACGGCGGAGGAGTGCCCCATGTGCCGCGCCGGACAGCCCATCGACGTCCCCGGCAGCAAATCCTGAATCGAATCAAACCGTTCCGCTCCGCTGGCCCGAATGAGAGGGGATCTTTTTCCCGTTTCGAGGCGGCGGCCGGGCGGATGAACCACAGAAAGACTATCCATGTTTGCTACGATCGTTAAGAAGATATTCGGCAGCAAATCGGAGCGCGACGTGAAACGCCTGCGTCCCCTGGTGGCGAAGATCAACGCCCTGGAGGAATCCTACCAGTCGCTCACCGAAGAGCAGCTGAAAGCCAAGACGCAGGAGTTCAAGGACCGCTACGCCAAAGGCGAATCGCTCGACTCCATGATGTGCGAGGCGTTCGCCGTCGTGAAGAACGCCTGCCGCCGCATGGTCGGGCGCACCTACGAGGTCTGCGGCCACGAGCTCGTGTGGGACATGATCCCGTTCGACGTGCAGATCATCGGCGGCATCGTGCTCCATCAGGGCAAGATCGCGGAAATGGCCACCGGCGAGGGCAAGACGCTCGTCGCCACCATGCCGCTGTACCTGAACGCGCTCTCCGGCCACAACTGCCAGCTCGTCACCGTGAACGACTACCTCGCGCTCCGCGACTCCCAGTGGGTCGGGCGCGTGTTCGAATACCTCGGCCTCACGGTCGGCTGCATCCAGAACTCCATGCACTCTGCGCAGCGCAAGGCGCAGTACGCCTGCGACATCACCTACGGCACGAACAGCGAGTTCGGGTTCGACTACCTCCGCGACATGGGCATGGCGACCGACAAGGACCACCTCGTCCAGCGCGACTACTACTACGTGATCGTCGATGAAGTCGACTCCATCCTCATCGACGAGGCGCGCACGCCGCTGATCATCTCCGGCCCGGTGAGCGTTTCCACGCACCAGTTCGACAAGCTCCAGCCGCTCGTGGCGGCGCTGTACCGCAAGCAGGGATCGCTGTGCGACCGCCTGCTGCGCGAGGCGAAGGACGCGATCGACCGCCGCGACGAGGGCAAGGCCACGGACGAGGAGTTCGACGGCGCGATCCGCAAGCTCCTGCAGGTGAAGTTCGGCATGCCCCGCCACAAGATGCTCGCGCATATTCTGGAGGACGCGGACATCCTGAAGAAGCTCGAGAAATACGAATCGTTCGTCCGCAGCGACCAGAACCGCGGCATGCTCCAGGAGGTGCAGGAGGACCTGTACTTCTCCATGGACGAGAAACAGCACGAGGCCGACCTCACGGAACGCGGCCGCAACGCGATCTCCCCGAACGATCCCGACGCGTTCGTGCTGCCCGACCTGCTGAACTCCCTGCACGACATCGACAACGATCCGAAGACCGACTACCAGACCAAGCTGCAGCGCCACCGGGCGTTCCAGGAAGCCTTCGCCGAGAAGAGCGAACGCCTCCAGAACATCTCCCAGCTGCTCCGCGCCTACTGCCTTTTCGAGAAGGACGTGGACTACGTCGTCATGGAGGGCAAGGTCCTGATCGTGGACGAGCACACCGGACGCATCCTGCCGGGCCGCCGGTTCAGCGACGGCCTGCACCAGGCGCTCGAGGCGAAGGAGAACGTGAAGATCGAGAGCGAGACGCAGACGCTCGCCACGATCACCATCCAGAACTACTTCCGCATGTACAAGAAGCTCGCCGGCATGACTGGCACGGCGGAGACCGAGGCCACCGAGTTCCACCAGATCTACAAGCTCGACGTGGTCGTGATCCCCACGAACCGCCCGTGCATCCGCAAGGACGTGAACGACACGGTGTTCAAGACCAAGCGCGAGAAATTCCGCGCCATCGTGGCTGAGACCGAAGCCGCGTTCAAGCGCGGACAGCCTGTCCTGCTCGGCACCATCTCCGTCGAGGACTCCGAGCTGGTCAGCCGCATGCTCCTCGCGAAGAACATCCCGCACAACGTGCTGAACGCGAAGAACCACGCCCGCGAGTCCGAGATCATCGCGCTCGCCGGACGCCGCGGCGCCATCACGGTCGCCACGAACATGGCAGGACGCGGCACGGACATCAAGCTCGAACCCGGCGTGGAAGAGCTCGGCGGCCTGCTGGTCCTCGGCAGTTCGCGCCACGACTCCCGCCGCATCGACCGCCAGCTGCGCGGACGCTGCGGACGCCAGGGCGACCCCGGCATGTCGCATTTCTACGTGTCGCTGGAAGATAACCTGATGCGCCTGTTCGGTTCCGACCGCATCGTGACGATCATGGAGAAGTTCGGCATGGAGGAGGGCGAGGAGCTTCAGCATCCGCTTCTGAGCCGTTCCATCGAGACCGCGCAGCGCCGCGTGGAGCAGCACCATTTCTCCATCCGCAAACGCACGCTCGAATACGACGACGTGATGAACAAGCAGCGCGAGGTCATCTACGGCTTCCGCCACGACACGCTGTTCAAGGAGGACAGCCGCCAGGCGATCTTCGACATCATCGAGATCGAGGTCGGCCGCCACGTGGAAGAGGCGTTCGCCGCCGCCACGGGCGACTCCAAGATCACATACAACCGCGACCTGCTCCTGGCATGGCTGAACTATTCCTTCCCGTTCGGGTTCTCCGAACAGGATCTGGACGTGGACCTGACGGCGGAGAACGCTGCCGAGCTCATGGTCGACCGCATCCTGAAGAAGGTGCACGACATGTACGACCTGAAGGTCTCCCTCGAGGACCCGGTCGCGCTGAAGTGGCTCGAACGCCAGATCGTGCTCGACGCCATCGACTCCCGCTGGCAGGAGCATCTCCGCAGCATGGACGAGCTCCGCAGCAGCATCGGCCTCCGTGCCTATGCGCAGAAGGACCCGCTGGTCGAGTACAAGCGCGAGGCGTTCCGCCTGTTCGAGCAGCTCATGAACGACATCGACCAGCAGATCATCGGCAAGATATTCCGTTCCGCCACCAGCCTGGCGGCGTTCGAGCGCTTCGTGCCGGCCGCGCGCCAGTACATCCTCAGCCACCAGACAGTCGACCAGCTCGGCTCCACGACGGCTTCCGCCGAGGCTCCGGCCCCGGCCGATGCCCCCGCGCAGGCATCCGGCGATTCCGAACCGGAATCCGTGACGCCGCGTCCCGCCGAACCCGGCGTGCCGTTCCAGCGCGACGACGAGAAGGTCGGGCCGAACGATCCGTGTCCCTGCGGATCCGGCAAGAAGTTCAAAAAATGCTGCGGTAAGTGACCGCATAGGCGGTGCATGATGACCGGATGCAAAAGATCATTCTGTTTGCTCCTGATCGGATGCACCGCCGTTTTTTGCGCCCGGATGTCCGCCGCCGAGGATGAACTGCGCGAGAGGGCGCTGCTCGGCGACCCGAAATCCGAGTTTGAGCTCGGCAACGAGTATTTCTACGGCACGAAGACGCGCAAGGCGAATCCCGTGCTCGCGGCGCACTGGTTCCGCAAGGCGTCCGACGAGATCCCCGAGGCGATGTACAACTACGGGTTCTGCCTGGAAAACGGGCGCGGCGTGGACCGCGATCCCGTCGCCGCCGCCGAATGCTACCGCAAGGCCGCCGAAAAGAAGCTCGAACCCGCCGAGTATCAGTACGCCATGGTCCTGCTGAACGGCGTGGTGTTCCGCACCGTCGAGGAGAGCAGCAAGTTCAAGGACGCCGACATTCCCGCCCGCGACCCGGAGAAGGGACGCAGGATGATCCAGTCGCTCGCCGACCGCGGTTATGTGCCCGCTCAGGTCGAGCTCGCCGCCATCCTGATCGCAAGACCGGACAACGTGTCCGCGAAGGACGCGGAAAAGGCGTTCGAGCTGGTGTCCAAGGTCGTGAAAGACCCGGACGCTCCCCCGCGTGCCTGGCGCGTGCTCGCCGACTGCTATTTCTCCGGGTTCGGTACTCTGCCGGACGGGAAGAAGATGATCGAGGCGTTGGAAAAGGCGGTCGAGAAGGGCAACCTGGAGGCGCTGTCCCGCATGGGCTACTGCTACGAGTTCGGCATCAACGTGAAACCTGATCCGAAGAAAGCTCTTGAGTGCTATGAGCGTGCCGCAAAGGCCGGGCTGCCCGCCGCCATGCTCAAATACGGCGACATGATCGCCGCGGGCGAGGTCGAGGGGAAAGGCACGGACGATGCGCTCGTCTGGATCAACCGGTCCGCCGCCGAGGATTGCCCGGAGGCGCTGTACCGCCTCGGCAAGTGGAATCTTGATGGTATCGGCGTGGAGAAGGACCCGGAATTTGCCGCCGAACTCTTCTCCCGCGGCGCCCAGCTGGAACACCCCGCCTGCCAGTACGAACTCGGCATGCTCTTCCTGAAAAAAGACGGCCCGATCGCGAAGGACGACAAGGCGGCGTTCTTCTGGTTCAACCGCGCCGCCTCCAAAGGCAACGCCCCCGCCCAGCGCCAGCTCGCCGTGTGCTACGAGAACGGCACCGGCTGCGACGTCGACCTGGAAAAGGCGCTGGCGCTGTACCGCGAGGCGGCGCGGAACGGCGACGTGAAGGCGCGTGTGCGCTTGAATAATTAATTGGAGTCTTCCCTCATGCCTTCCGATCCTCTGTTCCATATCGTCCTGCACGCGCCCGAGATCCCCCAGAACACGGGGAACATCGGGCGCATCGCCTGTTGCACGGAATGCCGCCTGCACCTGGTGAAACCCATTTCGTTTTCGTTCGACGATGCGCACCTGAAGCGCGCCGGGATGGACTACTGGCGGCATGTGGACTGCATCATCCACGAGGATTTCGAATCTCTGCTGAAAACTGCCGCCGGAGCGCCGGTGTATTTCTTCTCGACCAAGGCGAAACAGTGCTACTGGGACTGCCCGTTCGAACGCGGCTCCTTCCTCGTTTTCGGCAGCGAGAGCAAGGGCCTGCCGCAGTATCTGCACGACACGTATGCACCTCAATTCTATACCATCCCCATGCCGGGGAACTTCAACCGGAGCCTGAACCTGGCAAACTCGACCGCAATCGCCGTGTACGAGGGCCTGCGCCGGATCCTGCCGGGAACAGGAAAACTGCCATGAACGAATCAGAATCTCTGAACAATGACCAGATGAATGAACCGACCGAATCCCCCGTCGAATCCGCCCCCGCAATGGAGACGGAGAAGCCGCCCCAGCCCGCCTGGAAAAAGACGCTGAAATTCCTCCTCAAGTTCGGCGTTTCCGCAGGCATCCTCACGTACATCGTCTGCACGCGCGACATCAAGTGGCAGGATTTCAAGCTCGTGAAGCCGTGGTGCATCGTCGCCGCGTTCTTCGCCATCTACACCCAGCTTTCCCTGACCGCCGTCCGCTGGTTCACGCTTCTGCGCGCCGCGGGGGTGAAATGCTCCTTCCGCGAGGCGTTCAGCCTCCAGATGCAGGGGATGTTCTTCTCGCAGTTCCTGCCGGGCGGCTCGGTCGGCGGCGACGTGGTGAAGGCGGGCATCCTCGCCACGCGGACGCCCCCCGGCGGCAAGTTCAACGTGGTGTTTTCGATCTTCGTGGACCGTCTGTGCGGCCTCGGCGCGCTGCTGATCGCCCTGCTCGGGACGTGCCTGATCTGCCATGACACGATCGCGAAGTTCCCGGAGGGGGCGCGGCACGGCCTGCTGGTGATGTGCGCCGTTTGCGGCGCGCTGCTGTGCGTGGTGATCTTCGTCTTCTTCAGCGACCTGCTGTACAAGGTGAAATTCTTCAAGTTCTTCCTCGACATCGCGGACCGCATCACGAAAGACACGTTCAGGCGCGCCGCGGACGCCGTGGCGCTGTACCGCCGCTGCTGGAAACTCCTGCTCGGCTGGGTCGTCGCCACCACGCTGATTTTCTTCCCCGTGCTGAGCCTGCCCGTGTGGGTGATGGCGAACGGATTCGAGGGCGCGCCGCACCGGGATTTCCTGCCGTGCCTCATGATCTCGAACGTGAGCCAGACGATCGCGGCGATCCCCGGCTCGTTCGGCGGCACCGGCACGCGCGACATCGCCTGCGCCGAGATGATGACCGCGATGGGGTTCACCGACACGGAGAGCGGCGTGATCCCGATCCTGGTCACGATGGTGACGCTCCTCGTGGCGCTGTCCTGCTCGGTCTTCTTCGTCTTCGACCGAGGAAAACGCGCCCCGAAAACGTGATTTTTGACCGGAATGCGCTTGCTTTTCGCAGGAAACGTGATACATTAGAAACGATACTTGTTTTGTCCGCCGCACAACCCCCAACCGCAGAACCGACATGTCAACTCGCAAACAGGACGGATCATTCCTGGATTTGCCGTCCAGGACGCAGGTCATCGAGCTTTTCCCGTCCGAGGCCTCCTGCATCGCCGCCGATTCCCATCCGGGATTCCAGCGCGACCACAATGAGGACAGTTTCGGCACGTTCACTGACCCCGCGGGCGGCTGCGCGCTGCTCTTCGTGGCGGACGGCGTGGGCGGGAACAGCGGCGGCGACCTCGCCAGCCAGTTCACGGCGAAAAGTATGCTCGCGCAGTGGAAACGCTTCGCCTCGGGACGGATGCGCGGCGCGCACGAGACCGTCGATTTCTTCCGCAGGACCCTGGAGGACATCAACCGGACCGTGTACGGCATCAACGCCGACCAGGGCACGCTCTCCTCGCCCATGGGGACCACGGTCGCCGCGCTCGCCCTGCTGCAGGACCAGATCGTGGTCGCGCATGCCGGCGACAGCCGCGCGTACCGGTTCCGCGACGGCGGGATCGAATGCCTGACCACCGACCATTCTCTCGTGCAGAAATGGGTCCGCGAGGGCGCGATCTCGGAGGAGGCTGCGAAGACCCACCCGATGTCGCACGTGATCTACAAGTCGATCGGCCAGCAGCGGCATCTGGACCCGGAAATCCGCATCCTCGACCGCAGGCACGGCGACAAGTTCGTCGTGTGTTCCGACGGCCTGATGTGCCATGCGTCCGACCCGGAGATCCGCGACATCATGAACAAGAGCGGTTCGGCGCGGGACGCCGTGCGCGACCTCATCGCCATCGCCCTGAAGCGCGGCGGCCACGACAACGTCACCGTCGCCTGCTACTACCAGGCGTGACCTGACCTCAAACGGTGCCGCGCTTACCCGATCGTTTCTTCCGAAAACAGCAAGCTGCCTTTTTCGATCCCGTCAAATGTACCAGACTGGAATCTGAAGTATGTTTTCCCGAAGTCGTCCCGGCTGAGGGCAGTTGCAGACAACCGCCCCCGAACCGCGTTTTTTCTGCTCGATCTTGTCCAATACTCTGAACGCCGATGTTTCCGAGGCTTTCGTGGTGGCGCTCTGCTTGATCTCGACCGGGTACAGGATGCCGTTCTCCTCAATGATCAAATCGATTTCGGACTCTCTGTTTTCCGATCTGCCGTGCCCGCGATAGAACGATACGAAGTGCCTGTAGTCCAGTCCGGCATTGGCAAACGACTTCAGGATCTCGGATACGACGAACGTCTCGAAAACGTGTCCGCTCATCGCCCCGTATGCAAGCGTTTCCGGCGTCAGCCAGCGGGTGAGATAGCAGACCAGCCCCGTGTCCCGGAAAAAAAGCTTCGGCGTCTTGATCGTTCGTTTGAGCGCGCTGTTTGCAAACGGCTCCAGGAGATAAACGAGCCCGGATGCTTCGAGGATGGAAATCCAATGTTTGACCGTGACGGCATCCCGCCCGATCTCATCGGCGATGTTTGCGTAGTTCAGAAGATGTCCGGTCCGTGCGGCCGCGGCAACCAGAAATCTCCGGAAACTGTCCAAATCCTGAACAGCGGAAAGCTCCCGGACATCCCTTTCCAAATAAGTCTTGACATAATCGGCGTAGAATGCGGACCATTCCATACTCCGGTCCTGGACGGCCGGATATCCGCCGCGATGAATAATTTCCCAGATGTTTTCAGGGCCGGAAACTGTTTTGCTCCTGGCCGCGATATAGTCCATGGTCGGCAGGAAATGTTCATTGAACGGATCATTCCTGATTTCGCGCAGGGAAAGCCCGTTCAGCTCCACGATGTGAATTCGGCCGGAAAGCGTTTCCGAAACTTTTTTCATCAGGTGGAACGGTTGGGAGCCGGAAAGGAAAAACAGGCCGTTGCCGTCGGATTCATCGCAGCGGATCTTGATATAGCGGAAGAGTTCAGGAGCATGCTGGACTTCATCCACGATGACCGGAGGCGGATTGATCGTGAGGAACATGGCTCCGTCTGATTTCGCCTGTTCTTCCAGAAAGGGGTCGTCAAGCGAGATGCACCGGTATTCGTTCCGGAATAAATGTTTCAGGAGCGTTGATTTGCCGACCTGCCTTGCGCCCGTGAGCAGAATTGCCTTGTATGTTTTAGACGACTGACGGAGATTTGACTCCAGTGCCCGGTGGATGTACTTCATGATCCGCTCCTTCGTTGCAAGAAATCTTGAATTGGATTCCGGATTTCTCACAATATACCATCAGATCCTTTGTTTTTCAAGCAGTTTTTCTGTTTTTTCATAAAAAAAGAAATCTGTCAAAGAGGAAAAACGAGGTGCGACACGCGTCCGACCCGGAGATCTGCGACATCATGAACAAGAGCGGTTCAGCTCGGGACGCCGTGCGCGACCTCATCGCCATCGCCCTGAAGCGCGGCGGCCACGACAACGTCACCGTCGCCTGCTACTATCAGGCGTGACCTGAATGAACCGCCCCGCCTAGTGTCGGGGGGTGCTTTTGGAGAATTCCTAGCATCCGGGCCATATCGCGGCCCACAGGAGGAACCAGATATACTGAAACGGGAACAGGATGAACCCCAGCCAGACCTGGGGGGAAGAAATGCAGTGTTCGAAAGTCGGGGATCCATAGGTTATCACATACGAGTGAGTACAGGCATAGATCAAAATGCTGGCCGGGAAATAAAACAGAATCGGCAGACCACGCAGCAGACAGCCGAAATCGTCGTTTCTCCGGGCGTTTCGTTTGCCGGCCGACTGGATCATGGAAACGAGTTCGCGGAACGTGTGCGCTTCGTAGGGCGATGCGTTCAGCAGCCG
>JBGUKB010000111.1:0-10271 GCA_045114235.1 Victivallales bacterium
CGGCGGCACACTGACCGGCGTGGGCGAATTCCTGCGCGAAAAGAACCCGAACGTGAAGATTTTCGCGGTCGAACCCGACACCAGCCCGGTCCTCGCGGGCGGCGCGCCCGGTCCGCACAAGATCCAGGGCATCGGCGCGGGCTTCGTGCCGAAAGTGCTGAACACCGGCCTCATCACCGAGGTGATCGGCGTTTCAGCAGAGAACGCGGGCAAGACCGCTCGTGCGGCAGCCGCGCAGGAAGGTCTGCTGGTCGGCATCAGTTCCGGCGCTGCTCTCTATGCCGCGCTTGAGCTCGCAAAACGCCCCGAGTTCGCCGGAAAACGCATTGTGGCGCTTCTGCCCGACACCGGCGAACGATACCTTTCCACCTGGCTTTTCGAATAAAGCCGTTTTCCTCACTGTACCGCTCCTCTCCGCCTCGCCGCGGGGAGGAGTTCTTTTCAGCCGCAATCCGAACCAGAAACGAGGTAAGACCATGGACACGATCCAAGTACAATCCACGCTCGACGGCACGCTCCAACCGTCGCTGTTCTTCCGTCCGGAAGCGGATGCGCCGGTCCCGCTCGTCGTCGGGCTTCACACCTGGAGTTACGACCGGTTCAACCAGGCGGAGAACTATCTGCCTTTGTGCGGGAAATACGGCTGGGCTCTGCTCCTGCCGGAATTTCGCGGCCCGAACCTCGCCTCGAATCCGAACAAGCATGACGCCTGCGGCAGCCTCAAGGCGAGGCGCGACATCCTCGACGCCGTGAATCATGTCCTGCGGATTTCGGCGATTGACTACGAAAACATCTTTCTGCTGGGGTGTTCGGGCGGCGGACACGCCGCGCTGCTGACTGCCGAGGATGCCCCGGATACCTTCCGCGCCGTGGACGTCTGGTGTCCGGTGTCCGACCTCATGGCATGGCACGTGCACCTCACGGAAACGCGCCAGCACTACGTGCACGACATGGAGGAGTGCCTGGGCGGCGGCCCGGCGGACGCGCCGGACGAATACGCCGTGCGTTCCCCCTCGGCACACCTCGAAAAGTTGAAAAACCTCCCCGTCTCCGTCCACCACGGCAGACACGACACGGTCGTCCCGTACAGCCACTCCGCCGAGTTCGTGCGGAAACTCGAGGAGGCGGGCGCGAAGGAAGTCTATTTCGAGGTGTTCGACGGCGAACACGAGCAATATCCCGCGCACAGTTTCGAGTGGTTCGCGCGCCTCGCGGGCGTCAAACCGCCGGAAGACGCCGGGAACGCCGCGGTCCGCATCACGGGCTGACCTTCCTTTATCCCCATTTTCTCCTCACGCTTCTCCCCTCGCAGACATAAAAAAGCGGACGCCGGTTTCAGTTCCGGCGTCCGCGCTGTTTTTTGCCGATGTTTGTCAGCTTGTTTCAGCTCACTGGACTTTGTCGAGCTTGATGTTCACGCTGGAGACTTTGTCCGGGAACTTGACCTGGACGCCGGCCTGCATGAGCTGGGCGCCCGTGAGGGTCTGTCCGGCTTCGATGCGCGGTTCGGTGTCGGTGTTCATCTCGGTCAGCTTGTACTTCGCGTTCGGGTCGAGGCCGGAAGCCTTGATGGCTTCGGTACGTGCGCCGCGGTTGCGTTTGAAGCCGAAGAGGACGGCCTCGGACTTGTCCTGGGCGACGAACGTGAGTTCGGTCGTCTGGGAGACCATCGGGCTGCGTCCGCGGTAGAGGTCGGCGCTGTGGAGGAGCGGGCGGAGCTGCTTGTAGACGGAGATACCCTTCGCGATGATGGAGGGATCGCCGAGGCGGCGCGCGTTGCGCGAGGAGGGATCGAGCTCGACGCCGAGGCGCGCGGTCATGGCGACGTCGGTGCGGAACTTGTAGTCGCCGTCATTGAGGCAGCCGACGTGTGCGGCGACGGCCTTGACGGGCAGGAAGTGGCTCCAGCCCCACTGGATGGAGATGCGGTTGATGCCGTTGGTCTGGTCGCTGCCCCAGATCTCCTCGCTGTACTGGAGCGCGCCAATGTCGCCGCGCATGCCGCCGGAGCCGCATGCCTGGAAGATCACGTTCGGGAAGTTCTTGCGGAGCTTCTCCATGATGCGGTAGTAGGCTTCGGTGTACTTGTCGGAGAAGGAGCCCTGGTTGTCGAGGTCGACGTGGCTGCCGGGGTTCGCCCCGAGCGTGCAGTTGTGGTCCCACTTGATGTAGGCGACGCGCGGATGCTCGGTCAGGATGTCCGCGACGCACTTGTAGACGTACGCTTCGACGGCGGGGTTGGCGAGGTCGAGGACGCGCTGGTTGCGGATGAGCTGGACGCTGCGGCCCTTCAGCTCGGTGGCGTATTCGGGATGCGCGTCGAAGAGTTCGCTCTTCGGGCAGACCATTTCAGGCTCGACCCAGATGCCGAACTTGATGCCGTTCTGTTCGCAGAGGTCGCAGAGGTGTTCGATGCCGCTCGGGAGCTTCGCCTTGTTGACCATCCAGTCGCCGAGGCCCTGCGTGTCGTTGTTGCGCGGATATTTGTTGCCGAACCAGCCGTCGTCGAGCACGAAATATTCGACGCCGAGCTTGGCCGCGTCGGGGATGTAGGTGTCGAGCTTGGCCTCGTTGAAGTCCATGTACGTGCCTTCCCAGCTGTTCAGCACGACCGGGCGTTCCTTGTCGCCGTTGTACACGCCGTACATGCGGCCGTAGTTGTGGAGGTTGCGGGAAGCCTGGCCCGCGCCCTCATTGGAGAACGTCATGACAATCTTCGGGGAGGTGTAGTTTTCGCCGGGCTTCAGGATGGTCGGGGTGCCGGGGACGCCGGCGGCGAAGAACACGGTGTTGTTCTGCGTGGTGGTGATGCTGTATTCCCAGCTGCCGCTCCATGCGATGGCGGCGGCGAAGACGCGGCCTTTTTCCTCCTCGAGCTTGCCGTCGAAGGAGATGTAGCAGCCCGGATAGTCCGGGACGGCCACGCGCGACCCCTTGTTGGTGAGGTGCTTCAGTACGCCGCGGCCGACCTTGTCCTCGTGGATCTCGGTCATTTCGCGGCCCCAGTCGCCGTAGAAGCTGGTGAGGTAGGTGTCGTTGGTGAACGGCAAATTGATGAACGCGGCGTCGCGGTCGAGCAGCGTGATGTTCTTCTCGCCGTTGTTGCGGACGATGATCTGCGAGGTGAAGACGTCGGCGGTCTTGTACGCCGTGGCAATCAGGGTGACCGTGACGGGATACAGCGGATCCTTCAGCTCAAACGCCGCTTCCGTGCGCTCGTCGTCGAGCTGGCGGACGGACTTCTTCGCGATGCGGAGCTCGAGGTTGTGCGTGCCGTCTTCCTGGATGATGTAGATGGAGGGTTCCATGACCTCGGAGGGCAGGCGGGGCCATGCGGCAATCGCGCTCTGCGTGCCGCCGCCACGTCCGAAGCCGCCGCCGAAACCGCCGGGACGGCCGCCTTGTCCGGGACGGCCCTGGCCCATGGCGGGCTGGACGGGCTGTTTCGCCGCGCCGAAGACGCCCTGACGGAGCTCGGCGCCGACGTTGCCGGTGAGGTTCCAGGTCAGGCGGTTGGTTTCAAACGTGCCTGCCGCGCCGCCGAGAGACTGCTGTTCGGGAGCGGCGCCGTTGTATTCGATCTTGAAGTTCACGAGGTCTGCGTGATCGTAGTCCATATCGGCTCCCTGGGCGGCCACGAAACGCAGCCGCGTAATGCCGTTGAGGTTGATGGAGAATTCTTTGGCCTTGTCGCCGCCTTTCATTTCCTTGGATTCCCAGAGCAGCTTCTGGTTGCTGCCGGAGGCGTCGTACCACTGGAAATTGACGCTGCCGCGTCCGTCCGTGTCGTCGTCGATGCCGACCGCGCCGGTCGCGCGCACAGCCTTGCCGTCGAGCTTCAGGATGAACTCGCCTTCTGCGTGAAGGCCGACGGAGTTCGCGCTGTAGCTGACGCCGCCGATGCTGATGGGACGTCCTTCGACCGACTGGTTGTGGCGGCCCTGGTCGAAATAGCCGAGCTGCAGGTACGGAGCCGAGAGTCTCAGTTGATCCGCGGTCCATTCTGCGGCGCAGAGCGAACCGACGGAGAGCGAGGCACAGAGAAGCGCGGGAATGAGGCGTTTCAAACGTGTCATGATTGTGTTCCTTACGTTAGGGGGTGGTGCACGCCGCGAGTTCAAGCCGCGGCGCAATTCAATTAGGCAATATATTGGTAGAAATATATCACGCGTCCTAAAAAAAACAAGCGGCGGAGCCGGGGATTCTTTTGGAAAAAGACGGAAATCCGGCGTCCGTAACGTGAAATAACGTTAGTTCACGCCCCGTTTGCCGGCCTGGACGAGGAACGATGAGCGGAAGCGAGCTCAGAGTTTCAGCAGAGCCATGCCGAACGGTTCCAGTTCCGCGCGGATGACGGATTCGCCGCGTTTGAGCTCGGCGGTACGTGCGACGCCGGAATCGTTCACGACTGCAAGCGTATGGCTTTCCGGCCAGTACGCGCACTCCACGAACGGATCGTCGGAGAGATAGATTTCCGGCTGATTCGCTCGCGCGGCGTAATGCAGGATGAGATTGCGGAGCAGAAGCGTGTTTTCCGGCGAAATCCTGAACTCGGAAAGATACACGCCGCAGCCTTTGCCGAAGGGATGCGCCGTCAGCACGGGCGAGCCGTTTTCCTCCATTAAGACCTGCGCGGTCCCGTCGGTCAGGTACATGCCGTCACGCGCATGCAGGGATGCGCCGTCCGGGATCAGCCCCGGCAAGGATTCCACCTCGAACCGCCAGCGCCCGTGGCACACGCGGCTGCCGGTGTCCTCGTCGACGCCCAGCACGGGTGCCAGCCGGAAGAAACGGTCGAATCCCGGCACGGCGGACGGTTCGTTCACGCCCAGGAACACGCCGCCCTCCGCTGTCCAGCGCAGGAACTCCGTCACGAGGTCCGGGTCCGCCCAGGCGTCGCCGCCGCTCCACGCGGTCCCGGCGCGTCCGGCGTTGATCGCGACGTCATAATCCTTCAGCGCGCCGCGTTTCACGTCCTCGAACGACAGGAATCCGACCTCGAACGGCAGCCCGGAAAGCGCTTCGTTCACATGGATCAGGTCGTGCATGTACGTTTCATGGAAATGCCCGGACAGGCTCCACGAGCGCAGTTTCCCCCAATAATGGACGACCGCGACGCGGACCGGTGTGGTCTCCGGTTTGCCCGACGCGTGCAACGCGCGGATTTGCCGGAATTCATTCGCGATCTCGCCAATGCAATCGACGAAATCCGGGAACCCCTCCGTGAGGTGCAGATAGCCGCCGAGGCCGATGCGGTCGACCGGGGCGCGGAGAAGGGCGCGCCGCACGGACACCCAGTATTTGCGGGCGTCCAGCGCCGGATCGCCGCCCTCCATGAACGTCGGCGCGCCGCCCAGCCCGACCGGGAAAAGATAGGGGTGCAGGCGGAGTTCGTGGACCGGGACGTCAACGCCGGAGCAGAGGCGCGCCTCGTAGCCGGAGAACACGCATTTGATGAGGCCGTCGAACCCGAACTCGCGGAACCGCCCGTTGTACGGCTCGATCCCGACCCAGCTGTCGTCGTAGAAGACGTACGCCTTCTTGCCGTAGCGGTGCACGATGTCGATCAGCTCGCGCCCGAACGAGATCACGAAGCCGTTGACGAATTCCATCCAGTCCGCCTTGCGCTTCGTGCCCGGCATGTGCGTCACATGGAGCTGGCCCCGGTTCACGAAATCCTCCGCCGTGAGGCTGTAACCGTACCGCTCCGCGAACTCGTCCAGCGCCTTCGGGCTGACCGTGAAATCGTAGGACGCCCAGTCGGAATACAAGTGGCGGCAGCGTTCATCGCTCCCCCAAATCCACACGAAGTTGTAAAACATGGAGGTGAACCGCACGACCGTGGCCGCCGGATGCGATTCGCACCAGCGCACCATCCAGTCGCGGAGGTATGCGCGCGTTTCCTCGTGCCGCGGGTCGATCTGCATCAGGTGCTCGGAGGTCCAGTGATTCGTGGTGTGGTTGTACATGGAGATCTCCTCCCAGATGCGGAAGGCCATGAAGCTCACGGAATAGGTGTGGTACGGCACGGGCGCGGGGACCGTCACGACGCCGTCCGCATAGCTCCAGCTCGAAGCAGGCAGAAGCGCGTCCGCCGTGCGGTCGTACACCTGCCAGTATTTGCGCGATTCGGGGCGTTCGTCGAGTTCGAACTGCCCGGCGAAGAACTCCTTCATCAGCGGGATCGCGAGCGGGCCGCCGCCCATCGCGGGCACGGGCGAGGTCATCAGGAACGTCTCTTGGAGCTTGTCGCGGTTCTCCTTCGCCCATTCGTTGTGGTCGCGGATGATGCAGATCGTGGCGTAGATGCCGTATCCGGCGTCCAGGATCTCCTGCGACAGCTTCGTGCCGTCGCTGTCCCGGATCACGTCCGCACCCCATTTCTCCGCCAGTTTCAGCGTCAGGTCTTCATAGCCGGATTCGCCCGGCAGCGTAAAAAAGCCGCGTTCCGTCGAGTTCATAAACAATTCTCCGTGGGGTGCTGTTGTCCGGCGTGAGGAGGGAGATAAAACTTCTGGAACAAATATACACGACTCCGTACTGTCATGCAAATCCTTTCCGGGTGTTTTTTCACGAAAAACGCGGTTTATGCACGAAACGTGAAACGCTGATTTGCCAGCTCTTTCCGGTTTTCAGGGGCGACGGTGAAAAAAAGAAAAAATAATGGATTCGGCACTTGACAACATGCGCGTGCGTGCTATATTTAGCATAGTATTTTATGTCAATAAACCTTTTCAACCATTTCTCCTCAAACCGGAGAAAGCGAGGTCAGCATGGATTCCTTTCTGAGCGTGGACGGCTACGGCGGACTGGGCGGACTGGACTACTTGTTCAGCGGGCTCGGATCCCTGTTCGGGGACGATTACTACGGCTACGACGACTACAGCTACTACGACGACTACGATCTGAGCTTCAGCGTGGGCGGACTCGGCGGGCTGTTCGGCGGACTCTTCGACGACCTGGGCTATCTCTTCGGGGATTACGGATACGGCTACTACGACGACTACGATTACAGCGATTACAGCTACGATGATTACGAGATCGGCGGCAATATCGACGATGTGTTCCAGGTCGGCTCCGACATCCTGAACGTCCTCGACGATGAGATCGACGTCAACGGGCTGATCTCCGGCCTCCTCGGCGGAGACGGCGACCTTTCCGGGCTTTCCGATTTGCTTTCCGGTCTCCTCGGCGGCGACACGACCTTGAGCGTGGACGGTGAGCTAAACGACCTGTCCGGACTCTCTGACCTTCTTTCCGGTCTGCTCGGTGGCGATACGACGTTGAGCGTTGACGGCGAGCTCGGCGACCTTTCCGGGCTTTCCAATTTCCTTGCCAATTTCCTCGGTGGGGACAATGCTCTGACAGTCGACGGCGACCTCGGCGACCTCTCCAGTCTGTCCGATTTC
Source organism: Victivallales bacterium (assembly GCA_045114235.1). GTDB lineage: Bacteria > Verrucomicrobiota > Lentisphaeria > Victivallales > UBA1829 > UBA1732. The sequence continues at coordinate 7,410 of JBGUKB010000111.1, forward strand.
CTCTCCAATTTCCTCGGCGGGGACAATGCTCTGACGGTTGACGGCGAGCTCGGCGACCTGTCCGGGCTATCCGATCTTCTCGCCGGTCTGCTTGGCGGTGACACAACCTTGAGTGTCGACGGGACTTCTGACCTTCTTTCCGGCCTGCTTGGCGGCAGCGGCCTCGACCTCAATTCTCTGCTTTCCGGCTTGTTCGGAAGCGATACGACCTTGAGTGTTGACGGGACTACAGATCTTCTTTCCGGCCTGCTCGGCGGCAACGGACTTGATTTGAGCTCGCTCCTGAGCGGCCTCCTCGGCGGCGGCACGACCTTGAGCGTGGACGGCAGCACGGCCTCTTCTTCCGGCCTTGACCTGTCTGCCCTGACCGGATTGCTCGGCGGGCTGACCGGCGGTACGGCATCCACCAGCGGCCTTGACCTGTCCGGCCTGAGTTCGATCCTTTCCCTGCTCGGCGGCGGCACGACCTTGAGCGTGGACGGCGGCACGGCTTCCACCGGTTCGACAAATATTCTCTCCTCTCTCGGCAACCTCGGCAACCTCGGAAATCTGTTCAGCGGCCTGACGAGCATCATGAGCGGCATCGGCAGCGGCGACCTCGACGGCTTCGAGCTGCTGGATTCCCTGACCGACCTTTACAACGGCGCGGGGATCAGCGTCGACGGCAGCACGGCCTCCACCGGCTCCGCCGATCTGCTGTCCGGCCTGTCCGGGCTTCTCGGCGGCAACGGCCTGAGCTCACTGCTGAGCGGCCTTCTCGGCGGCGGCACGGCGTCCACAAGCGGCCTCGATCTGAGCTCTCTGCTTTCCGGCCTCCTCGGCGGCGTCACGACGTCTGTTTCCGCCACGGCTTCGGACACGACTTCTACGAATTCCTCCTACAACATCATCGGGCTTGTCAACCTCATTTCCGAGGCGGCGGCGCTGAACGGCGGACAGGATGTGTCGAGCTCGACCGGCACCATCATCCAGATCAGCGACGACACCTGGAACATGATGCAGACGATGTCCGTGCTGAATTCCATCCTGCCGGGCGAGGATATCTACGTGAACTCCAACGGTACGCAGGGCATTGTGCTCAGCACCGACATCGATTCCCTCCAAGCCGCGCTCAAGCCGTACAACGATTATCTCACAGTCGACGACCTGACGGTCGGACTCTCGATCACGATCGACGATTTCAACGGCATCCAGAAGGCGATCGCTCTGACAAAGGAAGACGTTCCCGCTGTTTCGGGCGACGATCCCGGAACGCTGATTACGCCCGCCTCTTCCAACAACGTCGCGACGACTGATCCGGCGGTTCTTACGACAGATGAGTCTATCCTGGATCATTTGCACCCCGTCCCAAAGCCGATTGATGGTCACGTCGTGGATCCTCTGATTGGCCCCCCCGTGTGTGACGTGTTCCAGGTGGAACTGGATTCCCTGCGCGAGGTCGGGTTCTGGCTGGATGACGCGTCGATGGACATGGGCGCCCAGAACTGGGACGGCTGGGACATCCGCGCGATCGGCGATTTCCAGTGCGACGGCGTGGACGACTTGCTGCTCTCGCATTCGCAGACCGGCATCATGGTCCTGCTGGGGGACGGCGATTTGAGCAAATGGGATTCGCTGGATCAGTTCGTGACGAACGATCCGGTCTCCGTCGGCGCGATCCCGGTCGATGCCTCCGGGCTCCGCATGGTCGGCGACGCCGCGCAGTGGCTTGAATCCGGCGGCGCATCCGCGAACTGGATCATCCTCGCGTAAAACCGGGCTGACCCAACGAAAAAGCTCCGGCATGGTCGACTATGCCGGAGCTTCGTGTTTTTAAGGCATCGTTTCTTTTTAAGGGGCGGTCGCACCGCCGGCACAGTTCAGCCAGGTCCGGCCGTCGTCATAACCGCCGTTCGGGAACCTGTTGCTCATTTGCCTTGTTCTCCCCGGAGTTTTTTTCCCATCAATAATCTTTCTCTTTCAGCCAGCATACGAAATAAATGATCGAGCCGAGAACGAAGGAGTAAAGCGCGATGAAAACTGGCAGCAGGATAAAAAGAATCGGGAGAAAAGCAGGATTCTGAAATGCAAACACAATACACGGGAAATAGAGAATCATCAGGATGATCCCCAAAGATGTCGACCGGAACATGAAGTACAGGAGGATCAGGATCGGCTGGATGCCCGCCGCGATGAACACACAGCGCCACCACAGATGTTTATCGTCTGACGGATCGCCGGCAGGGGATACGATTGGCATTTTTGTTCTCCTCGGAAAAGGGTTCTCAGAAATAGGTCTTATAGGTCCTATAAGTCTTATATTATCAGTCGTTTAACAGATTTTATCAGTCTTTCTTTTCCTTGTCGTCGGATTTCTTGTCCTTGGCGGGATCCACGTCGATGAATCCCTGCTGGAACATCCACTTCGCGCAGGCATTTTGCCACATTTCCCACAGCGGCAGCTTCGAGCCGGTGAACCCGTGGCCGCCTTCGGTGAACTCGAGGTATTCGACCGGGACCTTGTGCGCCTTGAGCGCGTCGACGTACATGCGGCTGTTGTCGACCGGGACGAGCTGGTCCTTCGCGGAATGGCACACGAACGCCGGCGGGGTCTTGTCCGTGACCTGTTTTTCGTTGGAGAGCAGGTCGATCAGCTCCTGCGACGGGTTGCCGCCCAGCAGATTGCGTTTCGTGCCGCCCTCGGTCTTCGCGGTCAGCGTGATGACCGGGTAGATCAGGACCTGGAAATCGGGGCGCGAGGACATCGTTTCGATCGGGTCTTCGGACTTCGCGTCGCCGTCGTCGAAATGCGTCGCGATGGTGCTGGCGAGGTGGCCGCCCGCGGAGAATCCCATCACGCCGACCTTCTTCGGCTCCACGCCG
>JBGUKB010000112.1:0-10534 GCA_045114235.1 Victivallales bacterium
AAGTTCTCCCGTACGCTCGGCACCCTCATGGGCTCCGGCGTCCCGGTCCTGAACGCCCTCCAGATCGTCCGCGACACCGCCGGCAACGAACTGGTCTCCAAGGCCGTCCAGCAGGTCCACGACGCCGTGAAGGAAGGCGAACCGATGGCCCCGCCGCTTCAGGCGACCAAGATCTTCCCCGACATGGTCATCAGTATGATCGAGGTCGGCGAGGAAACAGGCAAGCTCCCCGATATGCTCGAAAAGATCGCCGATACCTACGACGAAGAAGTCGACAATGCCGTCAGCGCCCTGACATCCATGATCGAACCGTTGATGATCGTCTTCCTGGCCGTCATCGTCGGCGGTATCGTCATCGCGCTGTTCAGCCCGCTGATCACCATCATCCAGACCCTCGGCGGCGGCTGATCCGCCTCGAACACGGTCCCGCCCGGTTTTCCAAGGCGGGACCTTTTTTCTTTTCAGGGAAATGTTCATGCGAATCTTTCTGAACATCGGAAACACACACACACAGATCCTCGAAGCCGGGCTCGACGGCGGGCGCACGTTACGTACCGTCCCGACGGCGGACTTCGATCCGGCGTCGCTCCCGGACGGAGCGGAATTGTTCGCGGCATGCGTCGTGGCGGAGAAGATGGATGAGCTTCGGGCGCGCGGAGTCCGACTGGCAACGCCGGAGGCAGCCTCGAAGTTCGTCGACTTCTCGGGCGTCGATGCGTCGACGCTCGGACAGGACCGCGTCGCAAATGCCGTTTATCTGGCCGCAAAGGTCCCTCTCCCGGCGGTTTCGCTCGATTTCGGCACCTGCATCACCGCGGAGATCGTCGACGATCAGAAACGCTTCCTCGGCGGCGCGATCATGCCCGGCCGTCTCCTCACGCGCCGCGCCCTCAACCTTTACACCTCGAAACTCCCGTTCGTCGAACTCGCGGACGACTTGCCCTCCAGCCCCGGCGCGAACACCGCCGACGCCATCCGCATGGGGACCGACACTGCGGCGATCGACGCCGTGGCGGGATTCCTTGCCCGTCTGGAAAAGCTCCTGGGACGCCGTCCCGCCGTTTGCGCCTGCGGCGGCGACCGCGCGTTTTTCCTGCGTGCGCCGGAGCTCGCCGGCATGACGGACGGCGGGGACGACTTCACGCTGCGCGGGGTCGAACTGCTTTTCAGCTGAGAATTGTCCGCCCTATGAGGATCAAGATCTGCGGCATCAGGAACGAACCGGACTTGAGGGCGGCGCTGTCCGCCTCGCCGGACGCCGTCGGCTTCCTCGTCGGACAGATCCACCCTTCGCCCGATTTCATCCTCGCGTGCACCGCGCGGCGCCTCGCCCGTTTCCTGCCGCCGTTCGTCCAGCCGTGGCTGGTCACGCATTTGTCCAAACCGGAGGAGATCCTCGACCTCGCCGACGCCGCCGCGGTCTTCAACATCCAGCTCCACGGGGAATCCACCCCGGAGGAAGTCTCCGCGATCCGCAACGCCCTCCCCCCGTGCGCCAAGCTCGTGCGCGCGATCCATCCCGAGCCGCAGGATTCCTTTTTCGAATACGCCGACTTCGTGCCGTACATCAATGCGTTTCTGATCGACACGCTCAACCCGAAAACCGGACAGGTCGGCGGGACCGGGCTCACCGGGAACTGGATCCGCGCCGCCCGGTTCGTGCAGGAATCCCCGCTCCCGGTCATCTTGGCGGGGGGTCTCACGCCCGTCAACGTCGCGCGAGCCATCGACCGCGTCCGGCCTTACGCGGTCGACGTGAACACCGGGGTCAAGACGCCCGCGGATCGCACGGAAAGCCCGGCGCTCTGCCGGGCGTTCGTGAAGGCGGCGCGGATGGCGGAATTCTGAGCGGGGATTCAGTTCAATATCTTCTGGTAATACACAATACTGAGCCAGCGGTCGAATTTCCGGCCTGCCTCGCGCACGGTCCCGGCATATTCATAGCCGCATTTCCGGTGCAGTTCGATGCTCGGCAGATTCTCCGAGTCGATCACGCCGATGAGCGTGTGGATGCCGATTTTGCGGCATTCGTCCTCCAGACGCGCCAGCAGCGCCGTCCCGACGCCCATACGGCGCGCGGACGGCTCGACATAGACGGAATGCTCCGCCGCGTGCAGATACCCCTGATAATGTCGGTATGCGCCGCAGGACGCGAACCCCAGGAACGCGCCGTCTTCGGACTCCGCGACCAGCACGGGATAGTTCCCCGCCGCATGCTCGTCGAAATACTCCCGCATGTACGATTCCGGGTGCGGATCGCAGTCGTACACCCAGGTCGTATGCAGGACGGCGTCGTTCAGCAGCGCCAGCATGCGCGGGGCGTGACGCTCGAACTCGGCGGGAACGATTCTCATGTTCACACGCTCAATTCCCGGTCAGGGCGGGCAGGATGCCCTCCTGACGCCACACGTACGCCCGGCGGTCGAGTTCCTCGCCGTTGTCCCAAAAGACCGGGCAGATGCCGTTTGCGCGCGAATGGCGCACGATGGAGCGGAAATAGTCGGCGCGGCTCGCACGGTCCTTGTTCCGCAGCAGGCAGCCGTATTCGCCAATGATGACCGGGATGCCCCTGTCCAGATAAAGCTCCTTCAGCTTCGCGAAGTTGGCGTCCATCGTTTTGCGGTCCTCGTCGGTCCCCCAGCTGTACTGGTAGCCCCAGCTCGTGCCGGGCGTGGCGATGGCGAACTGCGGCGGCAGGTAGTAATGCACGGACACGATGCAGTGCGGGTCGTCGGGAAGCTTCAGATAGTCGCACGCCTTGTCGAGGTCGGCGCCGATCCCGGGCAGCAGGAGCCAGCGTTTCCGGTTCCCCCCCCCGGACGCGCGGACCAGCATCACGAATTCGGCGTTCACACGGTTCACCAATGCGCCGTTCTCCTCAATCGGCAGGTCCGTGAAATCGATCTCGTTCATCGACTCGAAGATCAGATGGTCGGTACGTTCGCGGAAACGCGCGGCGATCTGACGCCAGGCGGCGCGGAACTGCGTCATGGTCCCTTCGTAGTCCTTCGACGCCTTTTCCAGCCAGGATTTTTCGTGGTGCAGATTGATGATCACATACATCTTTTCCGCCAGCGCCCAGTCCACGACCTCCTCCACGCGGGACATCCATGCAGGATCGATCGTGTATTCCGGCGCGTCGCCGATGTGCGGCCCCCAGGTCACCGGGATGCGGATCGTATCGAACCCCTGTTCCCTGATGTACTTGATCAGCTTGCGCGTGGTATGCGGATTGCCCCAGGAGGTTTCCGTTTCCAGCCCGGCGCGCCGCCCTCCGGCGTTCGGCCAGGCGTCGAACGTGTTGCCGAGGTTCCAGCCGTATCCCATGCCGGACACGAACGCGATGCCTTCCGACGCGTCGTTTTTCGAGGAAACGCAGGACAAAAGCCATGCGGACGCACAGACGATGCACAGGGACAGGAAAATCGTTTTCACGAAAGAGGATGTGATTCGGGACATGGGAACCGCCTTTCTGAAGATGCCGGCCAGGTAGACAGAGGGAATGACCGCTTTGCGCCTAATATAGCATGCCGCAAGCACATTTTCAAACGAAAAGCAAAGACAATCTTCCAGCCCGGACAAAAAACAAAGAAATGTCTTTAAAAAAGCTTGTTTTCAGTTGATTTTTCGGGAAAACGATGTATCTTTATTATTGTTCGGGAAAAGAATGTTTTTCTTTTTCCGTTTATTCAGACAATATCTTCTTTTCCGGAGTTCGTCTTTTATGAAAAAACACATATTCCCCGTAACAGCCCTGCTCTTCGTCTTCTGCGCGGCCCTTTGCCTCTGTTCGTGCGGAAAAAAACAGGACAAACGCACCGTCAGCCAGGATACGCTCCGTATCATGCAGAAGACGCAGGCGGAACTCGCCGCGTGCGTCGAACGGTGCAGGTCCATGGCGAAGGAATCCAAGGACAAGGAGATCCTTCTCGCCCTCGCGAACTCCCAGCAGGTCCTCGTCGACCGGCATGAAACGATCATCGACATCCTGCTGAAAAAGTATAAATGGGACCGGGTCTCCACGGACTCCTACTCCATCGAAATGGACCCGAGAATGATCGTTCTCGCTCCGGTGGACGAATACCGGGAAATCCTCACGAAGGCGAATCCCGAAAAAACGCTGCGTGAGGTCCTGATCGCGCTTGAGATCACCAACAAGGTCCTCGCTTCCGACATGGACATCGAATTGATGATCGACCCCGATGCAGAGGAGGCGCCTGAACTTGATTTCTATCTCTGCCCCGTCTGCGGCCATCTCACGATGGAGGAACCGAAGGAAAACTGCCCCGTCTGCCATTCCGACAAGGACAGACAGCTCAAGCTGAAAAACGGCGAGCTCCCGCCCCGTGAGGAAGGCACATTCGTCACGGTTGCAGAGTAAATCATCTCTGCCCACTCCCCTGTTTTTCCGTGCCGGATGAATTCCAGTTCGTCCGGCGCTTTTTTTATGCCGGGAGCTTTTTCCGGTCCGGCAGTTCCGTTGTTTTCAGGATCCTGGTGTGGTACAACATGGAGCCGCCGATCACAAGACCCGGAATCAGGAACGGGATCGCCTCCGCGAAACGGGCGATGATGCCGAAGCCCAGCACGTACATGCGGTTCTTCGCGACCTGATTTCGCAGCACGGACACATGGAATCCCTGCCGGATGGCACTGTCGTGAAGATACGACCGGCCGCAGATCGCGCCACGGAACAGGAGCCCGACGACGGGGATCCAGAACAGCAGAAAGTAGACCAGGTAGGAGCCGATCGTCAGCAGGATATACCCGACGGTCAGCTGAAGGACGCGGCTGTACGGCTGGTCCGCGCCGGGATGCTCCGGGTATTCTTTCTTCTCGAACGCGTCGACCAGGATGTCGAACAGCATGTTGCCGAACATCTCATAGAAGGTCCCGATGAAATAGAACAGGACAAACGGGACGACGATCCAGAAAAACAGCGACAGGCACCAGTCCAGCACCGTCTGAAGCCAGGACAGCCATTCGGGGAAGGAAAGCCCCGCGGACCATTCCCGGAGCCCGGGCGCGGCCCAGAAGATGAGCGCGGCGAGGATCCCGGCGTACAGCACCAGCACGACCAGCAGAGGCGGCAGGGCATACGGCCACAGGCGCGGGCTCGTGAAGAAGACGCGGATGCCGCGGAGGGCGCATTCCGCGCCGTATGTCAGATTGTCCAGTGCTTTCATGCCGGGGGGGCTGTCCGTTGAGGGTTCAGGGATATCTTATTTCCCGTCGTGGAAGCTTGTCCAAAGGTGTTCCTCTTCGTCCGTGCGCTGCGGCGTAACGGACTCCATGCGGAGCATCCGCGCCAGATTGTGCGCCAGTGTGCGCATGGTCTGGAGCCCCTCGGCGTCCTTGCGGACGTCGTCCGGCGTGAACCCGTGTACGGAGTTCCAGTACTGCGAGGACGCGACCGGCATCTGGTTGATCGTGAAATACTTGTTCAGGCGGTCGAACGCCGCGCTCGCACCGCCCCGGCGGCAGCTGACCACGGCCGCGCCGGGCTTGAACTTCAGGAGATTCCCGGAGGAGAAGAAGAACCGGTCCAGCAGAGCGCACAACGCGCCGTTCGGTCCGGCATAGTACACGGGCGAACCGATCACGATGCCGTCGGCGCGCTTCGCGGCCTCGATCAGCGCAGGCAGAGCATCGTCCTGAAATGCGCATTCGCCGCGTTCGTGGCATGCGCCGCAGGCGATGCAGCCGCGCACGGGCTTTTTCCCGAGCTGGAAGATTTCGGACGTGATGTTTTCCGTCTTGAGCGTGGCGGCGATCTCGGACAGGGCGGTAAAGGTGCAGCCTTCGGCGTTCGGGCTGCCGTTGAGCAGGAGCACGTGCATGGTTCGGATTCCTTTCGGATGGTGCGGATTGAAGGAAGAAATGAGGCGGGCCGGAAACGCTCCGGTCCGCCTGCAATGTTGTCGGATGGAAAAAAGCTTCAGCTTATTTCGCGGAAACTTTCTGGATCCAGGCGTCGAGGGCGGGACCGGCGTTCGCGGCTTCCGTGCCCTTGTGCGCGAAGACTTCGGGGAAGAAATTGATCGCGGGGACCGCGGCCTTCGCGTCGGAGAGGTACTTGAACGTGGCGGGGTTGCCCTGTCCGTGCGTGCAGAAGAGCGCGACGGTCTTGCCCGTGAAGTCGAAGGACTGGAGGAACGTGCGGACCGGCGGCGCGTAGGTGGAGAACCAGATCGGGGTGCCGACGTAGATCGGATCGTACTTGGAGAGATCGAGGTTCATTTCCTTGATCGCCGGGGCCTTCGGCTGCTGCAGGTCGCGCTGACCGGCCTGGGCCGCTCCGCCGAAGTCGTTCGGATACGGCGTGACCATTTCGATCAGGGCGATGTCCGCGCCGGTCTTCTGCTGGAGCATTTCGGCGACGACCTTGGTGTTGTGCGTATCGGACCAGGTCCAGTACACCACCAGCGGTTTCACCTTCGCTGCATCCTTCGCGGACGCATCGTCGGAGCAGGAATTCCCGTCGCAGTTGCAGGCGAGGAACGCAACGGCGGACAGGACGGCGGACACGGCGAGCATAAATAGATGTTTCAGTTTCATAAGTTCAACTCCTTCAGTTTGGTTGTGTTGTAGTACGAAACTATACCACAGGTTCCGCGGGTTTTCAAGCGTGGAACCCGAAAAAAACGGAAGAACACGTGGAAATCACAAACCCTGTTTGGAAATCCGCGCCGTCTGTTCTCGGTCCAGCGAATGCGGATACAGCCGGTCGCAGAAGATGTCGAAGACCGTTTCGGCGTCCGCATTGAATCCGTTGTCCCTCAGGCGGGCCGCGGCCGGACCCCGCAGGGATGAAAGCTTATCCACCGGATACAGCTTGCCGTTGCGGCTGACCAGAAGGCGTTTCGACGCGGGATTCCACGAGATGCCGAGCTTCACCCACTGGTTCGCCGGGAAGAACGTTTCGTCGAGCGCGGGCAGCACGACATACGATACGCCGTCGACCGTGAAGACAACGGGCTGTTCCGGAGTCGTGATGAGGTCGAACTCCTCCCACACGGACAGCACGGGGACGACGCCCTCCGGTTTCGCGGAAAAGCGGATGCTGGCGGAAAACGCGAAACCTGCGCCGTCCGCCGGGTTCCACCATTGTTCCGGACGCCATGCCGCGCCCTTCAGGCGGTGGAACGGCGCGGGTTCGACGGCGGGCGTAGCCTCGACTTCGATTTTCTCGGACGGCTGCGCCGCGGGCGTCTGCACGGCTTCCTGCGCGGGCTGTTCGGGTTCGGCGGGCTGCGCCTTCTTCTGGAAGAATCCGGCGGCGGAGAGGAACGTCACGAAGATCAGCACGGGCGAAATGAAGCGGATGAACACGGACCAGGAGATGATCGGGAGGCGCGTGCGGTTGAATTTCTGGAACTTGGAAAGACCCTTCGTGTCGGCTCCGGTACGGTAGAGTTCGTGCGCCGCGCCGTTGGTGCCCCAGACCCAGCCGGCGTAGAACGCCGCCGCAAGGCCGTTCAGGAGCAGGATCCAGTTGCTCGCCACATAGTCGATCAGGTCGAACAGGCTGCCCTTCACGCTGCCAAAGAGCCCCGTGAGCAGGCGGTGCAGCGAGGGAAGGTTCGACCAGTCGTTCACGCTGAACGAGATCACGCATCCGAGCCCGGTGATCAGCACGGTCGAGAGCAGCACGGAGGCGCGGCGCGAGAGCTTCAGGTTCTGCATGAAGCTGGACACGACCGCCTCCTGCAGGCTCAGGCCGCTCGTCAGCGCGGCGATCGCCAGAAGCAGGAAGAACAGGCCGTTCCAGAGCCAGCCGAGGCCGCCGGGGATGGACTCGAACGTGATCGGCAGGGTGTTGAAGACGAGCGCGGGCCCCTGCCCCGGATTGCCGCCCTGCGCGAAGAGCGCCGGGAAGATGGCGAGTCCGGCGAGCATGGCGATGAGGGTATCGAAGAAGACGATCCAGAGCGAGGATTTCAGGATGTTGCGTTTCTTGCTCAGGTAGCTGCCGTAGGTGATGAGGATCGCCATGCCGAGGCTCAGCGAGTAGAACGCGTGTCCGAGGGCGTCCAGCACGCTCGAACCGTTGATCTTGCTGAAGTCCGGCTTCAGGAAGAACTCCACGCCCCTCGACGCGCCGGGGAGCGTCACGCTGCGGACCACCAGCACGAGGACGAGCACGAAAAGCAGCGGCATCATGATCTTCGAGACCGTTTCGATGCCCTTCTTCACCCCGAACCAGCAGATCCCCGCCGACGCGAGCATGAAGGCAAGCGTCAGGCCGGACGACAGCCAGCCGTTGGACGACACGCTGCCGAGGTACGCCCCGGCCTCTTCCGGCGAGGCGAAAACGAGTTCATGCGCGAAGGATTTCCACGCGTACAGGAAGATCCAGCCGCCGATGATCGCGTAGTAGGACAGGATCAGCCCCGCGACCAGGGTGCAGGAGAACCCGACCGTGGACCACCCGTAGTGGTAGATCAGGATGCTCAGGATCACCAGCAGGATGGCCATGCCGTAGTTGTGGGACCCCGCCAGCGCGGCGGCCAGCCCCAGCCCGAATCCGCACGCGACTTTCGGCAGGCGCGGCGAACGGATCGCGAAGTGCTGGAACGCCTTGATCGGATCGCCCTGCGAGGCGCGCCCGATGGCGAGTTCCGCCAGCATCACCGGCAGACCGACCAGAGCGATGCAGAGGAGATAGATCAGGACGAACGCGCCGCCGCCGTTCTCCCCCGTGATGAAGGGGAACCGCCACACGTTGCCGAGTCCGATGGCGGACCCTACCGCCGCCATGACGAATCCGAATGAACTGCCCCAATGCTCGTGTTTAACGCCGTCTGCCATGCTGTGTCCTGTCCGTGATAGTTGTTGTCAGCTCATCCGAGCTGGATGTTGTCGATCAGCCGGGTCGTGCCGAATTTCGCGGCGACCGCGATCGTGAAGAATTTGCCGGGTTCGAGCGTGGCCGCGGGCAGCATCGTGTCCGAATCGGTCAGCTCGACGTATTCCACCAGGCCGCCCGCCGCCGTGATCTCCGCGCGGATGTCGGCGATCAATTTCGCCGCCGAGATGCCGGGCTGCGCGGCGAACGTCTTCTGCGCACGGAAAAGGCTGCGCGAAATGGCCAGCGCACGGCGGTGTTCGTCCTCGGAGAGGTATTTATTGCGCGAGCTCATGGCGAGGCCGTCCGCCTCGCGCACGATGGGCGCGGTGATGATTTTAATGGGGAAATTGAGGTCGCGGACCATGCGGCGGATGATCGCCGCCTGCTGGGCGTCCTTCTGGCCGAACACCGCCACGTCGGGCAGCGCGGCATTGAAGAGCTTCGAAACGACCGTGGTCACGCCCTCGAAATGGATCGGGCGCGACTTGCCGCAGAGGTTCTTGGAGATGGTGTTCTCGTAGACGTGGCATGTCAGCGGCTCGGGGTACATGTCCTCCACGCCGGGCGCGAAGATCACGTCCACGTTCCGGGCTTCGCAGAGCGCGCGGTCGCGCTCGAAGTCGCGCGGATACTTCGCGAAATCCTCGTTCGGGCCGAACTGGATCGGGTTCACGAAGATGGAGATGACGACCGCGTCCGCGCCGTTCGCGCGGGCCGCGTCGATGAGCGAGAGATGACCGTCGTGCAGGAATCCCATGGTCGGCACGAGGCCGACGGTCTTGCCTGCCTTATGGGCGTCGCGGGACCACTGCTGGAGTTCGGGGATCGAATGAATGACCTGTGCCATAATACACCTCGGTTTTCACTGCTTGTTGTTGCGGGCGATGCGGGCGGCCACGGAGCGTTCGTAGGCGTCGAGGTCGTCGATCCTGATCTGCGCCACGCCGGAAGCCATCGCGGCCTCGGCGACCTTGCGCGCCACGCGGGGCACGACGCGCGGATCGAACGGCTTCGGGATCACGAACGACGCCTTCAGCGGGATCTCTCCCTCGAAAATGCCCTTCGCCGCCTCTTCGGGGTATGCGGCGGAGAGCAGCTGACGGATGTCCTCCGGCATCGGCTCGGCCACGATGTCCGCCAGCGCGCGGGACGCCGCCAGCTTCATCGCCTCGTTGATGTCCGACGCGCGGGTGTCGAGCGCGCCCCGGAAGATGCCCGGAAAACCGAGCACGTTGTTGACCTGGTTGCAGTAGTCGGAACGCCCGGTTCCCGCAACGGCCGCGCCGGCGGCCAGCGCCTCGTCCGGGAATATTTCGGGCGTGGGATTCGCCATGGCGAACACGACCGCGCCGGGCGCCATCGTGCGGACCATGTCCCCGGTGAGCGCCTTCGGCACGGAGACGCCTACGAAGACGTCCGCGCCGTTGATCGCGTCGCCGAGCGTACGGGCGTCCGTGTGGGCGGCGAAACGCTGTTTCTGCGGATTGAGGTCGGTGCGGCCGTCGTGGATTACTCCTTTGGAGTCGCAGAGGATGAACTTGGAACGGTCGGCTCCGGCGGACACGTAGTATTCCGCGCAGGCGATGCCGGCGGCCCCTGCCCCGTTCATCACGAAGCGGCAGTCGCCGATCTTCTTGCCGACCACGCGCAGGGCGTTCAGGATGCCGGCGAGGGAGATGATGG
>JBGUKB010000113.1:0-17476 GCA_045114235.1 Victivallales bacterium
GTTCATGCCTTTGTTTCCGGTCAGGTTGCCGACCTTGTTCTTCCAGACATAGCCCTCGTTGTTCGTGAGGTAGCTGATGTTGACCCAGTTGGCGTCGAGGTCTTCGGCGTCGACGTAGTAGCCGACGAACGCGCCCTTCACGCCGCCGACTTCCACGTTGCCGACCAGGACGGAGTCCGCCTTGCCGTTGGCGTTCATGTCGTAGGCGCCGAGCACTTCCCAGGTATCGACCGGGTGCGTCGCGTTCGTGCTCTTCCACTCGCTCGTGCCGTTCATCCAGAACCCGATCTGGCCGAAGCCGCCCGTGTACTGGAACATCACGTCGGAGATGCCGTTGCCGTCGATGTCGCTCTTCACGGCGTCGACGACGACCGCCTGCGGAACCGGGAACGCTTCGCCGTCCGCGACCGCGGAGACATAGCCGACGGCATCGACCGCCTGCACGCTCCACTGCCAGGTCGCATCGTCTGCGTTCTCGATCGCGAAGCTCGTTTCGGACGTGGTCGCGGTGAATTCCTGTCCGTCGTGCGAATACTTCACCACATACTCTTTGATCCCGGCACCCTCGTCCTTGCTTGCGGTCCAGCTCAGCGTAACATTCTTCCCCGAGACCTTTGCCTTGAGCCCGGTCGGGGCTTCCGGCGCGGCGGCGTCGATGGTATTGAGCGTGGTCGGAGTCTCGATCGGGTCGTTGAAATCGAAGAAAATTTCCGCCGTGTTGTGGATCTGCGTATTGGTCGGCAGGCCGGACACCGCCTGGATGGAGTAATTGAAGTTTCCTTCGCCGCGTCCGGATTCGTCGTTGACGAGCAGCACGCCCTTCGTCAGGTCCTGCAGCTCGAAGCCCGTTTCCGGGTCGATGGCAGTGAAGGAGGCGACGAGCTCGCGCGTCTCGTAGTCGAGATTGATCGCGACCGCGACGGTGATCTGAGACTCGCCGAGGTCCAGCACGACGTTGTCGTTGAAGGAATCGCGCCCGTCCGGCAGCTGATAGGTGTACCCCGCCAGCGTGAAGCTGTGCAGCAGGAAGGTGTCGAGGTCCAGATTGGCGTCCATCACGTCACGGACATACACCTTCCGCGCGGGAGCCGTCGCGTTCTCCGGGTCGTTCTCGAAGAGGACGGTGTACTCCAGGCGGCTGCCGTCCGGGACGAAATGCAGCTCGGCGACGCCTTCGGTGGCAAGCTTATCGTTGGGGTCGTAGCTGGAGGCGGACTGCGTGTTTGCGCTGGTGGCGCCGGTGCCGCCCTTCGGCTTGGAGCTGTTGGATTTATCCTTGTCGTGCAGCTGATGCCAGCGGCGCCATGCCATCTGCACGGCATCTTCCTTGGCTTCCCGGGTCGTGGCATTCTGGTAACGGTTGAAGAAATGGGAAATGTAGCGGTCGTCCAGTTCCGTGGCGAATTTGGACGGCCAGACCGTGCCGTCCTTCGTGGATATGGTGCCTTTTTCGTACAGGGTCTTCGCCACGTTGAGGCCGCCTTTGTAGTAGTCGCCGACCGCCTCGCAGCCCTTCGGCGTAGCCTTGTCGATCAGATCTTCCGCCACCTTGATTCCCGCATTCAATTCCATAGACTCGCCGGTCCCGATCTTCGGGCCGTTCGTTGGCAGATTGGTGCTCAGGTCTTCGGCGGTTTTGTCCTTCAGGCCGGGGAACAGATTCTCCAGCCACTTGCCGCTGGCAAGCTGTTCGGGGAAGGAATTCCCTTCCTGTTTTGTGGGCGCGCCGGCCTTTTCGCCCGCCATGCCGTCCCGGTCGAGGTAGTTGACCGGGTCGTTGTAGGCGTACGTGTAGAGGTTCGCGCCGTCGCTGAACCAGGAGGGATCGGTCGAGATGAAGCGTCCGTCGGCGGCGCTGTAGTTCCGCGCCAGGACGTAGTAGGAGCCGTCCGGGTTCAGGAGCGTGCCGAAGTGGCCGTGCCAGGTCAGCGCGTTGTCCGTGATGTCGCCCGTCTGCGCAATAATGTTGCCGAAGGCGTCGTAGATGTAGGTCGCGGACTTGCCGTTGGAGCCGGAAACGGACGTCACGTTGCCGCCGAGGTCGTAAGAGAAGGTGTAGACCGCGCCCTCGGCGTCGACGTAGCCTTCGATCCCGGTCGCGCCCTGAATATAGATCTGGTATGCCGCCCCGTTCTTGTACTGCGCCAGCAGATTGCCCGTGGCATCGTAATAGAACGTGAAGGTGTCGGTCCCGTTGCTGGCGCTGTCGCGGTAGCCCAGGCCATTGTAGGTGTAGGTCCAGGTCGTATCGCCCACGGTCATGGTCGCCATGCGGCTGTCTTCGGTCCAGGTGTAGGCGGCGTGTCCGTCCGACAGCAGGTTGCCGTTAAGGTCATAGGTGTATTCCACGGCCTCGGCATCCCCGGTCCGGACGGTCAGGATCTGGTTCATCGCGCCGTAGGTCCATTCCGTGGTGACGCCGGACACCACGTCCTTCTTCGTGAGGCGGTTTCCGGCGGCGTCATAGGTATAAGTGCAGTTGTATGTCGTGCCGTCGCCGAGCATTTCGCCGGTCAGGTTGCCGTCGAGGTCGTACGTGTACGTCCAGATGCCTTCCGTCGAGCTTTTCGTGACGATCTGTGACACGGAGTTGTAGGTGTATTCCGTGCCGCCGACCTTCGTGATGTTGTTGAGGGCGTCGTACTCGTAGGCGATGCCGTTGCCTCCGGTCAGATTGCCCTCGGCGTTGCGCGAGTAGGCGGCAAACGCGGTGCCATTGACGGAGACGGTGCTCATCCTGCCGCCCTGCCAGGTGTACGCGAACGTTTGTCCGCCGATGGTATAGGAGGCCATCTTTCCGGTCGCGTCGCAGTCGATGGCGATAGCCGTCCCGTCCCGGTAGGCGACCCCGGCCAGGTTGCCGCGCGCGTCGTATTCGAAGGCGAGGTCCCGGACGAAGTCCGGTCCGGTGGCGCTTGTCAGCATGCCTTCATTGTTGTAGGCGTACCGGTACTGCGTGCCGGCGACCGCTGTGCCGGTCAGAAGGCCGTCCGCGCTCCACGTGTTGGCGATCACGTCGCCTGCGCGCGTGGTGCTTGACACCCAGTTGCCCGCCTTGTCGTATCCCCAGCTCAGGGTCGATCCGTCGGCGAAGACGGCTTCCGTCAGGTGGTCGTTGCCGTCGTAGGTCATCTGCGCCCGGTTTCCGTTTGCGTCGGTCAGCGACGTGAGCTGTCCCCGCGTATTGTGCTCGTAGAGGACGGTGTGCCCGTTCCGCGTGACGGAGGCGATGTTGCCGATGTTGTCGTAGGTCAGCGCAACCGAATAGGCGCCGCAGGCGACCTTGCTGATGCGCCGCGACTCGTCGTAGGAGTAGGTCACCGTGTTGCCCAGCGGGTCCGTGCTCTTGGTCATGTTGCCGTTTTCATCGTAGGCGAACGTGATGACGGAGCCGTCGCTGCAGGTGAATTCGGTGATGTTCCAGTCCTGGTCGTAGCTGATGTTGACCGCGTAGCCGGAGGCGTTCTCGGCGGTCTTCAGGTGTCCCTGGAAATAGGTGTACGCGGACGTGTTGCCGTAGGCGTCGGTATGGCGGAGCAGGTCGCCGTTGGCGCTGAACACATAGGATTCGCCGACCCCGGCGGAAGCGGTCACGGTCTGCAAGTGGCCGTTGGCGTCGTACGTGTAGAGCTCCCAGCCGCCGGAGACGTTGTCGGTCAGTCTCGCCAGACTGCCGTCGGCATAGTACACGGCGGTGAAACTGTGGTCGCAGTTGTCCGTCACGGTGATGACGCCCGGTTGCTCCGTCGCGACGTTGGTGACGAAGTTTCCGTGCGTGGCGCGGACCACCGAGCCGTCCGCATCGTATTTGTAAGAGGAGACCTGTTCGCCGCCCTGGAGCACTCCGGTCAGGGAGTCGCCGTCGTACTGGTAGGAGACCGGATTGCGGCCGTCGTCGTAGGAAGCGCCGGTCAGCTGCCCGTCTGCCGAACGCTGGAAGGCGACTTCGATGCCGTTGGATCCGGTCAGGCCGTCCTTCGAGACGAGGATGAACGCGCCGTCGCCGGACGCCAGTTTGAAGAGATTGCCGTCCTTGTCGTAATGGAGCTGGATGGTGTCGCCGTGCGTGTCGGCGACCTGCGCCAGACGCCAGTTCTGCGCGTCGACCTGATCCATCGTCCAGGTGCGCTCGCAGGCGGCGTCCTGAACGATCGCCTGGCTGCCCTTGAATTTCAGGGTCACGTCGGTGTCGTTTTCGCAGAAGTATTTGCCGTAGGCGTCCTTGCGGAACGTGTAGACGCCCGTCTCCGGCGAATAGAAGGTCACGGCGCCGTTGCTTTCCTTCACCAGACTGTATTCCCAGTTCGTGTGCCAGCCGCGGTCGTCCAGGCGCGTGGAGTAGAAGCGTTCGAAGCACAGCTGAAGGTCGCCGGCTGTCGCCACGTTCAGATCCGTAATACCCTCGATGGAGGCATAGGGATTGAGGCTGCCGGAAACGGTCTGCACGGTGAGCTGCAGCAGGTCGGAGGCGTTGGAGGCGTCGGCGCCGACGCTCTGAAGCGTCTGCGCGTTCGCCTGAAGCATCTTCACGTAGTCGCCCCAGGTCTTGCCGACCGCCTTTTCCATGGCGAGGTAGAACGCATCGCTCTGGCCGGGCATGAACTCCTGCCAGTTCAAAGCTTCCTTGGTGTTCTCGTCGAAATAGTTGATCTCCCAAAGCAGATTGTTGTTGCCGCTGGTATTCCAGGGCTGGAGCAGGCCGACCAGGTCGATGGTGACGGACCCGCTTGCGCCCGCTTCCAGCTGGCCGGGCACCTTGCCCTGGGCGTAGATGGCGGCGGTGGACACATAGCCGGTGGGCAGCGCGCTGTACGAGCCGTTGTATGCCGTGTGGTTCTGGTCCACGGACTTGTCGATGCCCATGATGCCGACGGAACGCGTCTTCCTGCCGTCCTTGTCGACTTCATAGATGTTGACCGTGAGCAGGACGGCCCCCATGGAGGCGTCGCCGGTGTTCGCATAGTTCACGTCGAAACTGGTGATGTAGTGGTTCCCGATCCTCTGCGGCAGGTCTGCCGTGACCTCGAGGTTCGGGGCGCCCGCCGTCGTCAGCGTGACGGTCTCGGAAATGGCAGTCGATTCGCCGTCCGTCGCCTTCAGCACATAGTCGCCTTCCACGAGCTGGCCGGGCGCGAAGGTCAGCAGCAGTTGATGGTCGCTGACGTAGGTCACTGCGCCGGCGGCCGCCTGTTCGGATGCGTCAACGGCGACGACCGCGGTGTCCGGCGTGAAGCAGAGCCCCTCCACCACGAACGTCAGCGCCTGCCCAGCCTGAATGTTCTGGACGCCGGGCGTAACGGAGGTGATCTCAAGCCCGACCTTTTCGGCGGCCAGCGTGTAGCCGATATAGCTGCTGCTGTTCTTCGCATACACCATCACGTAGATGTCCTGGTCGTAGTTCCGGGCGGCCAGCGCCAGCTGCGCGTCGTTGACGTTGCGCACGGCGTCGTCGTAGCTCTCGCGCGTCGGCGCATAGCCGTAGCCCACGTAGAGCTCCATGCCGCTGTAGTCGTCGCGCAGGGTGTCCAGCTTCAGCTGGTAGGACTCCCCTGCCCCGGCGATGAACTTGTAGGTCGCGCTCTGGTTCGGACGGATGGTCCGCTCCCCGTCGGGCAGCGCATCCGTGCTCACGGAGACGGCGATGGATTTCACGTTGCGCTCCGAAGCGCCGGTCGGCTTCTCGTTGTAGATGTCGGGACGGACCAGCAGGTAGTAGCCGCCGTCGACGACGCCCGAGAGAGAGACCTGAGCCTGACCGGAGACCGAGGTCCCCTGCGGCAGGCCGTTGTTGTGCACGACGGAAGCGAGCAGGATGTCCGAATTGTCCCAGATGTCGTCCTTGGAAAGGTACACGCCGTCCGTCCATTTGCCGTAGAGATCGGCCTCTTCCTGGTTGAAGGTCTTCCACTGGACGGTGAAGGTTTCGCCCTGGGCGACGCTGTCCTTGGACGAGGCGAGGTCCGCGATGTCTAGGTTGATGCGGGTCATCTCGATGACGTCCGCGAACGATTCCTGGAGACGGTTGCCTGCCTTGTCGGTGGCTTTCTCCGCGTCTATGGTGACGGCATATTCGCCCGGCACGTTGATCGCGGTCTTCGAGGTGACCAGAGCCACCCGGTCGGTGAGCATTTCGACCTGCACGTCGATATTCTGCTCGTCGGGCGAAGTCACCTTCAGGGCGCTGCGCAGCGTCGCGACGTCGACGTCCGACGAGAACGTGATCTGGAAATCCGGAAGCTTGCCGGTCAGGTTCACGGTCTTCTCGATGTTCAGGACTTTGGGCGCGGTGCGGTCTACCATGAAGGAGACGGTGTCCTGGAACACCGTGTTCAGCGCGCAGCCGTCCAGCGACTGGATCTTGTCGGAGAACACGACATGGTAGGAGTGCCCGTCCTCGAACAGTTCTTTGTCGAAAACAAGCCTGTTGGACTGTACGGCGGGGAGCCGGTCTGCCAGGGAAACCTGTTCCCCGGTGGAGTCGTCCCACAGCTGGACGGATTCCTCGGTGATGCTTGCCGGATCGAGATCCGAAAGGAAATACACGATGAGTTTTTCATGCGCGAGCGAGAGATATTTCTCGTTTGCCAGTTCCGCTCCAGTCAGGAAGAGGGATTTTCCCTCGGGCGCCACTGCCAGCGGGTTGCTGACGCTGACCTTGTCGCCCAGGCCGTAGACCGAGCGGATCGTGTCTTCGTCCGTCAGGCCGCCCCAGTAGTTGCCGGAGAGGTCGAGCTCGCCGCTTCCCCGGATCGTCAGGACGGCGTTGGTGAAGTCGTTTCCGATGATGGTGTAACGGTTGGCGCAGTTCGTATTCAGGACCAGTTCGAAAGCGCCGTTGACGCCCGCCAGGATGACCTGTTTAGGCGTGTTTTCGGCGTTGATCGTGCCCGCCAGCGCCAGGTTGGACAATTCAAGCGTGCCGTCCCTGTCCACGCTGATGTTTCCCTGCGCCAGGGCATTGTTTGCCTTGAAGACGCCGTTGCCGGACACCGTGATCCTGCCGTCGCGGATGCAGTCGTCTTTGTCCAGGATGACGGCGGCGCCTTCGCCGGACACCTGCAGATTGCCGCCGAGCGTGCCGCCCGTGACCGTGGCGCCCGCGCCGATGTAAACGGCGCCATCTTCGCCGACGATGCTTCCTCCGGCGTTGTCCACGGCAGCCTGGGTGAACGTGATCGCCTTTTTGCCGCTCCGGACGGTCCCCCGGTTGAGGAAGGATATCTTATCCTCGTCCGTGCCGGCGATGCTCAGTTCGCCCGCGCCGGTGGTGATCTCACCCCGGTTGGTCGCATCGGCATGGATATAGCCTCTCGAATATCCCGACGTGGTCAGCGTCAATCCCTCGCCGATCGTGAATTTGCTGTTCGCGTCCCCCAGATACCCGCTCGTGCCGTTCCCGCTCAGATTGATGGTCCCGGTCCCGGTCAGCGCGACCGCCGCTTCCCCGGAGGACAGCAGTTTCGCGTTGTTTGTCACGGAGAGCAGGCCGTCCACCCGGATTCCGCCGGTTGTGGTCAGCCCGGTGACGTCGAGCACGCCGTCGGCGGACAGGGCGACGCCGTTCAGCGAGGTGCCGGCCTGCGATTGCACGGCGCCGCCCAGCACGGCTCCGTCGATGACGGAATCTTTCAGCGTGACCGTGCCGTTGGCTCCGTTCAGCGAGCCGTCGCCCTTGACGGTCGCGCCGCTTATCGAGATGCCCTTGCCGCCCGTGAGGATGCTTCCATTGTTCTCGACGGTGCAGCCTGTGATATTCAGATAGCCCTGGGACGTGGTGATGACGCCGTTGTTTTTCACGTTGGCGCAAATGTTGCCGCTGCTGTAGCCCAGCGTGGTCAGGGTCAGCCCCTCGCCGAACTCGAAGCCGCCGGAGGCGTCGCCGCCCAAAGTGCCGGACGTGCCGTTGCTGCTCAGGTTCAGCGTGCCCAGGCCGGTCAGCTTGACGGGCGTGTCCGCCGCTTCGTTCATAAGATGGGTGTTGTTCTGGACCGACACCGTGCCGTTGATGGAGAAGGTATCCCGCAGGGCGACGTCGGCGTTCAGCGTGACCTTGCCGTCGACATCGACCGTGACGTTCTTCAGCGTGGATTTGGCGTCCGTGGTCTGCACCTGCCCCTTCAGCACCGTCCCCGTCAGCGTGCTGCCGTTCAGATAGACGGTCCCCTTCCTGCCGTTCAGGGTGCCCGCGCCGTTGAGGGTCGTTCCCTTCAGTGTGATGGACTTGTTCCCGCCGACGACGATGGATCCGGCGTTTTCGACCGTGTTGCCGTTCAGCGTCAGGTGCCCGGCGTCCGTGGTGATGGTGCCCTCGTTCGTGAGGTTCGCATAAAGATAGCCCATGGAATAGCCGAGGGTCGTGACCGTCAGATCCTTGCCGATGGTGAACGCGTTCCGGTTTTCCTGGGTCCCCAGGGAACCCGAGGTGCCGTTGCTGCTCAGGTTCAGCGTCCCTTTTCCGGTCAGCGCGACCGCCGTCTCGGGCGACGCGTTGGAGAGGCTCCTGCCGTTATACACGGAGGCCTTGCCTTCGATGGCGAGCGGGCCCTGCGCAACGGCGGACGCCTCAAGATCGAACACGCCGTTTTCGTCCACCTTGATCTGGTTCAGAGTACAGGCATTCTCGCCGGTCGTTCTGAGGTATCCGGTCAGAACGGCGTTGTTGACGGTGCTCCCGTTCAGCCGGAGTTCCCCGTCTGCGCCGTTCAGCGTGCCGCCGTTGACCGTCGCCTTCTCCAGAGTAATGGTCTTGTTCCCGCCCGTGACGATGGATCCGGCGTTTTCGACCGTGTTGCCGCTCAGCATCAGGTGTCCGGCCTCCGTCGTGATCGTCCCGGCATTGGTGATGTTCGCATAAATAAAGCCCGTGGAATAGCCGAATGTCGTGACCGTCAAATCCTTGCCGATGGTGAACGCATTCCGTTTTTCTTCGGTTCCCAGGGAGCCCGATGTGCCGTTGCTGCTCAGGTTCAGCGTCCCTTTTCCGTTCAGTGCGACAGCCTCGGATGCTGCGTTGGCAAGGCTCTCGCCGCTGTACACGGAGAACTTGCCGTCGATGGCGAGCGAGCCCTGCGCTATGACGGATGCCTCAAGATCGAACACGCCGTTTTCGTCCAGCGTGATCTGGTTCAGGGTGCTGGCGTCATCCGTGGCACGGAGATACCCGGTCAGGGCGGCGTTGTTGACGGTGCTCCCGTTCAACCGGAGTTCCCCGTCTGCACCGTTCAGCGTGCCGCCGTTGACCGTCGCCTTCTCCAGAGTAATAGTCTTGCTGCCGCCCGTGACGATGGATCCGGCGTTTTCGACCGTGCTGCCGATCAGCGCCAGATGTCCGCCCTCCGTCGTGATCGTCCCGGCATTGGTGATATTCGCATAGATATAGCCGGTGGAATAGCCGAGTGTGGTAACGGTCAAATCCTTGCCGATGGCGAACGCGTTTTTGTTTCCTTCCGTCCCCAAGAAGCCCGAGGTGCCGTTTCCGCTCAGGTTCAGCGTGCCTTTTCCGGTCAGCGCGACCGCCGCCTCGGACGACGCGTTGGTGAGGCTCTTGCCGCTGTACACGGAGACTTTGCCCTCGATGGCAAAGGTATCCTGCAGTGCGACATCGGCATTCATCGATAGCTCGCCATCCGTGTCGACCGTGACATTCTTCAGGGTGGACTCATTGTCCGTGGTCTGCAATTGCCCCTTCAGAAGCGTTCCCGTCAGGGTGCTTCCGTTCAGATAGACCGTACCGTCCTTGCCGTTCACCGTACCGGCGTTGACCGCCGTATTCTCCAGAGTGATGGTCTTGCTGCCCCCTGTGACGATGGATCCGGCGTTCTCGACCGTGTTGCCGCTCAGCGTCAGGTGTCCGGCCTCCGTGGTGATGGTCCCGGCATTCGCGAGGTCCGCATAGATATAGCCGGTGGAATAGCCGAGGGTCGTGACCGTCAGGTCCTTGCCGATGGCGAACGCGTTCCGGTTGTCCTTGGTCCCCAAAAAGCCCGACGTTCCGTTGCCGCTCAGGTTCAGCGTCCCTTTTCCGGTCAGCGCGACCGCCGCCTCGGTCGACGCGTTGGTGAGGCTCTTGCCGCTGTACACGGAGACCTTGCCGTCGATGGCGAGCGAGCTCTGCGCTATGACGGACGCGTCAAGATCGAGCACGCCGTTTTCGTCGACCGTGATCTGGTTCAGTGTGCTGGCGGTTTCGCCGCTGACCTCGACCGTGCCGGTCAAAACGCCGTTGCTGACGGAGGCTCCAATCAGCCGGATCTCCCCGTTTGCGCCGTTCAGCGTGCCGCCGTTGACCGTCGCGTTCTCCAGATAGATGGTCTTTCCGCCCGTGACGATGGATCCGGCGTTTTCGACCGTGTTGCCGATCAGCGCCAGATGTCCGGCCTCCGTGGTGATCGTCCCGGCATTGGTGATATTCGCATAGATATAGCCGGAAGAATAGCCGAGTGTGGTAACGGTCAGATCCTTGCCGATGGCGAACGCGTTCCGGTTGTCCTTGGTCCCCAGATAGCCCGACGTGCCGTTTCCGCTCAGGTTCAGCGTGCCTTTGCCGTCCAGCTGAAGCGCCGTGCCGGCCGCATTGGTCAGGCTGTGATTGCTGCTGACCGACATGAGGCCGTTGAGCGTGAAACGATCCCCGATTTGCAGGGAACGGTCGTCCGTTACGGTCAGAGTGGCGTCCTCGCCGATTTCGACGGCGTTCGCCACGATGTCCATGTCCAGCAGCACATCGGAGCCCGCGCCGACGCGCATCACCACATCCTCCCCGTTCGGGACGACGGTCTGCAACACGTCATCGTCGGAGACCCAGTTGGTATAGCCGAATTGTTCGTAATCTATGACGTATGCGCCCTGCAGGCTCCAGATGCTGTTGCTCTTGACGATGGGTTCCTCGTCGCGGTGGAAGAGGTCGAAATGGTAGGTTTTCAGCTGTGACATTTTTCTGCCCCGTTTTGATTGATGAGATAGTTTTCAGTGTTATCTTTACTATAAGTATAGCAGGCTTTGACCCGTTGTCAAGCCACGTTTTGAAAAAATATTGTTTATTTACGAACGCTTTGCCGGGACGGCACGGTCCGGGCGCATTCTGTCCGTTAAAACGTGGATCCGGGCTTGTTATTTTCTCAAAAAGCCGATAGATCACCAGAACGCTTTTGAGGAAAACGTTCTTTATCCTTTGCAC
Source organism: Victivallales bacterium (assembly GCA_045114235.1). GTDB lineage: Bacteria > Verrucomicrobiota > Lentisphaeria > Victivallales > UBA1829 > UBA1732. Next base: position 11,177 of record JBGUKB010000113.1, read on the forward strand.
AGGAATCCCATGGAATGCCCTGCCGGAGGGATACGGTCACCGCGAACGGCCGGCGTTCGCCATATAGACGCCGAGCACGATCAGGACCGCGCCAATGATCTGCACGGGCGTGAGCGGTTCCCGGAGCATCAGCGTGCCGGTCAGCACGGACACCAGCGTGGCGACGCCGATGAACGACGCCGCGCGGTTCACGCCGAGTTTTTCGATGGCGGCGTTCGAGAGCCAGAAGGCGAACACGGAGCACCCGATCCCGAGGTACAGCACGGCGACCAGAAACGCCCGGTCGCGGAACGGCAGGGCGAAGAGCGTCCCGACGTTCCCGTCGTGGAGCGCTTCGAGCAGCGCCAGCGCCGTGAACAACGCGGCCCCGGAGATCTGCATGGCATACGCCAGCTCCGCGCTCGTGTAGACGGACGCCTTCTCGACATATATGAAGTACAGCGAATACGACAGCACGCCCATTGAGAGGAAGAGATACCCCGGCACGGACAGGCTGGACGTCATGCCGACCGCGGTCACGCACGTCACCATGCCGACGAGCGTGGTCACGATGCCCGCGACTTGAATGCGCGACGGGCGGTTTTTCAGGAGCATGGCGGACAGGATCAGCGAGACGACGGGGATGCTGGCGACGAAGATGCCGCACTCCGTGGACGTGGTCCGGCTGATGCCGAGCGTCTCCCCCAGGAAATACACGCACGGGCAGAGCAGGATCACGCGCAGCAACGGCATCAGAGGCTTGCCCTTGTAATGCACCTTGATGAGCCCGGCGGCGATGCAGAGGGTCATGACGGCGGCGGCGATCAGGAACCGCCAGCCCAGGATGAAGAAGACGCCCGCCGCGTTCGTGGACTGTTTGGTGAACGCGTAGCTCATGCCGTGCAGGATTTCCGCGCCGGCGGCGCACAGGCATCCCGTGAACAGGGCTTTTTTCGTGAGTTGTTTGGCTGACATGGACGGCTTTTCTTTCGGCGTTTTCCCCTTCAAAAAAACGAACAGGGCACCTAATAAAATACACCGTCGCGGTAGTTTTTGCAAGGAAGGATGGAACAGATTCGTTCCGTTACCCTTCCATGATGTGCAGGACGCGGAGTTCGCGGTCGATGATGCCGGACTGCACGGCAAACGCGTGCGGCTCCAGGTAAACGTCCTCGCAGTCGCTCAAGCCCTGCGCGCGAAGTTCGGTCGCGATCTCCGCGCAGACCGCCTCGATCCGTTCCAGTTTTACCGGATCGCTTTCGTGTCCAGTCAGCAGGTCCGTCAGTTCCCCCGACAACCCGCCGAGCTTCGGCAGGGGCCGCATCGCGCGGAACACCCATTTGTAATACGGCGCGAACCGGCGGTTCAACAGGAACACCATCTGCGCGGCGTTCCGCACGAATTCGTCCAGCGCGAGCGCCGCCGCACCGGGTTCGCCGTGGCGCAGGCACCGCATGTAGTTGTACTGCCCGCTCTGCGCCATGAAGACGGCGCGCGCGGCGATCTTCTTCCGCCTCACGTCCTCCGGCATGCCGTTCAGGATCGTGTCGCGGATGCCGGAAAACACGCCAAGATCGTCTCGGAAGATCGCGCCGTTGGTCGCCTCGGCGAACGCGTGGTCCGGGGTGTAAAGCCACTGCCGCCAGTTTTCCGGCGCGCCGGGGAACCCGAGATGCCGCCGGTAGAAATCGCCGATCACAGTCACGCCGTCCTCGGCGTCGCCGAGCTCGCTGCTGCCCGTGGCCGCCCCCTCCCCGTCCGGCGGGAATTCCTTCCGCAGCCGGGCGTACGCGCGCTCCAACCGGAACCCGAATTCGCGTTCGTCCTCCTCGGTGATCCAAAGCTGGAACCCGGTGAAATAATCGTGGTCGCGCGAGACTTCGTCGTCGTAGCCGAAACACTCCGAGCCGTGCCCGGCGCGTCCGGCCGCGATCCGCGACGCGACATCGCCGAACTCGCGTTCCAGCATCGGCGCGCCCGCCGTCTCATACCACCGCCGCGCCGCGTCAATTCCCTGCATAATACTCATCCGCGCGCCAGTTGAGTTCCTCCTCGACCTCCGGGAATCCGAGCGGACCGAACGCCGAGGCGCATTTGCGGCAGGTGTGGGCGTAGTAGCCGTCGTGGACCGCCGCCGGGTCGTCGAAACACGCCACGGCGAGCTCGAGTTCGGACGCGACCCGCGGGTCGTCCCGGTCCTCCGCCGCGTACATCTGCGCCAGGTTCACGTGCGTGACCGCCGCGTCCATCAGGTTCCCGCACGCCTGCAGCACGTCCAGCGCCTTGCGGTAATACGCCTCGGCGTACTTCACGTCGTGCTTCGCCGCGTACGCCGCCGCCATGTTGTTGAGCAGTCCGGCGAACCGCCAGTCGTTCGGGTCGAGGTGCGCGCCGTAGCACCGGAACGCCTCCTTGTAATAGTTCAGCGCTCCGTCGATGTCGCCGAACGCCTGCAGCGCGGTCGCGCCGTTGATGAGGATGGTCCCGGCGGTGACGCTTCCCGCGATCCCGATCTGGCCCAGCAGCGCGAATCCGTCGCGAACCGCCATCAGGCCGCGTTCGCGGTCGCCCAGCATCCGGTAATGTCCCATGAGCTCGCTCAGGATGCCGAGTTCGCCCTCGCGGTCGCCGATGCGCCGCGCCTCCTCGCGCCATTTGCGGAGGTGTTCGCCGAGCTCGAACGTGCTTTCCGCGTTGAACAGCCGGTCGCACTCCCGAATGATCTCCTGCATCGGGATGCGCTGTTGTTGATTTCCATGCGGCGTCGCGCCGTGGTCGTGATCGCAGCAGCAGTCATCGCCGTGGTCGTGGTCGCAATCGCAGCCATCGGGCGCGCCGTTTCCGTGCGTATATTCCGCGCCGGGGCCGCTTCCGTGCGCGTGTTCATGTCTGCATCCGCAGGGCTCTTCCAGCGGGCATCGCGGCTCCAGATAGTCTTCGGGGTCGATTGTCATGGTTCGGGGTCTCCTTGTCTGTTGTCCGGTAAACAATACCACCGTTTTCTCCGTTTTTCAACCCCGCCCCGGCAAAAACCGGAGAATTCGGTCAGCCCTGCACGCGGATCAGCGAACGCCCCATGCGCTTCCGGCTGAAGTTGATGAACTCGTGGATAAACCGCTGGTCGCCGTCCGCCGTGTAGATGAAGTCCACGCGACGCAGGAGTTCCCCCTCGCTGAACGCCCCGGAGCGGAGCACGCCCGCCTTCACCTCGTTCTCCGCCGCGAGCTCCGACAGCACCGAGATGCCGCCGCCCGCCTGAACGAGGATCTTCACGGCGTCGAGCGAACACACCTCCGTGATCTTCGCCGGGTCGATTTCCGGCAACCCGTGCTCGCGCACGAACCGTTCCAGCTCCGCACGCCCGCTGGATCCCGATTCGTCCAGGATGAACGCCCCGCCGCCCCGGATGTACTCGCCCAGAGAGAACGTCCGCCGTTTGAAGTAGCCCGGCGCGAAAACCGGGGTCAGACGGTCCATGCAGTACGGTTCGGACAGGAAGAACGCGCGGTCGTACGGCGCGTCGGTCAGCGCCAGCGCGAGTTCGCCCGCCGCGAGCATCCGGTGAAGCGCCTCCGGTCGTTCGATCTTCAGGTGAAGCGCACGGTTCGGATGCTCATTCTGGTACACCGCCGCCATGCCGATCAGCAGGAAACTCCCGGCTGTCGCCGTCCCGCCAACGGCAAACGACCGCTTCCGTGCGTTCGCGCTCCGCAGTTTCCGCAGGATGTCCGCCTCCACGGCGAACAGGTGTTCGCATTCATCGCGCAGGACCTCACCCGCGGGCGTGAGGCGCACGCTCCGGCCCGTGCGCTGAAAAAGCTGCACGCCGAGACGCCGCTCCAGATTCGCGATCTGCTTCGTGACGTTCGGCTGGGTCATCCCGCTCATCGCGGCGACTTCCGTGAAATTGCACACGGCGGCCGCCGTGCGGAAGAGTTTCAGGCTCCGTTCGATCATGTTTCACCTCAAAAAGAATGCTCTGTATTTTTGTTTATCGCATATACTATACACCGATAACTTTTCTTTATCAAACTATGCCGAACGATTATTTTCAGTTTTGGCTCGCGCGCTGTATATTATTTCAACGCCTTTGAACATTCCCTTTCACATTTCAGGAGCCGCACATGAATCCAGTCGACCTCATCCATCCGCTCATCCGCAACGCGTATTCCGTCCTGGACGGACAGCCCATTTCCCGCGCCGACGCACTCGCCATCGCCGAAACCGTCCGCGGCGCCGACCTGCTCGACCTGGTCTCCCTCGCGAACAAGGTCCGGCTGAAATTCGCGCCCGCCCTGCACAGCTGCTCCATCGTCAACGCGAAGTCCGGCAGATGCCGCGAGAACTGCCGGTTCTGCGCCCAGAGCGCCGCCTACAGCACGGGGATCGACACCTATCCGATCCTCGCGCCGGAAGCCGTGCTGGAAGCCGCCGGAAAAGCCTATGCCGAGGGCGTCCGGTCGTTCGGCTACGTGACCAGCGGACGCGGCTGGGACAAGCCCGACCGGGACTTCCGCGTCATCCTCGACACGCTCGACCTCCTGCACGGAAAGTTCCCGGACATGCGCCTCTGCGTCTCGCTCGGCATCCTCTCCGAGGAATGCGTGAAGCTCCTCGCGGAACACCATGTCTGGCGCTACAACATGAACCTGCAGACCAGCCCGGCGCGCTACGCCGACCTCATCGCGACCACGCACACCATCGAACAGAAGCTCGACACCATCCGTCTCATGAAAAAGTACGGCATCACGAACTGCACGGGCGGCATCCTCGGGCTCGGCGAGACCTGGGCCGACCGCGTGGACATGGCGTTCGCGATCCGCGAGCTGGATGTGGAGGGCACGCCGCTGAACGTCCTGCTGCCGATCCCCGGCACCCCGCTCGAACACAATGCGCCCGTGACGCCCGCCGACGCCGCGAAGACGTTCGCGATCTTTCGCCTCGTCAACCCGGCGAAGGAGCTCAAATTCTGCGCCGGACGCGAGACGGTCATGAAGGATTTTCAGGGGCTTCTGATGCTCTCCGGGCTGAACAGCCTCATGACGGGCGGCTACCTGACCACGCGCGGACGCGAGATCGAACAGGACCGGGCGTTCGCGGCCTCGCTCGGCGGCTTCGGCGGAGAGGATTGAGCATGGCGCACTATATCGACCTCGTTTCCGGCATCGGCTTGGAATCCTTAATGTAATCAAATAACGCCCGCGAAAATTTCGGCTTTCGTGAGCGTCCTGTAAGACTGATCGGATAAGACGAATAGGTCGGATAGGTCGGATGGGGGCATTGGTCGCATATATCCTATTTGTCCTATTCGTCCTATTCGTCCTATTTGTCCTATTTTGCCAGCGAGCGCAAAAAAAACGAGAGAAAAGAGGCTGTCCCTTAACGGGGCAACCTCTGATGTCATTGTCCGGTACAAGACCGGAGGATCACTCGTAGCGGAGGGCTTCGATCGGGTCGAGGCGGGAGGCTTTCCAGGCGGGGTAGAACCCGAAGAGGATGCCGACCGTGGCGGACACGATGACCGCCGCGACGATCGCCTGCGGACTGGCTTCGATGGGCCAGCCGAGGACGCCCGCGATCAGGAGGGACATGCCGTGTCCGAGCAGGATCCCCATGATGCCGCCGGAAATGCAGAGCACGACGGACTCGATGAGGAACTGCCGGAGGATGTCGCGGGAGCGCGCGCCGACCGCCATGCGGAGTCCGATCTCGCGGGTGCGTTCCGTGACGGACACGAGCATGATGTTCATGATGCCGACGCCGCCGACGACGAGGGAGATCAGGGCGACGCCGAGGAGCAGGTTCGTCATGAGCGTGGAGGTCTGGTTCAGCATGGACATGAACTCGGCGGAGTTGCGGACGGTGAAGTCGTCGTCCTGCTCGATGCCAAGGTTATGGCGCTTGCGGAGGAGGTCGGAGACTTCCTGCACGGCCTGCTCGTTCTGCTCGATGGAGGAGGCTGTGACGATGATCTGGTCCAGCTGGGTGAAGCGGCTGTAGAACAGCTTGTCCTTCGTGATGCTGTTGTCCTGGTCGGGATAGAGCGCGCGTCCGCTGATGGCGAAGCGCTCGCCGGGGGAGTCGGAGACGGTGCTGGAGGTGTTGGACGCAGTGCCGGTCTTGAGGCCGGTCACGCGCATGCGCATGGTGGTCCACGGGGTGAGGACCACGTCGTCTTCGTCGGAGCCCATCATGTTCGCGCCCTTGGTCTTCAGGACACCGATGACGGAGAACGTGACGTCGCCGATGCGGAGTTCGCAGTCGAGCGGAGACATGCCGTCGAAGACTTCTTTTACGATCGTGGTGCCGACGACGCAGACA
>JBGUKB010000114.1:0-21416 GCA_045114235.1 Victivallales bacterium
GCTTGCTTGCTTGCTTGCTTGCTTGCTTGCTTGCTTGCTTGCTTGCTTGCTTGCTTGCTTGCTTGCTTGCTTGCTTGCTTGCGCTCACTTCGTTCGTGCAACCAGAACTAGCAAAGCCTAGCAGTAGCACCCAACCGCAGAAGATGTAGCTGAAGATCGTCAGCGTGAGGTGGCGAAGCTTTTTCGGCGCGGCAAAATACCCCAGCAACACCAGCGGCAGGAAGAAAAAGATGAAGAGATAAAATGAGATGACCATATTCTTCAACCCTTATTGATAGATTTGAACTTGACTAAAGCCAACAATCGTTCCCTTCTTCCCCTGTAAAACAATTGTGATTTCAGTGGAGCCGGCTGGGATAGAAAAAAAGACGTCTTGCCATGAAAGTGCACTTGGCGCATAACCGGCGGGAATAGGCTCGGGAATGCCATTGACGGATAGCGTTGGAAATGAAAAAAGAGAACTTCTTACGGTGGAGACAATGCAAACAAAAGGTTTCGTTTTATCTAGCTCTTTGATGTTTGCACGAAGTATTTCACGTTTTTCATCAGAATTGATTATGATCTCATGTTTTCCTGCGAATCTTTCCCATGCAACCTGAACATCTGAATTGCTGATCTCTCTTGCAAAATCCCCTTCTCCCTTTATTGAAAGAGTCGAAACAAGTTTTTTTCCGTTCAAAAGCGTTCTGTGGTCATCCATCGTCCTGATATTATTCCATGTAAAAGAATTGTCGCTCAAATAGTTGGAAGCGACTTGCATCACCAGTACTTTTTTCCCTATTAGGAAGTGGCTTGGGTTATCAAAAAAACGTTGAATGATAGTAGTCATCGGGCCTTTTTGATCCACGCGATAATCATCTATTGTACAAAGCATTCTTTCAGACAGAAACGCGGGAAGACTGTTTTGAGACGCCCCCATAGGAGTCTGCATAAAAGAATTGCCAACTACATAAATCTCGCTGCTGGGGTCTTTCGTCAGGACTTGTCCATCGTAATGGATTTCATCGCTGGTGTAACATGTGCCGACTTCATGATCTTCTATATCGCAGTTTTCCGGATACTGATGCGCATGAGTTGACGCGTCATAGAACGTTGGCGCTTGCACATGAGAAAACTTGGAGCTTTCAAGATTTTTGGCAAAATTAAACGGTGACAATCGGTCGGCAAGAACCTCAGCAATACTATATTGAACAGATGAGTTGCAATGTCCATCGTTGGGGAACGAATAACCAAAGGGGAACAAATCAAAATGTTTCAAAATTGCGGGTGGATAGTATGGACATTCAATCCCAGCTTCTGACAACTGTTTAACATAAGAAAGGAGTTGATATACTGGAACGTCGGAGAAATCCGAATTAATCACACGGGACGCAATATCATATCGATCTGGAACCAGCGAAACGATAAATTGAATTCCATTTGCTTCCAAAAAATCCTTAAATGAAACCAGTGCGTTAAGTTTGTCCTCCGACAGGAGCGGAAGCGTTTCCGGGATTAACGTATATTGGGGTGGGAGACACCAAAATGAGTGGTTAATATTTCTCCAATACTGAACGATCGTTGAACCGTTTTTAATCGTATTAAAACCATCGGGAAATCTTTCCTTCTCTTTCGCCCATGCTTCTTGAAAAAACGACTCCGTTGTTTCTTGGGCTGATTCGTATGTTTGAAGCATTTCATTAGCAGCTTCTAAATCCTTCCGGATTCTTTCTTTTTGAGACAATATCAATTTGTCTGCAATTGGAGGATTAACTTTTTCTTCAAAAACGGATTTAAAATCAAACGCGTCTGACTTAAAATGGGTTGATGAAACGGGAAGATATGTTGTGTCTGTATAAGAAGAGATTTTTTGAATCGTTGTTGCGAGATAGTTGTCAAGTGTAAAAAGCGAAAGCTCGTCTGCTTCTTGAATGCTTGCTAAGTTGTCAGGAACAGAATCAAAGGGGACAATCGCGCACTTAATCTTGTCTCCAACTTTCAGCGAGTTTGTATTCAAAATAGATTTATTATGGAACCCATCAATTGACAAAGACAGTTCCTTGTTGCAAGACAACCCAGAAATAATTGCATTCCCAACAAAATGTGCAGTATAACGACAATCAGGATAATCGGTGTCTTTGGGGTCAGGCAATGTGGATCGTTCAATAATCTCCCCTTCCACAATCGTAAAATCATCATGGAGCTTTTGATATACATTAAAACTCTCAAGGATTGCAGATCCTCGAACAGCCAGAGTTGGAGCAATACTTGTTAATTGGTCAAACACACTCAATTCTGCTTCGAACTGCTTGATTTCCCCGGCAGATATTTTATCTGAAGCCAATACGATATAACCACTTTTTACAAGTCCTGAATTATGAATTCCAAATGATATTTCACAATCGCTGTCACCATCATTTTTTATAGAAAACTCAAAAATGAATGAACTTCTCATTCCGTCAAAACGCTTACAAATAAGCCGCAACAATCCTTGATCTGATATTACCTTAAATCCGCCTTCCACGTTTTGGAATAAAGCATCCGAAGGAATGGTTGAGAAATCAATGCTCCATACCTGAGGAATTTGCCTTTTCTTAAACTCTTCTAAATCATAACCCTTGTTTAATAAATGTTCCTCGTTTGCTTTTGATAAAGAAATGTCTCTTCCCCCATTAAAAACATCGGAATATGTTAATCCATACCCATCATCTAGCCTTTTCCTTTGTTTCGCCCTAATCTTTTCCAGAATTTCAAAGGCAACAATAGCCTCTGCATTCAACTTTTCGGCCTCTTCCGCAGTCACGACGGGCACTGCGGCGGGTAGGAGGTTCTCTTCTGGCTTTGACTGTGCCACGGGCTTGGTCTCGGCAGGCTTTGCTTCGACGGGCTTTGCTTCAGCGGGCTTCGTCTCGACCACTGGTTTTGTCTCGACGGCAGGTTTCGTTTCGGCAACGGGCTTTACCTCAGCAGGCTTTGTCTCGACAACAGGCTTCATCTCAACAGGTTTTGTTCCAGCTGCGGGCTTCACATCGATCACGGGCTTCGTTTCGGGAACAGAGACCGTTGGTTTTCTGTTGGACGTAGGGCTTTCGCTTTGAACCGACTGAACATCATCATGGCGGCTGAATTCCTTGCGGTCAATGATGACGAAGAAAGCTATCAGGGCAACAATTATCGCAATCGGAACGATTAGTTGTTTCATTTATCAATGATCCTTGGATTATTTAAAACAGAAAACCCGGAACAGAGTATAAAACTTCCATTCCGGGAAAAAGGTTCAAAGGCACGAGGCAGCTGCCGGACTAAAGGATTTCCGGCAAAAGAGAAATATGAGCTGAATGAAGATCTGAGCAGGAACACTGTGGCCTCGGACGGGTGACAATCTACGCACGAGGCAACGCCTAAACACAAAAAAGCCGGACGCTTCCCCATACGTGGCAATGAAGGGCCGGCCAAGAACCTGCTAATAGGACGCAGAGTAACGCCCAGCAAGACACGAAGATACAATCTTCCTGTGCTGGCATTTCATACCTATTAGCAAAAGCGTTCTTAAAAACTTGGCCGGTTTTCATTGCCTTTTGCTGAAATTACCGATGAAAAGAGCTTGGAAGCCCGATTCCGCTGGCTGCGGAACAAGACTAAACGATTTAATATACACTTTTACTAGAGAAAAATCAAGATAAAAGTCCTGATTCTTCCAACATTAACACGAAATTACGAGAGAATTCTTTCTGGAGAGCTTAAAAGCTGCCGCTTCTTTTACCTCTTCGACGGTTTCTGACAAAAGTTCATAGCGCTTTCTCGCAGTTGATTTCGGGGAGTTGATATATTTTGAGGTATTCCCTGTCCCGGAAGCCGTAAGCTTGGCGGATGAGCCAGTGGATTATGATGTTGATGCCCTCCATGCCAGCATTGCTGACGTGCCCGAACGTCCAGTAGCTGACGTTCGTCAACGTTGACGAGGTAGCGGGGAAGGCAACGGTCTCGGTGAAAAAGCTCGACTGCTGGAAGAACCTGGTCTTGGAGTTTCGGAAGCGCGACACCGGCGAAGCGCAACAGGTGTTCGGCGATTATTTCGTTGCCGCCACCGAGAGCGGCCCCTTCGCGGAAATGATCGAGGCCATCAGTGAGAAGATCCGTGAAGCCACAGCCGTCTGGATGAACAAGACCGCCTTTGATGCGCTCCGTACCGATTTCATCGCGAAGCTGGATGAGGGGCTGACGAACCGCCTTCACGAGGAAGAAGAGGCGCTGAGTCTGGTCGAGCAGGACGCTGCTGCAATCAAAGCCATGTCCGGGAGGTGTTACGATCTTAACAATCAGATGAAGCGGCTTTAAGCTCCCTTGAGGAGATGGATTTGGATAAACCGTCTCCTCTTTTTAGGCTATGGACAAGAAGCGAACGGAATTTATACTACCAGTATAAAAACTCGAAAATGGAGCAGTTGTTTCTTCAGCTCCGCTGCCTCTTTATTTGTTGGATTATCCTTTTTCCCTCATCGACCTAAGAGTCCTATATCCGGCTCACAAACGTTATAAAAGCGAAAGATTGCTTGCTTTGGGGTGGGGCAGAAAATGTGTATCGCAACTTTGCTGCATATACAGTCCACAATTTTTCCAAATACATTAAAAGTAACTGTAAGGAATCTTGAATATACTGACAATATCATAAGTTAATTGAGATGTGTATTTCTTTGGTTGATTGTTTATTGTGATGATGTCTATATATGGAATATTATTGGAATATACATTCGACAATAATTGAATGCATATTGAATAAAACGTAAATATATATTGTGTTTATTGACATATTGAGCTTATCTATGTTGTTCTTTGTTTGTGGTTTTTGGGGTGAGAGATTGTGTTTTAGTTGTGTAAATATTTGTGCTGAAATAGCGGCGATAGTTGTAATATAATATCAATATACTTTGAGTATATATGGACAATATCTGTATGTCTTTTGGTGTTGTTCTCATGTAAACAAAGGCGTTATTGGAGGGTGCTTCTGTTATGCGGTCAGTAACGGAACAGTCGGATGATGTTGTTTGTAGCAGTAAACTATGGATCGGGTATGGACTCAGTTTGTTTAGAGTTCACGATCCTGCTTCCCTGTGATGCCCCTGAGTGGTCGGGCTTGTGGTTTGCGTATTGTCGTCGAGAGCGTACTTGGTCAAGTCGCAGCGCCCACGGTCTCTTCTTGCCCTGATGTTAGACGGACCTGATCATCTGGATCTGCTTTCCTGTGATGACCAAGGGACCGGCAGAACAGGCTGAAGACCTTCCTCATCGTTTGCATAAGCTTCCCTGCGATGGCTTGATTGCCCTTTTCGAGTTCATTCCCCGTATGATAAATGCTCAGCACCTTGCCTAGTATTCCAAATTGTCTTAGACCGCTCGCCATGCCGCCTCGAATATCCGATTGTGGAGCTCAGATTACGGAAAAATTACGGAAAAAGGGGGATGGCGGCGTTTGGGAGCCCTTATTCCAGCGGCGGGGACGCGGTCAGCGGCATCCCCATGTCGGCGCATCTTCTGGGGGGCGGAGGGCTTTGGCGCTGATGCGAAAACATGGCCAAAAGGGGCTGAAAAGCGGGCTAAAAAACCTGTCTGAGCTTAGACAAAAACAGAATTGTCTTAACTTTTGCATAGGTCATGAGCTCAAACTGAGGAGGAATTTTTTCCGTAATTTTTCCGTAATTCGTGTCACAGAACCGGGAAAAATCGGGTTTTATCGATTACTATCAAATCTACTCTTTTTGAGCGTAATCAAGGCAAAAAAATGGTGGATCCTGCCGGGTTCGAACCAGCGACCAAAGGTTTATGAGACCTCCGCTCTAACCACTGAGCTAAGGATCCACGTAAAACAGCGCATCAAAACCGTTTCAAGTCAAGCCTGATGTCCTGTAAGCAGGACGAATGACGTTGAACCTTTTTACGCAAAATAATATACTCTTTCCTGATTCAAAAATCAAGCCGGGGATTCAATCTTGAACAGGTTTTGCGAAAGATTCCCCCGTGAAAGGGGTAAACGGGCTGCAAACGATCCGTCAAGCCTTCATCACGGAGCGGACGAAAGCGTCGATCTCCGCGCGGAAGCGTTCCGGGTTGAACTTGGCTGCATGGGCGGAGCAGACGGCGGGATCCCACGCCGGGGCCGCCTCGAATTCTTCGATGGCGCCCGCGATCGCGTCCGGGGTCTGTTCGGGGAAGAACAGGCCGGTCCGGCCGGGCAGGACGGTTTCCAGCGCGCCGCCCCGTCCGAACGCGATCACCGGGGTCCCGGCAGCCTGCGCCTCCAGCGGGACGATCCCGAAGTCCTCGATGCCGGGGAAGATCAGGGCGCGCGCGTGCGTGAAAAGCTCGCGGAAGCGTTCGTTGGAACAAAGGTTTTCGAACGTGATCAGGGGGGAGCCCGCGGCTGCCTGCTTGATCTCCGCGAGTTCGGGTCCGTCTCCGGCGACGACCAGACGGCGGCCGAGCTTCAGGCATGCGCGGACGGCGATCCCGACGCGTTTGTAATGCGTGATCTGTCCGGCGCACAGATAATAATCGCGTTTCGGGGCGTCCGCGCCGGGGCGGGCCGGATCGCTGAAGAACGCGGTGTTGACCGGAGGATGGATCACGGCGGATTCCCTGCCGTAGATGCGGCGGATGCGCTCGGCTACGAACGCGCTGTTCGCGATGAAATGGTCCACGGCGTCGGCGGAACGCCGGTCGTAGTCACGCAGGCGGCGTAGGAAAAGTTTCATGGCGAGTTTGCCGCCGGGGCCCGCGGCCTGATAATACATGTCGCTCATGTCCCACAGGTAGCGCATGGGCGTGTGGCAGTAGCAGACATGGACCGCGCCGGACGGCTTTCGGATGCCTTTCGCCGGGCCGGATTCGCTAGAGATGATGAGGTCGTATGGCGAGAAATCAAGCCGTCGAAGCGCCGTCGGCATAAAGGGCAGATACCTCTGGCAGGCGTTGTGCGCGCCGGGCAGATGCGCGATGAAGGTCTCGGTGACTTTATGCGAGGAAAACGGCTCGCGGAGCCTGTCCCGGTTCCAGGCGTGGGTGAAGACGTCGGCGTCGGGGTACAGACGGCAGAGCTCGGCCAGGACGCTTTCTCCGCCTCGCATGGCGGTCATCCAGTAATGGATCAGCGCGGTCTTCATCGGGCGCCCCGGCATTTGACGACCTCGACGACGGTGGCGAAGAAAATATGGATGTCCAGCCAGACGGACCAGTTTCGGATATACCACATGTCGAGCAGGATGCGCTTCCCGTAGCTGGTGTCGTTGCGCCCGGAGACCTGCCACAGTCCGGTGATGCCGGGCTTGACGCGGGAGAAGACCTCGTAATTGTCGCCGTAATAGTCGATCTCGGCCTTCACGATGGGGCGCGGGCCGATCATGGCGAGCTCGCCCGTGATGACGTTGAAGAACTGTGGAAGTTCGTCGAGGCTGGTCTTGCGGAGGATGCGTCCGACGGGCGTGATGCGGGGGTCGTGTTCGAGCTTGAAGTTCGCGCGCCATTCGGCGGCGAGCTTCGGATCGTTGGCGAGGATCTGTTCCAACTGGTCGTCTGCGTCGGTATACATCGTGCGGAACTTCCAGACGTGGATGGGGCGCCCGTTTTTGCCGAGGCGGTCGGCGCGGTACAGGACGGGACCTTTGCTGGAAAGTTTCACGACGAGCGCCAGGATCAGGAACACGGGGATCAGGATCACGATGCTGACGCACGCGAGGATGAACTCCAGAATGGTTTTCGTGAGGCGCGGGATCGGACGCAGAAGCTGGTTGCGGATCTCGAGTCCGGCGAGCTCGCGCAGGCAGACCGGCGTGCCCCATGCGGCCGGGATGCCGATGTCGTCGGTCATGAGCAGAATCTGCCGGAAGTGCTTCATGAAGTCCCGCAGGTATTTCGCGATCGCCTGCGGCGGGAGGCAGCAGATGAGGAACTCCGCGCCGGTGCGGGCGGCGGCGGACGGGGCATCGGAGAGTGCGCCGAGGCGGTCCTGAATGGCGGGATCGTCGTCGACGAACCCGACGACCCGGAGCCCGAAATGCGCATTGTCCCGGATTTCTTCCTCAAGTTTGCGGCCGCATTTCCCCGCGCCCGCGATGAGGACCGGGATCTGTCCGACGTTCGCCCATTTGAGGACCTTCCGGACCAGATTGCGTATGAGCCCGACGAAGAAGACGTTCAGGCACGCGCTGACCGCGATGACCACGCGCGAATAGTGCTCGGTTCTGCGGGAGAACGCGAGGTAGCAGAAGAGAAGCAGATACGTGACCAGGACCGTGTAGACGCGCCGCCGCATCTCCTCCACGGGGTCCAGCGCCATGCCCGGACAGAACGGATTGCCGTGGTAGAGCCGCATGACCGCCGCGAGCAGGATGTAGACAAGCAGGAACGGCCACACGGCCGTGTAGGTGGACATCTCGTAGTCGCCGCCCATGGCGTGATAAACCGCGGCCGTGCCGAGCCAGCAGGCGGACAGCGCCAGGACGTCCGCCAGCATTAGAAACAGAATGCGGATCCTGCCTGCCGTCATAACGAGGCCTCCTTTCTCCGGAACACCGTGCAGATCGTTTCACGTTCCATCGGGACCGGTTCGCCTAACGAGGTCCAGCCGTCGCCCGGCGGGGCGGCGGGAGCGTCGGACGATGTTGAAACGTAAAAATCGGCGTTGTCCAGGTCGCGAACGCAGCGCCCTCCGGCAAGATAGGCGGAGACGATATATTTGCCATCGAACTCGAAGAACATGCCGGGCGCGGCGCAGCTCTCGTAATCGATCAAATCGAATTCCGGCGCGGCGGCTTGCGAATGCGCGGGCGTATTGGCGCGGAACAGCGCCGCCAGCCGAAGCGTGCCGTTCCGGACGGCTTTGTGGCGCGGCTCGAAATAGTCCTTCAGGATCGGTCCGAGGCAGTGGAACAGCGCCCCGGCGACATACGCGCAGAGCAGGACGGTCAGCGCGGCCCGCATGGAGACGCGCAGGATGTAACGGGCCGCCAGTCCGGCGATGACCGAGACGCCGCAGAACGTCCAGCCGAACCCGAGCGGGGACACGGGAAGCAGATAGCGCACGGAGAACGTGAGCGTCTGTTCGTACAGGAGCTGAATGGCAATAATGCCTGTATATACGGCGATGAACGCGAGAAGGAGTTTTTCGCCGGGAGAAAACACGCGGTCGCGGAGCCGGAACGCCAGCCCAACAAGAGCGGGAGCCGTCCACAAAGGATCGAACGCGCGTTCGAACGTGAGGAAGAAATCCTTCATGGTCTCGGAATCTGCCCGGAGCATCAGGCGGACGAACAGGACCGCGAGAAACGCCGTGAACGCGCCGCCGCAGGCGATCAGCATCGGTTTCAGGCGTTTCCCGGAGAAGATGCGAGCCAGTATTTTTGCCGCCGCGGCCATCGCGAACGGCATCAGCGCGGAGATCAGAGCCGCGTCCGCCAGGGACGGCGCGCGTCCGAAGACGGATTCGAATATCGTAAGATAGCGGACTTCCGGCGTGGGAATCCCGAACACCGCGTGATTGACGACCGCGGGAACGAAGACCAGTCCGGCGGTCAGGAGCGTTCCGGCCAGGCTTC
The DNA here is from genome assembly GCA_045114235.1 of Victivallales bacterium. Classification (GTDB taxonomy): domain Bacteria; phylum Verrucomicrobiota; class Lentisphaeria; order Victivallales; family UBA1829; genus UBA1732. Next base: position 9,567 of record JBGUKB010000114.1, read on the forward strand.
GGTACGGGACCGGAACATATTTCTTTTTCGCGGGATCCGCTTCGGTTTCGCTTCGGACCGATTCCATGCTCCAGCGCGCCTCCCGGAACATCACGCCAAACAGGACGACTCCGCAGAACAGGATCATTTCCGAGCGTGTGATCATGACGATCCCTGCCCCGAGTCCCAGATAAAGATACCGCGCGAACGAGTCCGGTTCCTCCAGGATCAGAAAGACCGCGTGGACGATCAGGATCAGCAGCAGGCACTTCATGTTTTCACGGAGCCCGGTCCCCGCAAGCCGCAGCAGGAAGGGATTGACGATGTAGACCAGCAGCGCGCCGGTCGCGGTCCGTTCGCCGAAGATGCGCCGCATGACGCAGAACAGAGGGAAGACCGCCGCCGCGAAACAGCACGTGCTGAGGAGCTTTGCCGCTGTGAATCCGGTAATCCCGGCGATCCGCACGAGCACGCCGCAGAGCACGGGGTACAGCATCGGGATGCGCGGATGGAACGCATACGCCCATTTTCCCGCGGCGAACGACTCCGCCATCGGTGCGTACCGGGTCGCGACGTCGCGTTCCGGCACGTCGGCGAAGTACGCCAGGAGCAGGGACATCAGGAGCGCCGCCGCAAAAAACAGCCACGGCGTGCGAAATGCTCCGGCAGGATTCCCGGGCTGCTGATTCGGAATGGTGCTGGACAATGCCGGATCCTTTCAGCGATGTACGCAGATCACGGTCAGGATCAGCAGTACGGTTTCGATCAAGTATGCCGCCGTGTCGAATGCCCTGCGGTCGAAATCGAGAGTCCCGTTTTCGGTCCGTTTGATCAGATACCAGGATGTCAGCCATGTGAGCAGGAACATTCCGGCTGCCCCCCAGATGCGGCGGCTTACCAGGATGAACAGCAGGATCAGGACGCAGCCCGCGACCGCGCCTTTCCTGCGTTCCGTGCCGTTCGACCGGATCAGTTCCGCGCCGGACGGCGTTTTCGCGGCGCTGAGTTCCTCCCGCGCGAAATACGCGCACAGCAGGACGGCGGTCAGCCAGCAGATCCCTTCGGCGTTCACTGCCGCCGCGAGCATGATGGCACGGATGACGAAGAAGACCGCGCCGAAAAATATCGGCTGGGCGGTGAACTTGTCCGGTGCGGAACCGGCGGCTTTCGGGAAGAACCGCATGGCGAAGAGCGCTGAGCCGTTGAACCCGCGCCATCCGGTAATGATTTCCAGCAGAAGCGCGATCAGGATGCCGGAGAACATGGCGCCCGCGAAATCGCCGAACAGCCAGACGACGATCCAGGCGATCAGGGAACACGCCAGCCCGACGGCCAGCCCGATCAGCGGGAACCACACCGGAAAGTCCTCCGGGATCTCCTTCGGTTCCGGCAGAAACGGCAGCGGACGCCCGGTCGCGAGCGTCCATACGGCGGAGAGTTTTTCAAGCATGCTGTTGTTCACGTTCGGTCTCCTTTGCCTGTGTTTCCGGTGCGGCGGGCTGTTCCTCCGGGGCGGGAGGGACCCAGCCGGTGTGTTCGCAATAGGCTTTCAGCATGGCGTCGCGGACTGCCTTCGCAAGCTGTTTGCGGTTGCGGCCTTCCGGATAAATGAGCGGGAGGATGTAGACGTCGGCGGTGGATCGGCGATTGCCGAGGATCGCCCACAGGTGGGGCATGAACGTGGCGTCGCCGTACCACGCCGGGTGCATGTCGCCTTCCCGGACGCGGTAGATGGAGATCATGGGCTGGATCGGGATGTCCGTGCCGCAGACGGTTTCGAACGGCGTCGTCTTGAATTCCTTCAAACCGTGCTGTCCGTCGGACGTGGTCCCCTCCGGGTAGACGATCAGCGGGATCTTCTTCCGCAGCGTGTCGCGGAACTGTTCCATGAGGTTCGCGGCGCCTTGTTTGGAGTCGCGGTCGACCCAGATCGGGCGGATCATGTCGGTGTACCAGCCGAGGACCGGCCAGGACTTGATCTCCTTCTTCGGGGTGAACCGCAGGCCGAAGATGGACGCGTGCAGGAAGATGTCGACGTAGCTCTGATGGTTCGCTACGACCAGTCCGCCGGTTTTCTTGTATTCCTCCGGGTCGCCGTGGATGGTCGTGCGGATGCCGAGGATCTTCACGATCCCGCCGCCCCAGTATTTCGTCTGGAGCGCCATGCGGCGGATGCTGTGTTCTTCCTTGTAGAGATACCGGATCGGGAGGCAGTAGATGCCGTGCCAGCTCCCCCACAGGAAAAGCGCGATCACACGGTAGATCCTGCGCAGAATCCGCATCGCTCAGTCTCCCGGAAACGTGATGTTCGGGAAGAAATGCCTGTGGTAGCGGTCCGGCAGACGCCACATGTCGACCATGACGGGCAGGTCGATGGAGCCGAATTCGTAGTCGAACGCCGGTTCACCGAGGAGCTTCGCGCCGATCGTGATGTAGCCCTTCAGAAGAGGAGGCATGGCGGCGCGGAGACGCGCACGGTCGTTCAGGATGCTTTCGACCTCCGCCTTGTCCGGGCGCGGGAAGCTGAACCGCGGACGCGGTTTGAAGCCAACGTCCGGGAAATACAGCCCTTTTTCCCGCAGGGATTCGTAGACCGCCCAGGCAGCCGCGGGCTGCGCGTCTTCCAGACTCACGCAACCGCACAGGTAACGGCAACCGGAGCGCAGCGTGATCGCGGCCATTCCGCTCCAGAGTAACGTCACCACGGCGCCGTCGCGGTAGTCCCTGTCCACGCAGGAACGCCCAACTTCGATGATCTGCGGCACGTAACGTTCAATGCCGTTGACCTCGTATTCGCGGGCGGAATACATCTTCTCCGGGTCGTTGCCCGGCTGGCCGATCGCGCGGTATGTGCCGATCGGCATCCCGTTCGACTTGTCGAAGACGATCAGGTGCGCCGCGCCTTCGTCGAACTCGTCCCGGTCGAACTCGGCGTCCTTGGCGGAGTCGAGCCCGCGGTTCTGTTCGCAGTTGAACACCCGGTACCGGAGTTTCTGCGCGGCGAAGATCTCGTCCTCGTTTTCCGCGAACTTGAGCAGATACGCGTCGTTCTCCGTCACGAGGGGCGGATCGATGATTTTCTGAAGCAGATTGTCGGTATTGAAATCCACGGGCGATTCCTGGGAAAAACAGGTGAGATGTTCATATTCGGTATAATGTAATGCCGTTTTCCCGTTTTTCAATAGCAAAAAGCCGTTTTTCAGGTTTTTTCCGCAGAAATCCCGCGTTTTCCGATATTGCCCGGTAAAGATGCGGCGGGACGGCGGCTGAACCGGTTTTCGGAGGGCCCGTGCGTTTTTTCGTTTTTTTTATGTTTCCGGCTTGCTTTTTTCCGAAACGGCGCTATATTAATTTTTCGTTTTCACTCCATCCTGCCCGTTGGTGTAATGGTAGCACAAGTGATTCTGGTTCATTTAGTCTAGGTTCGAGTCCTGGACGGGCAGCCACTTTTTTTGAGCTTTTTACGTGAACGCAAAAGATTGCGTCCGCGTTTTTTTGTGCCTTTTTGATGCCCTTCGCACTTGCCGCCGGGAATGCCGGCGTTTCGGACGGACTGATGTAATGTCATACGCTTTTTCCCTCGGGACATCATGTGCCATGGCAAACTGATTTCCGCTGCTATCCATTCGCGCGCAAAAAGTTTCGCGCGTTGAAAATGACGGGATGCGAGGTATATTAACGGTGTGCGGATTTTCAACAAAACCAACCGCATGACATCGGAAGTGATGCCCCAAAAACCAAAAGGAGGGAACTATGCTCAAACCAGCCCGGCTTATCCCGCTGCTTGCGCTCGCCGTTCTGCCCCCGGCCCTGTCCGGACAGACCGCGTCCGGCGGCGCGGAGGACGCCACGACCCAGACCCTGCGATTCGTGCAGGACGACGCCCAGGACTACATGGTGTCGAAGATCTACCGCCTGAAATACATCCAGGCAAACGACATCACGCCGTTCGTGATGGGGATCGTGATGCGCTACAACATGAACTCCACCGTGAACTGCGTGGAGTACGGCGCGGACAACGCCCAGATGCTCACCGTGACGTGCCCCGTCGAGATGATGCCGTATGTGGACGACTTCATCGCGAAGGCCGACCGGAACGTCCTCATCGACGGCAAGGTCCCCGGCGACATCGTGAAGGGAACCGGCATCACGCGCGCCGTGTACCGCCCGAAATACCGTTCCGGGCAGGCGCTGCTGAACGTGCTGGTCGATTCGCAGATCGGCGAGGGCGTGTACGGCAGCGTGTACGCCTGGGACCGCAACTCCAACCAGATCTACTGGAAGGACAACAGTTCGAACACGCAGTACGTGTACCAGTTCCTCGGCTATCTGGACCGCCCCGCGCCGCAGATCACGCTCACGTTCCAGCTCTACGAGGTCCGCGAAAGCACGTTCCGCGACCTCGGGATCGAGTATCTGGCGTGGAAAAACGGCCCCGGCATGAACATCTTTCAGGTCGGGTTCGACGTCATCAACGTGACCTCGGCAGGGACCGCCGCGCTCAACACCATCACCGGGCCGGTCGGCGGATTCTTCGCCGCGCCGCAGTTCGACGCCAGCTTCATCCGGCTCCTCGCGCAGCGCGGCGACGCGAAGGTCACGGACACCGCGTCGCTGACCGTGGCGAACTCGGACACGGAGAGCTATTCGCTCCAGTTCAATCCGCAGCTCCAGAACATCGTGAAGAGCGACAACGATGCCATGAGCGTGGTCGGCGACCAGCTCAATCTGCCGCCCGGATTCTCGCAGGTCTTCCTGCAGGTAAACAGCCCGCTCGTCAACCTTCATTACGGCGAATCCCAGGCGGGGTACCCGGCGAGCGAGGCGTTCTCCGTGAACAACTATGAACCGGGGACATACACGGACATGAACGGCACGCTGTTCTTCGGCTACACCGTGCAGGCTGCGAATGCGGTCGAACGTGCGGGCGACGGCACGGAGCTGATCGAAACGAGCGAGATCGCGAGCGACGCCCTGATCCCGCTGAACGAGGAGATTGTGCTCGGACAGTGGGATAAGGAGCAGGAGGTGGAACAGACCATCGGCATCCCGTGGCTCTGCCGCATCCCGATCCTCAAATACGTCTTCGGCACCGTCACGACCAACCGCGAGACGACCCGCGTGTACCTCACCGTGACCGCGCAGATGCTTGACACCGCGCACCCCGAGACGCTGGATTTCGAGACCGGCGAACTGAAGAAAGTCGTCAAAGCGGAAGGAACCGTACAATGAAGCAAATCAACATCATTTCTCTATTTGCGGCGGGTATCGTGTGCCTGCTGAATTTGAACGCAAACGCCGCCGACCTGCCCGGCGTCCCGCGCGACTCCAATTTCAACAACACCGGCGGCTACGACGCCACGCGGATCGTCGCCCGCTTGAACGTGAACGTGGATTCCGGCACGAAGGTCGTGCATTTCATCCGCGACAACAACGACCCGCGCGTGGTCACGAAGACCTATCTGCTCCAGCACGTCGACCCGTACGAATTCCGCGACTATCTGCGCCAGATGGTACAGACCAAGCGCGTCGGCAACACCATGCTCCAGCAGCAGTACCCGTCGAACACCGCCGCGCCGCCGTTCCTCGCCACGGAAAGCTCCGTCGAGCTCGGCTCCGCCAACGCCCAGCCCGGCTACACGCCGCCCGTCCAGCTCGGCAGCAATACCGCCGTCGAGTGCCTGAAGTACGCCGACGGCACCGGGCTGCTCATCGTGAGCGCGGAGGAATACCGGTTCAGCGACAGCGAGAACGGGATCGGCATCGACACGCTCGTCGCCACGCTCGACGACCCGGTGCTGGGCGCGCTGAACTACGGCTACCAGATGTACATCTACATGCCGAAATTCGTGCCCGCGCGCAACCTGATGCCGCTCATCGAAAACGTCGGCATGAACATCAGTGACGTGACCGAACTGTGGCAGGGCATGGACCTGGTCGCGTACGACCCCGACCTGAACTGGCTCATCTTCGACGTCTGCAACTACTCCTGCGACAACATCGCGCACATGCTCTCCAAGTTCGACGTCCCGGTCCCGCAGGTCCGCCTGAAGATCAAGGTCTACGAGCTTGACACCGAGAACGACGACCGCATCGGCATCGACTTCCAGGGCTGGAAGAACAACGAGGGCGCGGACTTCTTCTCCGTCGGCGGCCGCTACCGCAACAACTGGTCGTCCGTCTACAGCGGCGGCGTCGGCCCGGTCTCCGCCTACGGCTCCGAACGCACGAGCTATTTCAACTTCAACCCGAAGTGGAACACGCGCTACATCGACTTCCTGGAGTCGCGCGGCAAAGCGAAGGTCCTGCACACCGGCGAGCTCTGCATCCGCAATGCCGCCGAGGGCGCCACGTTCGCACGCACCACGCAGCTGCTCTACTCCGACGATTCCGCCGCAGTCTCGAAGGCGCAGGCCACGCCGGACATGGGCGTCGGCCCGTACCAGCTACTTTCGCAGATCATCAACAAAGTCTTCGACAAGGGCGATCCGCTCCCGGTCGGCAAGGGCGAGGCGCAGGAGATCAAGGCGTTCACGGGATTCGGATTCACCATGACCGTGAACAACGTCTCCGTCAACCTCGAGGAAACGCGCTTCGACATCACGCTCTCCAACACCAGCCTGCTCGGATTCCAGTCCAACGGCGCGCCGCGCGTCTCGAACGGCGGCGTGGTGAAGCAGGTCGTCAGCCTGCCGCACGGCAAGGACACGTTCGTGATCGGCGGACTCACCAAACAGGAGGAAGTCGAGTCGCGCACGGGCGTGCCGTGGCTTATGGACATCCCCGTGCTCGGGTATCTCTTCAGCTCGGTCTCCAATTCGGTCAAGCACACGGAGCTCATCGTGATGGCGCAGTGCGAGTGGGATTCGCCCGCCGACAAGCCCGACCTCAAGAATACCTCGAAGGCGGAGACGCGCGGCGCGCCGAGGGCGGTCCCCGTCATGCCCGCTCAGAACATTCCGGCGGGCGTCCCGCAGCCTCAATTCTGAATATGGAAAGGGCTTGACATATGAAACAAGTATTTTGCGCCATATTAGGGCTTGTCTGCTCGCTTTTCCTCGCCGCGTGCGTGGTCGTCGAAAAGGACGAGTTCAACGCGGTCGACCCGGACGACGCCGAGCTGGTGCGCTCCGTGGAGCTGGGGAACAACATCCTCGCGGCGTTCCGCGATGAGGACTTCGCGAAGCTGAAGAAGAACATCCCCGGCCCGCTTCAGACGAAGATGACCGAGAAGGACTTCAAGACCTCGTGCGGCAACTGGCGCGACACGCTCGGAACGATCAAGGACTTCGATTACGTCCTTGAGCTGGACACGCCCGCGGTGCGGAACCTGATCTGGCGCGTGGAGTTCGAACGCGACACCACGGACGGGGACGAGGTCGAACAGGACATGCTGTTTCGCCTCGTGACCGGAAAGGTCGATGACGAGACATGCGTGCTGTCCTGCGGATTTTTGTAAGCTCAAAATGAACGTATAAAACGGGCGCGTTTCCAGCAAAAAGGAGACGCGCCCGAAATTTGAGCTTGATTTGAGCAGGGATCACTTCACCGATGTCAGGTTGATGCGGCTCACATTGAGCCCGTCGGATTTCCAGCGGAGTTCGAGCGTGTGGAAGCCCTGCTTGAACTCGACCGGATAGGACTTCGTGTCGATCCAGTTCTGATCGCCGCCGGTGGAGGTCGCGTTGAACGTCGCCGCGATCTCGCCGTCGAGGTACAGCTCGATTGCGAGCTGCGCCAGCGTGTTCGCCTGGCCGCTCGCCACGCGCAGAGAGACTTCGTACTTGTGGTCCTTCGCGCAATGGACCGCATAACGCGCCACACTGCCGACCGTGGCATCGAAAATGGCATGGTCCGAGTCCTTTATCGGTACACCGTTCTGACTGCCGCTGAGTTCTTTCTGCGAGTCTTCCGTGCGGAGCCCCTGCGAGAGGAATATTGCGTTTTCGGCCGCCAAGATCGACATGATCGCCCCAGGCGGGATCTCGATCTTGTCGAGTTCGATGACGCCGACGGGGCGTCCGTTTCTGACCGCATTGAAGTCAATCGTGTATTCGCGGGCGTCAGCGCCGGAGCCCGTTCGGATAGTCGCGACTTTCACGGTATTGTCCCCGGTGATCTTCTTTTCGACTCCGGCGGGCGTCGCGACCTCGATCTTCGCGGTCGCGAAGTCGACGCCGGGGAGATAGTACGCCGTCACGGCGGGATTGAACCCGATCTTCTCGCCGTTGACCGTGATGTCGGTCGGGACGTTCTTGAGTTCAGCGCCGGACTTTCCGGCGTTCGCGGAAGCGCTTGCGGCGCTCGGAACGTCGGATTTGGCGTCCGAGCTCACTGCAAACCAGTCTTCGCCGGGCTGGTAGGTGTTCGGGAGGCCATGCTCCTTGCGGAACGTGCGCGAATTCATCACGTAATTCAGCACGTTCTTCGTGCTGCGCTGCATTTCGCCGAGCGTGATGCCCGCCGTAATGTCGTCCGGACGGCCCGCGGCGACCCACTGGTTGTAGGATTCGAGCAGGGAGTTGTCCTTGCCGCGTCCTCCCCCGAAGCCGCCGCCTGCGGGGCCGTCGCCGGGCATGAGCACGTCCATCTGGGAACGGATGCGCCACGCGTTGTTGCGGACGTGGAGCGCGTCGGACGCGCCCTCGCGGGCCCACCAGTCGGTCATGAGGGAGCCGGTCCAGCCCCACTGGCCGCGCAGGATGGTGGTGTCGAGGTCGTAGTTGTAGTAGTTCCAGAAGCTGTTGATCTTGTTGTAGCTGCCCATGATGTTATAGGGCTTGCCCGCCTTCACGCAGATTTCGAACGCCCGCAGGTAGATTTCGCGGAGGGCGCGTTCGGAGCAGCGCGAATCGTTGGCGTTGCGGTTGGTCTCCTGGTTGTTCAGCGCGAAGTGCTTCGGCACGGTGGACGCGCCCGCTTTCTGGATGCCGCGCGTCATGTAGGCGGCCATGAGCCCGGTGAGGAGCGGGTCTTCGGAGTAGTACTCGAAGTTGCGGCCGCAGAGCGGGTTGCGGTGGATGTTCATGCCGGGGCCGAGGATGCAGTCGACGCCGTTCATTTCCATCTCGAGGCCGACCTGGTAGTACATCGCCTCGATCAGGTCATTGTTCCAGGTGCAGGCGAGCAGGGAGCCGATGGGGAGGAGCGAAGCGTTCGCGGAGAGGCGCAGGCCGGAGGGGCCGTCGCAGGTCGCGATGGGCGGGACGCCCTTGTCGCGGACGCTCTGGAGCGTGCCGCCGAAGACGGAGGCGTTGCCCGCGGGCCCGAGCGGGCTGCCCATGCCGCCGTCGCCGCGGAGGAGCGTTTCGATCTCAACGGGCGTGAGCTGGGCGACGAATTCGTCGAGCGTGTTTTTGCCGTTCTTCACGTCGATGAGTTTGATGCCCTTGTCGCCGGTCTCCGGCACGGCCTTCGGGAGGCGTTCCTTCACGCGGGCGGGGAGGTCGACTTTCGAGACCGGGACACGTTCCGTGCCGGGGACGAGCTTGTCGGCCTGTTCGATGGCTTTCATGCGGTCGAACGCGACGGATTCGGAGGCGATCGCGAGGGCGGGTTCGAGCTGTTCGACCACGACGAGTTCTTTGAGCTCGAAGCCGCCGAATTCCGTTGCGAAGCGACTGTTGTTCCCGACATAGAGCTTGTAATCGCCGGGTTCGAGGATCCATGCGGCCTGATGACCGGTCACGCCGCTGTCGTCGAACGAGGCGAAATTCTTCATCGGGATCGTGAACGTGAACGTCTGGGATTCGCCGGGTTTGAGCTCATTCGTCTTCGCGTATGCTACGAGGACTTTCGCGGGCTTGCCGAGCTTGCCCTGCGGCGCGCCGCAATAGATCTGCACGACTTCACGGCCGGAGAACTTCGAACCGGTGTTCTTCACCGTGGCCTCGACGGTCACGCCGTCCTTCACGAGGTCGGCAGATTTCACGCTCACGCCGCTGATGTCGAACGTGGTGTAGCTGAGGCCGAATCCGAAGGGATAGAGGACCTTTTCGGGGGCGAACGTCTCGAAGAAGCGGTAGCCGACGTAGATGTCCTCGGTGTAGTTGTTGAACTCGCGGTTGCCGAAGCTCGAGGACGATGGGTAGTCCTGGTAGGTGTTCGCGATGGCGGACGCGAGCTTGCCGGACGGCGTTTCCTCGCCGGTCAGCACGGACACGATGGCGTTGCCGGTCTCCATGCCGCCCTGCCAGACGTACATGAGGGCGTCGATCTTGTAGTCCTTCACCCACGCCATGTCGATCACGTTGCCGACGTTCAGCAGGACGACCGTCTTTTTGAACGCACCGGTGACTTCCTTGAGGAGGAACTTTTCGGCGTCGGTGAGGTAGTAGCTGCCGGGTTCGAGCCTGCATTCGCGGTCCTCGCCCGCGGCGCGCCCGATCACGAGCACGGCGGTATCGGCGCGCTTTGAGGCGGCCTGGATCTGTTCGGCGGTGATGGGCATTTCGGGAGCGTAGAACGGCCAGTTGCCCCAGCCGCCCGCGCGGAGCGGATTCGCCTGCGCCCATTTCGTGTAGGTGTCGAAGAGTTCCTTGTCCGGCACGATCTTGTCGGTTTTTGCGAGGGCGTCGGCGAGCGTGACGCGGTACGGCGGCTTCACGTCGCCGCCGGAGCCGTAGCCGACCAGGAAGGTCTGGACCTGCGTGATGCCGAAGAACGCGACGGGCTGTGCGCCGTTCTGTCCGAGCGGGAGCGCGTTGTTGTCGTTTTTGAGCAGCACGATGCCTTCTGCGGCGGCGCGGCGCGCGTATTGCTGCACGGCGGGATTCACGGCGGCGAACGCCTGGACGGAGATTAGGGCGGCCGCTGCAGCGCATGAGGCACCGGCGACTGCCTTGAGACTGAGGAACGGGATGTGGAATTTCATATTGTTTCCTTCCATTGGGAAAGGGGGTTGTTCAGGGAGGATTCCGGCGGGATGAAAAACGGCTGCCTCCTTGCGGGAGACAGCCGTATACATCGAGCTTATTTAAAGTCGGCGGGGGTCAGTTCGACGAAACCTTTCTTTCCGGTGAGGTCGACTGTCTTGCCATTGTAGCGGGCGACGATCGGGAGGCCGATGAGGTCGGAGATCACGGCCTTGCCGAGCGTGCCGTTGTCCCACTGAATGGCGACCGTGGCGTTGCCGCGGGCCTTCAGGCCGGAGACGTTGCCTTTCGGGAGCGCCTTCGGGAGGCAGGGCAGGACGTCGATGATGGTCTTGCCGTCGGCAGTGGTCTCCTGCGACTGGAGCAGGATCTCGATCATGCCGGCCGCGCCGCCGAAGTTGCCGTCGATCTGGAACGGCGGATGCGCGTCGAAGAGGTTGTTGTAGGTGCGCGAGGGGGTAATGAGGTTGCCGACGAGCCGCCAGGCGCGGTCGCCGTCGAGGAGGCGCGCCCACAGGTTGATCTTCCAGCCCATGCTCCAGCCGGTGGCGTCGTCGCCGCGGGCGTTCAGGGAGACTTTCGCGGCGTTGAAGAGATCGGTGTCGCTGGCGCGGATCACGTTGCCGGGGAACACGGTGAAGAGGTGGGAGACGTGGCGGTGTTTGTTGTTCGGGTTGTCGTCCGGCATGTCGTCCTGCCATTCGCGGAGCTGTCCCCAGGTGCCGATGGTGAACGGCGGGAACTTCTTCATGGCAGCTTCCATCTTCGCGCGGAATTCGGGGTCGTCATTGAGGAGCTTGGAGCTCTCGATGGTCGCCTTGAAGAGCGCGGTCAGGATGCCGGTGTCCATGGTCGGGGAGGCGCAGAGGCCGCCCTGTTCGGGGGAGTAGGACGGGATGGTGACGAGGACGCCGCCGTGCTTGGGATCGGGCTGGAGGAAGTCGAGGTAGAACTTCACGGACTCCTTCATGACCGGGTAGTGCTTGCGGAGGTCGTC
>JBGUKB010000115.1:0-14653 GCA_045114235.1 Victivallales bacterium
CGTGGTCGACTACAAGGGGCACACCTACCTCTTCTACCACAACGGCAAGCTTGACCGCGACGGCCAGAGAGGCCAGAGCCTCCGCCGCTCCGTCTGCGTCGACGAACTCTTCTTCAACGAAGACGGCACGATCAAGGAAGTGAAGCAGACCAAGGAAGCCATCACGGAACCGCTGAAGTAACGTTCAGCGCGATCCCTCTTCCGGCGATTTCAGCCGGAAACCAGAAGAATCGGGGGCTGCTACTTGCCGCGGAGGTTTTGCAGCAGTCCCCGTGTTTTGTTGACGCAAGGCCGGATCGATCTCAGCATGCGAAACGGTGTTTCAGAAAGGGGTACCACGAAATGAACAGGGAAAAAATGATGGAATACACGCTGCGCTATCCGCCGACGCCGATCACGGACGAACAGATCGCGGCGTTCGAGGCGAAAGCTCATCTGCGGCTTCCTTCCGACTTCAAGCGCTTCCTCAAAAAATGGAACGGCGGTGATTTTGCGTGCCATGATGAGTTCCGCATTTTTGATTTCACCGACCCCTCCAATATAGGTTTGGACAAAGATGTTGTCGAATGGTTCATTGACGACGAGGATTTTCCCGACGTCGACCCGGATTCGGTTGATGTCCTGTGGTTCGGCGACGACGGCAGCGAGGGGCAGTTCTATCTGATGATCAAAAAAAAGGACCCGGAGCGCTACTGGATGTTCGAGGCCAGCGAGGGGGATCTGGATTTCTGCGTGGACAGCGTTTCCGCCTTTTTGGACAAGCGGCTCGTGAACGGGGACCTGGACGCCTTCTATTTTGACATGAGAACGTGGAAACAGAAGCTCGCCGATTCGCTCTACGGGGAACGGCCGCGTTCCCTCGGCGGACGGGTGATCCCGGACGATCCCTGCGGCGTGAAAGAACCCTCCGTACAGATCGCGGGGCATCTGGACGACGCACCCCCGGACGACAGGCTTCCGAAACTTGGAAACGACACGCCGTGCTTCGGCGCCATCCTGCCGAACAGAGAACTGCTCCCCATGACGCGCGTCCCGGCGGACGCCGACGGGGGCCGTCCGTTCTGGATCAGCTATTACCCGGTTCCCAACGACCAGTTCGTGCCGCTGAACCGTCTTGACGATTCCATCACAGCCGGAGTTGACCCGGCCGAGGTGTCTGCGGAGGACGCCGAACTGTTCTGCTCCATCCTGACCGACTTTTTCGCGAAGAGCCTGCCGGACGGGTACGCCTTCGCACTGCCGTCGGACGCCGAATACCAGCGGGCATTGAAGCACGCGGACCAGACTGCGGAGAAGCCGAAAACCGGTGTGTTCAGCTCGCTCCTGAAACTGTTTGTCCGTCCGAATCCCGGCCCGGAACATCTGTCGAAGATTCTATTGCGCGACCTTGATTCCGGGACGGAAAAACTTCCGTTCTATCTCGTCCTGACTGCGAACCTGTCCTGAAGTGAAAACCTTCCGATACATCGCCTTGCGGGAGCGGCTTGAGCTGAAACAGGCGGCGGCCGCATGGTTTCACGGGAAATGGGGTGTGCCGGAGGACGCGTATCTGGCGTGCATGGACGCCTATCTGAACGGGGTGACCGAATACGGCTGGTACTTGTGCCTGGACGGCGGACGGATCGTTGGCGGGCTGGGCGTGATCGAGAACGATTTCCACGACCGGAAGGACCTGTCGCCGAACGTCTGCGCGGTCTACACCGAACCGGACTGCCGCGGGCGCGGAATCGCCGGGACGCTTCTGAATCTTGCCGTGGACGACATGCGCTCGAAAGGAATTTCGCTGCTTTACCTCGTGACGGATCACGTCGGATTTTACGAGCGGTACGGCTGGGAATTCCTGTGCATGGTCCGGAGCGAAGGTCAGCCGGAGATGTCGCGGCTGTACGTCCACCGTTGATACCCTCTTTTCTCGTACAAAAAACGCGCTTTTTTCCGTTCGCGGCTTGTTTTCGCGCGCGAGGGGGATTATATTAGAGAATGCGGTCGGATGTTCGAACGTTTTTTCGTCCATCCGCCGGAATCCCCCTCACTGTTTCCAAAAGAATCCAACCATATCCAACTGCGCAGAATATCATGGCTACCAGAACGACTCCCGAATCCTCCGCCCCTGTAAAAAAAGCAATCGATCCCGTCGAGAAATTTGAGGCGATCTTCGCCTCTCCGCCGAAACCGGGCGTGCGCCTGCCGCGCATGGGCTGTTTCATGTGCGGCATCATTCTCCTGCTCCTCGCCGGAGCGCTCGCGACGGGGTACTATCACTCCGTGGGCGAGGTCGCGACGACGTTCGAGATCCCGGAGGGGGCCGTCACGATCTCCGACCCGGAGGGCGTGCTGGTGGAGGAGGACCAGACGAAGCTCGAATCGCTCGCGGGCGAGATCGCGAAGATTGCCGACTGCAACGTGGCGCTGATGTTCATCGACGAACGCTTTGCCGAGCCGAAGAACGTCTTCGAACAGATCGCGGCTGACTGGGAGACGGCGAAGGGCGTGCTGTTTGTACAGGACGTCCGCGGCACGTCGGCCCGGCTGGGCCTGATCGGCGACGGCTGGCGCCTGGCGGACTGGGATTACGATGCGGTCGACAAGGAAGCCGCCCAATATAAGATCCACGAACGCGGCGCGCGTGCGATCGCGTTGCTCGAACGCCTGAAACACTCGATCCTGACCGCGGCGAAGATCCCTGCCGGGACGGAAGCCGCCGCTCAGAACGCGCAGGCGGACACGGCTCCGGCCAAAAATCCCGCCAATATGACCGACGAGGAACTCGAAAAGCAGATGGAGGCGGAGGAGAAGGCGGCGGCCGCCGAGCTCGACGCCGAATATGAAGACGAGGATCCCGAAGATATGTCCGTCGGGATGCGGGCGTATGCCGAGAAGAACAAGAACAAAAAGCCGACCGGCATCCTGTATTCGTCCGTCACGAGCCGCGGAGGCGAAGGTTCCGCGAAGAATTACGCGCTCACCTTCCTGGGGATCTGCGTCGCGATCGCATTGATCTCTCTCAAAACGGGCAAGAGCCGGCGCAAGAAAGACCTCGCCGACGGCCCGAAAACGATCGAAAGTTTCAAGAAGAAACGCGAGTCCAACAAGTCGCTGAAACTGGTCGACCTGAACGAGTTCGACGACAGCGGCATCCTGCGGAAAAAGTTCCTGCGCGCCATCGCCGTGGTGCTTGGGATTCTCTTCGGGATCGGGTTTGTCTCCTCGACGCTGACGGAGCCTGTGGAAAAGGACGTCCCGCGCGCCGAAAACAGCCTGATCCCCGCCGCGCCGCTCGATGACTGGCGAATCGTCGATCAGGCCGAGGTGTTCGGCGAGGACGGCACGGCGAAGCTTGCGGCGGCCATCAAACATCTGGAAGCGCAGACAGGCGGCGAGATGATGGTGCTGACGGTCCCGACCATCGGGATGACCTCCATTGAGGAATTCGGGCTCGAGACCGCCTCGAAGTGGAAGATCGGCAAGGCTGGCGTGGACAACGGCGCGCTGCTGGTGCTGGCGATCAACGACCACCGGTCGCGCCTGGAGATCGGCTACGGCTGGGAAGGTCCGGTGAACGACGCCCGCGCGGGCGATCTGCTCCGCGAGATCGTGCCGGAACTCCGCGCCGAGAAATACGCCGAGGCCGCGATCAAGGTCGTGCAGGGGATCGAATTCCATGTGACGGGCGTCCGTCCGGACGGCGTGACCGTGGAACCTGGCCAGCCTGCCGCTCCGAAGACCGCCTACGTGCCGCAGGTGCGCGATTATCCGAAGATCACTTATACTGCGCCGGAACACGACCCGCGCGTCCTGGATCCGACGGATTCCATGTGGGGAGCGGTCGGCGTCTTCGGCTGCCTGATCGCCATCCTGCTGGCCTACTGGGGACGCATCGTCGGTACGTCCGTGCCTCGTCTGGTCATCGTCGACCCGACCGTGGTCCATTACTCCTCCAGTTCCGGCAGCTCGTCCGGCTCGTCCCATTCGTCGCGCTCGTCGTCGCGCTCGTATTCCAGCCATTCCAGCTCGCATCATTCGGGCGGAGGCGGCGGTTCGTTCGGCGGAGGCGGCGCGTCCGGCCGCTGGTAAGCTCAAAAATAATGTTGCGAACGCCGGTTTTTCTGTGGCGTCCGCAGAAGGAAAACGTCCGCCCGTCCTCTCCGGGATGCGGCGGGCGTTTCGTTTTCTTTGTTCGAAAAAAGAGAAAAAGACCGTTTTGCGTTTGCAATTTTGTTCGGGACGGGGTATGTTATGGCAAGGGCAGGGGAACCGTGTTGCCCGACCATCAACCAGAATGAGGGAATATGACTATGAAACATTTTCTGATCACCGGGATCATCTCGTCGGTCGCGGCGGCGCTGACCGGATGCGGAAGCACGTCGGACATCGCGGCGGTGCAGAATTTCGAGCCGGAACGCTACATGGGCACGTGGTACGAAATCGCGCGCCTGCCGCAGTATTTCGAACGCGGCCTGGACGAGGTGAAGGCGCAGTACACGCTGAACGACGACGGCACAGTCAAAGTCGTGAACAGCGGCGTGAAGGGCGGCGAACCGAAATCCATCACGGGGAAAGCCAAGCTCAAGCACCCGGACGCGAAGCCGCGGACCGGCGAACTCCGCGTGTCGTTCTTCTGGCCGTTCTACTCCGACTACCGCGTGATCGAGCTCGCGCCGGACTACAGCTACGCGGTCGTGACCGCCGGAAGCCGGGATTACCTGTGGGTGCTCGCCCGCAAGCCGGCCATGGACAAGGCGCAGCTCGACGGCATCCTGGACCGCGCAAAGGCGCTTGGATTCGAGATTGGCGAACTGGAATACCCGAAGCCCGTGAAGACCGCACCGTAAACTTTCTTTTCCTTTGAAATAACGACCAACCCCGAAAGGAACCCCCGAAATGACGAAACAGGAACTCATCGAAACCGCAAAGGTCATGATCGCGGCGCCGTCGTGCTGCCAGGACCTCAAGGCCGTCGCGCAGGCGTGGATCGACGCGGTCGGGACCGCCGATGAAAAGGCCGCCGCGGACGCGCTTCTGGCGGAACTGAAGGAAGACGTCTGCACGATCGACGACGTGATCCCGTTCTTCGAATCGCCACGCGCCGTGCAGTATTTCGGCGAGGCGAAGGCGAAAGATCTCGCCGCGCTGGCGCACAAGGTGAAGGCGGACGGCGGCAAGTGGTGTTTCTGCGAAGCCTGCGCCGCCGGCGCGAAACTGCTGGAAAATGCGGAGGCGTTCGTCTGCTGACAAGCTCAAATTATACTGATATTTATTAGACCGCGACAGGGGAAACGGATCATACCTTCCCCTGTTTTTTTGTTCGTGAGGTCAGGGCTCGCCGGCGCTCCGGGAAACCTCGTTTCCCTGCACGGGCGGAGCGTCCGTGAACAGCCAGTATTGTTCCCCGGCGCATGCGGTGAACGGGATCCGGGGCGAACGGTAAACCTCGGTGAAGGTGCGGCTGCGGTCCTTGCTCTGCAGCTTCACGGGGTTCCCCCACAGCGCCTGCAGATACCGCATGCTGCATACGAAATAATGCGGCCCGGGCTCTTCGAGGACCGGCTCCCAGATCGGCGAATACATGAAGCCCGTCTGGTCGATGAGGGTGATGTATTCGTCGTTCTTTTCCCTGATCCAGTCCGGCACGATCAGGAGACTTCTGCGTTTGACCTCTTCGAGCGACCAGTCGAGCGGGCAGAACGTGAAATGCCTGCCGGACTCCACGCAGTAAAACTTGAGGCCGGGCGCGTATGCCGAGATCACGGCGTCCGTGATGCCGTAGTACGGGAGGACGACGGTCGAGCCGGGCGGCAGGGTCTTCGTGAGGTATTCGCCCATGTTCTTCGCGCCGGAGAAGGGATAACGGAAATCCTGCACGGCGAACGAGACGCACGCGGGGATCGTGAAGCAGACGTAGATCGCGAGGAGCTCCGCGAGGCGGCGTTTCAGGGGCGGCTGCTTCGTGCCGTCCAGCCGGCGGAGCAGGCGGAAGAACCTGCCGGGCGCGGCGGATTCCAGTTCGGACGGGTTCTCCAGCAGGACCCAGCAGCAGAAGACGAACGTGAGGAAGACCAGGTACGCGCGCTGCGGCAGGAAGTAGAAAAGATACATCGCGAAGGCGATCATCCACAGGGTCGACGCGAGGCAGACCAGCGCCATGCGGCGGGACGCGCGGAACAAGGAGAGCATCGCGGCCGTGAAGAACGCCAGGAAGACGAAGTCGAGGAAGAGCTGGAAGCGCAGCAGGAAGGGGTGTTCGCGAGGCGGCAGGATGAAGTAGATCGCGCAGAAGAAGACGGCGGCGAGCACGGCAACCGGATCGGTCGGGAGATACAGCACAAACTTCCGGCAGCGCCGAATGAACCACGCGACCAGGACGATCAGAAGCGCGGCCCAGAGGTATTCCAGGATCGGCAGATTCACGTTCGCGACCTCCTTGGAGCATCCCGCGAAATCGACGAACGATGTGGCGAGGCGTTCGAAGAAGTTCATCTTCATCGGCCAGAACCGCTGGTTGCCGACCGACCGCGCGTCCAGCATGCCCGGCGCGACCTGGAGGAATCCGAACAGCGCTCCGGCGGCGGCGACGCAGAGCCCGGCGGCGATGCGGCGGAGTTCGCGGCGGGGGAGTTCCGCGCGGAGTTTCCATGCGTCGAACGCCCAGAGGATAAATATGATGCCGCAGAACCCCTCGAAATACGCGTGCGTATTGGTCAGGCAGGCGATCAGGAATCCGTAGAGCAGGGGGCGTTTCAGGCGGGCGGGATAGCACGCCGCAAGAAGAAAAAGCAGAAGCGGGATCGGGGCGTAGCAGCGCGCCACCACCGGGTACCAGAAGAGCATCCCGGCGGAACTCAGCACGAAGGCTTTCAGCGGGAGCGAAAACGGCGCGCGGAACACGAAAAATGCTCCGGCGGCCGCCATGAACGCCCACGAAAGGAGGTTCATGCAGAGCACCGGGGCGCCGTTCGCCGCGAAGACGTGAAGCATCAGATACCACGGCACGAAATGGCCTTCCCAGCGCATCATTTTGAATATCTCCGGGACGGTGCAGTCGCGCGCGATCAGCCACGCCTGAAGCTCGTCCGCCCAGGGCTCGTGGCGGAGCGCCAGCACGAACGTGACCGCGGCGTAGGCGAGGAAGAGCGCCCAGCGCAGAACGATTTCGAGCTTGCGGTTTCCGTGCGGCATGGCGTTATCGGTTTTCTGCGGCGGGGGGTGCGGACGCCGTTTTCTTGTATGCGTTGTCGAACAGGAAGAAGAACCCGCCGAAGAGTCCGCCCGCGATGATGACGCCGGTCATGACGAGCGTCGGAGCGAGGGCGGAGACGGGGCAGTCGGGGAGTTCCGCGAGGGCGGCGCCGAGGATCGCCGCCACGAAGTAGTCGCGCAGGCCGATGCCGGACATGGTGAGCGGGATGAGGCCGGCGATGTTTCCGACCGTGATCGCGGCGACGATGGGGGCGAAGAGCGGCGCGAGCGATGCCGAGAACGCGAGGCAGACGCAGTAGAAGCACAGTCCGAGCACGAAGTTGACGCCGAGGATGCTGGCGATCACGCACCACACGATCTCTTTCGCCGCGCCGCTGTAGGAATCCAGCGCGTTCAGGAGCTTGGTCGAGAAGCCGCGCGAGAGCTTCGCGCCGAGGTCCTCGCCCCAGCGGAAGAACGCGATCCTTTCAAGCTGTTTGTGCAGGAAGATGACGGCGGCGGCGAGGAGCCCTGCGGCGGACGCGCCCAGCAGCGCGAACGTCAGGAGCTTCGCCCGCGGGTCGGTCCCGTCGAGGTAGCGCCACGCGAAGGGCAGGGCGAGGAACACGGTCAGGAAGATGCCGATCATGCCGGTGAACCGGTCCATCAGGATGGTGAAGACGCCGTCGAATTTCTGTCCTTTCGGCACGCGGTACGCGAGGAACCCGGCGCGGATCACGTCGCCGCCGATCGCGCCGCCCGGCATCACCAGCGAGAAGAAAAACGACTGCGTGGTGAGGGAAAAGGCGGAGAAGAGCGGGCACGGGATCGCGCGGTACGCCAGCAGAAGCCGCCAGCGCCAGGCGTTCACGAAGAGATGCACGACGTAGAGCAGGAACGCCGCGGCGAGCCATCCCCAGTTCAGCCCGGAGAAGTCGACGCCGTCGAACGTGCCGTGTTTTTTCGAGGAGTAGACGAGGACGGCGACGATGCCCGCCGTGACCAGGATCTTGACCGCGTATTTCAGAAACACGACCGCCTTGTTCGGCACGGATTCCTCCGGCACGGGACCGGGCGCGGCGCATCCGGGAGCGTTTCCCGGCGCGGGCGCGGCGTCTTTCTTCGTGTTTTTCGTCATTTTTTCCGATTCCGGTTTGCAGTTTCCGTTTTCCGGGACTATATTTTTCCCGTAAAATGATTTGAAAAATATACTGCGTTTTAACTCATTTTTCAAATCGAAACGGGATTTTTTAAGGAGTATGAACTTGAACGGTCCAACGCTCAATTTGCTTTTTATCGGAGACATCGTCGGCAAGGGCGGACGCAAGGCGGTCAAGGCGCTTGTGCCGCAGCTGAAACAGCAGTACATGTGCACGTTCGTGATCGCGAACGGCGAAAACTGCGCGGCGGGCGCGGGCATGAACAAGGCCTGCCTGGGCGAGATGGAGGACGTCGTGGACGTCTTCACGTCCGGTGACCACACGTGGGACCGCAAGGAATTCGAGGACGAGATTCGCGGTCTGAAGAACGTGGTGCGTCCGGCGAACATGAGCAAGCTCCAGCCCGGACGCGGCTGGCTGTACACGCGCAATCCCGCGGGCGGCGAAGTGGCGGTGATTTCGCTGATGGGCAAGGTGTTCATGAAGGACAGCGCGTACTGCCCGTTCGAGACCGCCGAACAGATCCTGACCCAGATCCCGATCACTTGCAAGTGCATCATCGTGGACATCCACGCCGAGGCCACCAGCGAAAAGGCCGCGCTCGCGTGGTTCCTGGACGGACGCGTCACGGCAGTGCTCGGCACGCACACCCATGTGCAGACCGCTGACGCCCGCATCCTGCCCGGCGGAACGGCGTTCCTGTCCGACGTCGGCATGGTCGGAGCGGCGGATTCCATCCTCGGCCGATCCGTGCCGGACGTGATTGCGAAATTCCGCACCGGGATGCCGCACAAGTTCCCCGTGGTGGAGACCGGGATCCGCCTGGACGCCGCCGTGATCCGCTACGACATGCAGACCGGCAAGGCCGTCGAGATCAAGCCGGTCTCCGTGATGTACACCCCGGACGAAATGAAATGAACTGACATTTTGAGACAATAGGAGACCCCCGATGCAGAAACCCGAAATCGACTGGAAACGCGCCGATATTTTGATACAGCTTGCCCTCGAGGAAGACCTCGGCGACCTCGGAGACACCACGACCAATGCCGTCATCCCCGCCGATTTGCAGACGACCGCCGTGCTGATCGCGAAAGAGGATTTGATCTGCGCCGGGCTGCCCGTCGCGGAACGCCTGTTCCATACCCTCGACCCGGACGTCGTGTTCACGGCGAAGGTCAAGGAGGGCGAGGCGTGCCCGCGCGGCACGGTCATGGCGGAGATCTCCGGCCCGGCGCGCGTGCTGCTGACCGGGGAACGCACCGCGCTGAATTTCCTCCAGCGCCTGTGCGGCGTCGCGACGGCGTCCCACAAATATCAGGAGCTCGCGGGGAACCGCGCGAAAATCCTCGACACGCGCAAGACCACGCCCGGCTGGCGCAACCTCGAAAAATACGCCGTGGCAGTCGGCGGCGCGTTCAACCACCGCATCGGCCTGTATGACCGCATCATGATAAAAGACAACCACCGCGAGCTCGCCGGCATGGAGGGCAAGGGCGGCATCCTGCGTTCCGTGCGCCGCGCCCGCGAGATGTATCCCCAGCTGGAAATCGAAGTGGAAGTCGATTCGCTGGACGAGCTCGACGAGGCGCTGCTTTCCGGCGCGGAGTATATCCTGCTCGACAACATGGACAACGAGAAGGTCGTGAAGGCGGTCGGGATCGCCCGCAACAAGGCGCGTCTGGAAGCCAGCGGAAACGTCACGCTCGCCCGTATCCCGTCGCTTTCCGAAACCGGCGTGGACTTCATTTCCTCCGGCGCGCTCACGCATTCCGTGAAGTCCTGCGACATCTCCATGGACATCCGGATTCCCGAGAAGTAAGCTCTGCTTCCCCAATATGCCGCGTGCCCGGGCGGAGCAGGGCTCTTCTGAACCGGCGCCGCCTGCTGTATTATTTCGGCAGATTGTCCAGCACGATCTTCGGCGGAGCGTTGTGCCGTTCCATGAGTTCCGTATAACGGTCCATGGCGGATTTCGGGATGGGTTTCCGAAGGGAACGGCAATATTTGAACACCGCGCTCAGGAGCTGGGTTTCCTTGGTCGGGGATTGTCCTTTGAACCGTTCCGTGGCGGCCTGGAATATCTCCATGAACTCGTTGTGGCGTTTCGCCATGGCGAGGAGCAGGAGCCTGTGTTCCCACGCGCCGTAGTCGTCCGGGGCGATCTCGCATGCTTTTTCCACGATCGGGAGCACGAGGCCGAGCTCCCGCTGGCGGAGGAAGATCGCCGCGCCCATCAGCCCGAGGACCCAGTGCCGGTTTTTCGGCGTGAGTTTGGGCGGGTCGTTGGCGAGGATGCGCTTGTAGAGTGCGGGCTGCTGTTCGGTCATGTATGACGCCATCCAGCGGAACGGGTTCTGGTCTTCGTGATGGAAGAGGAGCGAGTTCTGCTTCTCGTGGACGCGATAGAGCAGGCGCGGATTCGCTTCGTCGTAATGGTACTCCGTATCGGCGGCGAGCCGGATCATGAGGAATACGTCGTCGTTGATCGCGCTGTTCGGGACGGGCTTGAAATAATCGTGCGCGGCGAGGACTTCGGCGCGGATGACCATCGCGTTGATGTTGATCTTCGGCGCGAAGAAGGCGTTGAAATCGGAAAGCGCGCCGCCGTGGACTTCACCGGTCAGCCCCTTGCTGTTGAACAGGAATTTTCTGGAGTAGCTGGCGCCGTACTGCGGATTCCTGTCCATCATGCCGATCACGCCGCCGAGATCGAACGGGAGCATGATGTCGTCCTGGTCGAACGACAGGATGTAGCGTCCGTCCGCGGCCTTGCACATCTCCGTGCGCGCGCTGCCGACGCCGAGGTTGTGCTCGGAGTGCATCTTGCGGATGATGGACGGATAGCGGCCCGCGTACTCGTCGATGATGCGCTGGGAATCGTCCGGCGAGCAGTCGTTGAACAGGATGACTTCGGTGTTGCCCTGCTTTTCCGCCACGCGGATCACGGAGTCGAGCGTGAGCCTGAGATAGTCCGGGTTCGCGCGGTAGACGGGGAGCAGGATCGTGGCGTCACGTTTTTTCGGACGGCTTACCGGAGCTTTTTTTTTTCCGGTTTCGGCGGGAGTCCCATCAGGGTGCTGACGGCGCCGGGGAAGGGCGCCTGCGCGCGGAATTCGTCCAGAGTCTCTTTCTCGTTCAGTTCGGCGACGTGCTTCTGGAACGTCGGGATCCGCATGATGGTCTCCTGCACCATTTTTGGCGTGATGGTCTTGGTGCACTCGATCTCGCGCGGGGTGCCGACGTGGCGCGGGCACCAGACGGGGGCCTTGGAGTCGAAGAAGAAGTTCGTGTCGTTCCAGCAGCCGTGGCAGAAGAGGAAGTTCGTGACGCGGTAAGGCGTCGGGAATTCGCAGTTCGGCATGGTGAAGCCGGAGATCATGACGACGGGGATGTTGCAGTTCCATGCGAGCCAGCCGAGGCCGCTGGGGAGTCCGATGAAGAAATCGGCGTGCTCCAGATAATGGATGCGTTCCGTGATCGGGATGCGTCCGGTGAGGTCTTCCGCCTCGGTCGGGACATGGTAGATGTGTTTGTCCGTGAAGAAAAGCTCTTTGTCGCGGTCGAGCACGAACACGCGGTATCCGTAGGATTTGAGCCAGCGGATGAGGATGTTCCATCCGTCCGGGTCCTTGAGGTTCGGGCGGGAGCGGTAGTTCCAGTATTTCGTCGGGTTCGTGGCCATCGTGGAGATGCACACGTACGGCTCCTTGACGGGGCGCGGCGAACCGAGCGGGAGACGGCAGTGGAGGTCTTCGAGCGGGAGTCCGAGGATTTGCGCGACGGTTTTCTGCATGCCGAGATGCTGGTGCTCGACCGGACGCCACGGCTTGCGATCCTCCTCGAAGATGCCGCAGAAATAGATCGCGTAGGCGGTTTTCAGTGCGGGCTTCGTCCCGAGCGGAATGAACTTGAGCCCCGGATAGAAGGGGCTGCAGAGGCGGATCATCCATTCGCCGAGGACCGCCGTGACTTTCGCCTTGCGGAGCAGGCGGAACTTTTCCAGATAAGGCAGCCACGCGAGGTTGTCGCCGAGTCCGCCGTCCGGGATGACGATGCAGACTTCCTGGCCCTCGCAGTTGTAGTCATGCTCGAAAACGAGCTTGTCGTCGACGTAGGCTTCCAGGCGGTAGCGCACATAATACTTGTTCATGCCGGTGATGAATTCGCCGCCCTTGTGCGTGTGTTCCTCCAGCGGCATCCCGCTGTCCATGTCGTACACGCGGAGCTTGTACTGCTTGTTGCCAGCCGGGAACTTGACGCGGTAGCCGTAGCAGAAATCGAACAGGATCCCCGATTTTTCATCCCGGATCCGCGGCAGTTCGGCCATGGAAATCCGTGCGCCGATGGAGCTGCGCGGATCCGGGCCGATCTCCGGGCCGATCGGCGGCGGAGGGGTCCGTTTCGCCGTGGGCGCGGTCTTGATCCCGACCGGGATGATCGGGTTTTTGATGGTATACGAAAAACCTTTTTTGGGAGAGGCGTTCGAAGAAGCTTTTTCTGTCATGGCGAGATCCGTTTGAGGAAAGGAGACGGCGTGTGTCCCGTTTCGTCTCCGGCGGCTCGCGAAAGCCGCTTTCCAGGTTGTTTGTGTTTATTTTTCCTCTACATTAGCATCATTTCCGCTCTTTTTCAACCCCGCGAAGCGAAAAAAACGGCAAAATAATCAGGGAAATCGGCCTTTTCTCCGCGTCTGACGGCAGGATGCGGCGTGGTCACGCGTTACCGATTGCGGAATCGAAATCGCGGAAAAACGCGCGCGACGATTGATTTTTGAACAAAAAATGCTACATTATAAGGTCAAAAACAACGGAACACTTTACGAACAAACCGGGATTAGAATAAAACGAATGGAACAATGGCAGAAAAGTCTGGAAAACGCCCTGACCGACGCGTCCGAACTGGCGAAGCGCTTTGACCTCTCCGAGGAAGCCGTCCGCCGCGTGTCCGCCGTGTTCCCGTTCCGCATCACGCGGTATTACCTTTCGCTGATCCGGGCGAAGGGCGATCCGATCTACCGCCAGTGCGTGCCCGATGAGCTGGAGCTTCGGGAGAGCGGCGACCTGATGGACGACCCGCTCGGCGAGGAGGGGCTGACTCCCGCGCCGTGCGTGGTGCACCGTTACCCGGACCACTGCCTGCTGCTGGTGTCGAACTGCTGCGCCTGCTACTGCCGGTTCTGCACGCGCAAACGCAAATTCCGCACGCCGATGTGCGTGGACGAGACGAGCGTGAGCCGCGGCATCGAATACATCGCCTCGAATCCCGACATTCACGACGTGCTGGTGTCCGGAGGCGACCCCTTCCTGCTGGACACGGACCGCCTGGAATCCATCCTGAGCAGATTGCGCGCGATCGAGCACGTCGACTTCATCCGCATCGGCACGCGCACGCCGTGCGTCCTGCCCGAACGCATCAACCGCCGCCTCGTCTCCATGCTGCGGCAGTACCATCCGCTGTACATCAACGTGCACTTCAACCACCCGGACGAGATCACGCCGCAGTCCGCCGCCGCGCTGAACAGGCTCGCCGACGCCGGGATCCCGCTCGGCAGCCAGACCGTGCTGCTCCGCGGTGTGAACGACGACCCCGAGGTGATCCGGCTCCTGATGCGGAAACTGCTCGCCGTGCGCGTGAAGCCGTATTACCTCTTCCAGTCCGACTTGATCTACGGCACGGAGCATTTCCGCACGCCGCTGTCGGTCGGGCTCGACATCATGAAGAAACTGCGCGGCTGGACCTCCGGCATGGCTGTGCCGCACTTCGCGATCGACCTGCCGTGCGGCGGCGGGAAAGTCCCGCTGATCCCGGACTATCTGGAAAAGGTCGAGGGGCGCGAGTACACGTTCCGCAATTTCCGCGGCGTGGCGTACCGTTACCCGGATATCGAGGACTGAACCCCCGCCGTTTGCCTTTCTCCGGGCGGATTTCTCCCGTGTTTTTGTGCGGACAAGTGTTTTCGCGAATACGCCCGGCGAGTCTGTTTCCAGGCGGAAAAGCCCCGTTTCCGGGCTTGATTTTTCTCCCGAGCCGTGCTACATTGTAAGCATCCGGCGACGGGCGTTCCACGAGGGGAGGCGGTCCGCCGGGCCATTCAAACAAAGGGGGATCCTATGAAACGAACATTGTTTATCTCCGCAATGGCGGTGGCGGCGGGACTCGCCGCGGCGTACCTGACCGGAGCGGACGGAACGACTTCGGCCGCGCCTCAGGGCGGCACGCAGACGCAGAAACCGATGACGGACGCGCAGCAGATCATGCAGGCTCCGGCGCTTGAAACGGTGGAGTGCAGCGAGGGGTACATCCTGCTGATGCCGTGC
>JBGUKB010000116.1:0-16791 GCA_045114235.1 Victivallales bacterium
AGTTTCAGGGAATTGACCGCGTTGACCACGGCGTCGGGATTGCCCACGACCGTGCCGCGGACGAGTTCAGCAAGTTCGGATGCCTTGTACTCTTTGTTCATTTCAAGAAAACTCCTGTTCGGTGAGTTGGATGTTTCAGTTCAAATTAGTTCGCGTCGATTGCGCGTTAAGCTCAGATTGATTTGCGTTCAGTTCACTTGTCGTCCTCGGCGGCCGCGGCGGGGTCCTTCGCGTTCTTGCGGTAGCCGCGGTTCAGGTCCTGGATGATGGCGTCGGTGATATCGAGCCCGGGCTGGGCGTAGATCACGAAGCCGACGTCGTCCATGGATCCGCCGGACTGGTCGAACACGATGGTGTAGCCTTCGATCACAGCCTTGTTGTGGACGGCCTTGCGAATCTCTTCGACCACCTCGTCGCGCAACTTGGTGTACATATCCCGGATTTGGGTCTTGCGGCTCTCGGTGTAGCTGGTCATCTCCTGCTCCTTCAGCTTCAGCGATTCGTACAGTTGCTGCGCCTTCTGGCGCTTGTTCTCGCGTTCGGCGGAGGAGAGCGCGATGTTCTGCGAGTCGTCGCGGGCGGACTCGTACTGCTTGCGCAGGTTCTGGTACTGCTGGTTCAGCTGGGTGGAATACTCCTTGAAGACCTCCATCTGCTGGTTGAGCTTGATCTCGATGGTCTTGGTCTTCTCGTATTCCTCGAATGTCTTCTGCATGTCGATCACGGCTATCTTCAGCTCGGCGGCGCGCGCCCCGGCGGTCGTCAGGGTCAGCGCCAGCGCCAATGCGGCGAGGATTCGTTTCATGGTCTCGTTCTCCTTTCGGGAAAAAAGTTCTCTTTAAAAAATAAAGCATGTCTTGAAATATACAAACTCAAGACGTATTTTAAAGCGGTTTTTTTTCACTTTTTTTGGAGTTTGCGCCCTATGAATCCCGATCCCATCCAGTCCGCGGCGGACGTCATCGCCGAAAAAAAGAACATGCTGATCTTCACGGGGGCCGGCGTCTCGGTCGAAAGCGGCATCCCGCCGTTCCGCGGCGCGGGCGGCCTGTGGAACAAGGTGAACCCGGATTTCTTCGAGATCGACCACTTCATGCGGCACCCGGTGGAATCGTGGGAACGCATCCGCTCCATCTTCTACGACCTCTGGGGCAAATGCACCCCGAACGCCGCCCACCTCGCGTTCGCCGAACTCGAAAAGATGGGCGTCGCCTTCTCGCTCGTCACGCAGAACATCGACAATCTCCACCAGGCGGCGGGCTCGAAGAACGTGATCGAATTCCACGGCACGCTCGGACGCCTCCGCTGCACGCGGTGCTCGTTCGCCGGACCGCCGACGCGTGACCTGCTCGCCGGGAATCCGCCGTCCTGCCCGAAATGCGCCGCCCTGCTGAAGCCGGACATCGTGTTCTTCGGCGAAGGCATCCCCGAGCACGCCATGGACCAGTCGTTCGCGGACGCCGAATCGTGCAGCGTGTGCCTCGTGAGCGGGACCACCGGCGAGGTCATGCCCGCCTGCATGGTACCGCACACGGCGAAACGCCGCGGCGCGGTCGTGATCGAGGTCAACCCGGAGGAATCCGCGTTCACCGGGCACATCACCGACATCTACATCCGGGGCAAGGCGGGCGAGGTCATGCCGCGCCTCCTCGAAGAAATCAAAAAGCGCCTCGCAGAATGATCCGGTCCGGTCTCCCCGTCGACGCCGTCCTGCCGCGAATCGCGGACGCCGCGCGCGCCTGCCGTCCGCTGGTCGTCACGGCGGAACCCGGCGCAGGCAAAAGCACCGTCGTGCCGCTCGCCCTGCTCGAACCGGGCGTATTGCCGGCGGGGAAGATCGTCATGCTGGAACCCCGCCGCATCGCCGCGCGCGCCGCGGCACGGCGCATGGCGTCGCTCCTGAACGAACCGCCGGGGAAAACGGTCGGCTACCGGACGCGCTTCGAGACGCTCGTTTCGGCGGACACGCGCATCGAGGTCGTGACCGAGGCGCTGCTCACGCGCATGCTCCAGCGCGACCCGTCGCTGGAGGGCGTCTCCACCGTGATCTTCGACGAATTCCACGAACGCAGCATTCACGCGGACCTCGCGCTCGCCCTCACGCTCGACGCGCGCGCCGTCCTGCGCGACGACCTCCGCGTCACGCTCATGTCCGCCACGCTCGACGCGAACTCCGCCGCCGGGCTCCTCGGAACCAATACGGAAATCGTCAACGCATCGGGACGTTGTTTCGAGGTCGGCGTGAGCTATGCGCCGCTGAAACCCGGCGCACCGGTCGAACCGCATGCCGCATCGGTCGTGCTTGACGCCATGAACTCACACGACGGCAACGCGCTCGTCTTCCTCCCCGGCGAGGCGGAGATCCGACGCACCGCCGCCGAACTCGCCTCCATGCGCCACGACTGCGAAGTCCTCCCGCTCTACGGCTCGCTCTCCGCCGCCGAACAGGACCGCGTGTTCGCGCCGTCGGACCGCCACCGCATCATCCTCGCGACCCCGGTCGCCGAGACCAGCATCACGATCCCCGGCATCCGCATCGTGGTCGATTCCGGCCTTGCGCGCATGCCGTTCTTCTCCCCCGCGTCCGGCATGGACCAGCTCCGCACGGTCAGAATCTCGAAGGCGTCCGCCGAACAGCGCCGAGGCCGCGCCGGACGCACAGCGCCGGGCGTCTGCATCCGGCTCTGGCACGAATACGAACAGATCGCCATGCCGGATTTCGCCCCGCCGGAGATCGAGCACGCCGACCTCACGGAGCTCGCGCTGGAGCTGGCGCAGTGGGGCGTAGTCCGCGAAAAGGCCGCCGCCCTGCCCTGGATGACGCCGCCGCCCGAAGTCAAGCTCGACTACGCATTCGGCCTGCTGACCGGCCTCGGCGCGATCTCATCGAAAACCGGGCAGATCACGCCGCACGGCAAACTCCTGCACCGCCTGCCCGTGCATCCGCGCCTCGCGAACGCCATTCTCTTTGCCGATGCCCACGGACTCCGACGGGAAGCGCTTCAGATCGCCGCGATCCTGTCCGACCGCGACCCGCTCGTCAATCCACAGACCGCTGACCTCGCCGAACGCCTCGCCGCGCTCGACAAAGCTTCAGCCGCGCCAGCAGACCACCAGACGCTCGACCGAATCCGCAAGGCAGTTTCCCAGCTCGATGCCGCACTGCCCCGCGCCGCAAAAAACAGCATTTCTTCCGGTGAGAAAACAGACGTCGCCATTGCAGTTGCGGCGGCGTACCCGGACCGCATCGCACGGCGGCGCACAGGAGGCGACCGCCCCGAATACATGCTTTCCAACGGCACGGCCGCGAAGCTCGGCGCGCGCGACCCCCTCCGCGATTCGGAATACCTCGCCGTGGCGGATTCCGGCGGCCTCTCCGGGCAACCCACGATCCGCCTCGCGCTCCCGCTCGACATCGACGCGCTCGAAGCCGCGCTGCCGGACCTTTTCCGCATGCGCCGCGAAACGGTCTGGGACGACGATGCGCTGTGCGTGCGCGTGTTCAACGTGAAGGCGGTCGGTTCGCTCACGGTCGAGCGCAAACCATCGAACCTGCGTCCCGGCGACGACACCGCGTCCCTCCTCATCGCCGCCATCCGCAAACGAGGATTCGCCTCGCTCGGCATCACGCCCGCCCAGCTCAAATTCCTCCGCCGCATCCAGTTCCTGCACGTCCACGGCTGCGAGGGGTTCCCCGACTGTTCGGAACAACACCTGCTCGACACGCTCGAGGAATGGCTCGCGCCGCACCTCGACGGCGTCAGCCGTCTCGACAAGCTCGCGAATCTGGATTACCGCTCCGTCTTTTCCGCCATGCTCTCCCCGAAAGCGCAGTCCACACTGAACTCGCTCGCGCCCGAACGCTTCGAGGTCCCGAGCGGTTCGCACATCGCCATCGACTATTCCGACCCCGCCGCGCCGATGGTACGCGTGAAGCTTCAGGAGGTCTTCGGGCTCGCGCACTCGCCGAAGATCGCAGGCGGACGCGTCCCGCTCGTGTTCGACCTGCTGTCGCCCGCCATGCGGACCGTGCAGATCACGCGGAACCTGGACGAATTCTGGGACGGCTCGTACTTTCTCGTGCGGAAGGACATGCGCGGCCGCTACCCGAAGCACAACTGGCCCGAGGACCCGCGCACCGAGCCCCCCTCCCGCTCCAGCATCAAACGTCCGAAAAAGCCCTGAAACGGAATCGAAGGGCATCGAAATTTGAGGAAGCGCTCCTTTTTTCAAGCATAAAAATGGCGGAGAGAGGGGGATTCGAACCCCCGGAGGGTTGCCCCTCGTCGGTTTTCAAGACCGATGCCTTAAACCACTCGACCATCTCTCCGTACAGGATGCTGTTTGAAGGCGCGCCCCGGAAAGTAAAATAAAATACTCGAAAAAAGGAAAAAATCAAGGTGCAGGCGAAAAAAAAGGGGAAATAAGCCGGAACGGAACTTGAAATCATCCGGTTCCCGTGATAGAATATTGGCGAAAATGTAAAACCATCCGCGTCGTTCCGAAAACAGGCTCGCAAGAGCTCACGCCCGGAACGAGCCCTACCCCGAACGGAGGCCACCCATGAACAACACCGCCCGCATCGAAAACGCATGGAAGATCGCGAAAGACTATTACGAGGACTTCGGAGTCGACGCGGAAGCCGCGCTTGACGCTTTGCAGGAGATCCCGATCTCGATCCATTGCTGGCAGGGCGACGACGTGGTCGGATTCGAGCACGACGCAACCGGAGCCTCCGGCGGCATCCTCACGACCGGAAACTATCCGGGACGCGCCCGCAACGCCGCCGAACTGCGCCAAGACCTGGACCAGGCGATGTCGATGATCCCCGGCACGAAGCGCGTGAACCTGCATGCGATCTACGCGGAAACGGGCGGCGGCGTGGACCGCGCCGATCTGGCGCCGGAACATTTCCGGTCATGGATCGACTGGGCGCGGGAACGCGGCATCGCCCTTGACTTCAATCCCACCTGCTTCTCGCATCCGAAGGCGGCATCCGGGTTCACGCTGTCGAGCCGCGACGACGCCGTCCGGGCGTACTGGATCCGCCATGTGCAGGCGTGCCGCCGGATCGCGGCGGAGTTCGGGCGCGCCCTCGGCAAACGCTCGCTCATGAACATCTGGATCCCCGACGGGTTCAAGGACATCCCGGCGGACCGCATGGCGGCGCGCCGCCTGCTGAAGGAATCGCTGGACGAGATCCTGTCCGTACCCATGGACCCGGCGCTGATGCGCGACGCCGTGGAGAGCAAGCTCTTCGGCATCGGGCTGGAGAGCTGCACGGTCGGCTCGCACGAGTTCTACCTCGGCTACGCGGTGAAAAACAACGTGATGCTCACGCTCGACTCCGGGCATTTCCACCCGACCGAGGCGATCAGCGACAAGATCAGCTCCGTGCTGCTCTACCTCGACGAGATCCTGCTTCATGTGAGCCGCCCGGTGCGCTGGGACAGCGACCACGTGGTGATCCTGGATGACGAACTCCAGACGATCGCGAACGAGATCGTCCGCTGCGGACGCGAGCGCGTGAACATCGCGCTGGATTATTTCGACGCCACGATCAACCGCGTCGCCGCCTGGGCAGTCGGCACGCGCGCCATGCAGAAAGCGCTCTGCCGCGCCCTGCTCGAACCGCCCGCGCTGAAACAAATGGAGGCCGCCGGAGACTACACCGGACGCCTCATCCTGAGCGAGGAGCTGAAGTCGATGCCGTGGGAAGCGGCCTATGCGTGGTTCTGCCTGAAGAACGGTGTCCCGGCGGAAGCCGGCGGCGTGCTGGACGCCGTGCGCAAATACGAACAGGACGTGACCTCGAAGCGCGTCTGACCCGGAACGGCGAAGCAGGCCGTTTTCATCAAAGGAATACAACTCTATCGGCTTCCCCTGATCGGGAAGCCGATATTTTCTTAGATTCCTATCCGTACGGGAATGGCCGCGTCAGCGTTTGATGGATTCGCGGGCGATGCGCTGGGTCTCGGTGAACGTCTCGGACATATCCTGAAGGACCTCCAGGAACGCTTCCTGTTTTTCCTCCGGCACTTCGTCCAGGATCCCGGTCATCACGTCGTTCAGGTACGCTTCCAGCTGCTTGCGGATGCTCTTGCCGAAGGGCGTCAGCGACACATGCACGGACCGGCGGTCCACCGAGGACGGGATGCGCTCCACGACGCCGTCGGCCGCCAGCGCGTCGACCGTCTGGGACACGGCGCCGGAGGTCAGGCCGAACATTTCGGCGATCTCCTTGACCATCGGCGGTTCGCCTTCGCGGACAAAGAGATAGTTGATGATGCGCATTTTGCCGAGCGTGATCTTCATGTTTGGAATCGCGACGTTGCGCGCGCTTTTCGCGCGCAGGCGGTCGACGACCCGGAAGAGCATGGTCCACGCGGTCTTCGGTCTGTTCGTGATTGACATGATGAGATTTCCTTGCTTGCGATGAATATTGGGGCGTGTTTATTCAGTCTTCTAACGTTTTTTCGTGATGATTTATTGTGTAAAGTTTTTCTTTTTTCGGATATTTTTTGGTTTTCCGTACATTTTCCAGTCTTCAGCAGATTAAATCATACGGATTTCCGAATTTATTTCCAGAATAGTTGTTACTTTTCTCAAATGTTTTTAGGGAAAGGCATTGAAAAAGCTCTCCGCGCATGATATATTATTTAAGTCGGTTGAAGAAAACGAGACTTCGTTTCCCCCCAGCCGCCCCCTGCACCCGATCAGACACACAAAACACGATATGGATACGACCATGCGCCTCAGGCTCCTTTCTATGCACGAATCCGCCGTATGCCGGAACACAACCGCAACCTTCAAGGCATGTCCGGATCGGAGCGCCAGAGCATGAACGACACCTTTCCCAGACAGCAGGTCCACAAAGGCATCCTCGGCGGCGTGGCGCTGCTGAGCGCGCTGATCCCCGTCTACGTCTGCGCGTATTCCGCGCTGCTCATCGACCGCGAAGTCCCCGTTTTCGACCGCCAGGCGTTGAACGTTCTGCTGGTCGCCGCCGTCTACACGGTCCCGTTCCTCTTCACCAGCGTGTTCTGCCAGTTTCTCTGCACGCGCTTCTCCGCCCGCAACGTGGTGGTGTTCAGCCGCGCCGTCGAGATCTTCCTGATCCTCTTCGGCAGCTTCTTCCTGGCTCCGGTGAAGAAATTCGGCCCCGTTCCGCTCCTGGTCTTCGCCGCCTGCATGGGCGTGGTCTTCTCCTTTTACCGGCCGGCGCTGAAGATCTATCTGGCGGACGCCGCCGAAAAGAAGGAACTCTCGCGCAACGCGGGCGTCGTGGAGTCCATGACGTTCCTCGGCATCATCATCGGCACGGTCTCGGCGGTCTTCTGCATCCACTTCATTTCCAGCACGGCGGCGATCGGCGCGGCGGGTGTCATGCTTGCCACGCTGAACCTGCTTCTGGCGTCGCACCTGAACCCGAACCAGTCGTTCTGCCGCAAACTGCGGTTCCGCGACCTGAAACAGCAGTGGGTTACGGCGTTCAAGCTCCAGCAGCGCTACCGCGAACTGGCGCTGACGGGGCTCGGCGAAGGCTACGTTTTCGCTTCGGTCATCCTGATCTCGTCGATGGCGATGCAGTACATTTCGGTGCAGTTCGCGGGGACCGGCGTGTCCGGCAGCGACATCTTCCTGTATTCGATCATCGCCTCGCCCGTGGTCGGCGCCGTGCTCGGCTGCCTGGCGGCGGGCAAACTCTCCGGCGACATGATCGAGATCGGGCTCGTGCCGCCGTCGACCGCGGTGATGACGCTCGCCGCGCTGCTGATCGGCCTGCTTCCGCTGTTCCCGGACCAGTACACGGGCGGCGGGCTCCTGATGCTTCTGCTGTTCGTGTTCGGGTTCTTCGCCGGCATCATGCTGGTGCCGCTCGAAGCGTACCAGAAATACTTCATCCGGCACGAACTGATCCCGCCGTTCTTCAGCTGGTTCTACCTGCCGTTCGCCGCGGGGATCCTGCTCACGATCCTCATGTCGTTCCTGATGTACTACTACGGGCTCTCCATCTACTCCATCACGCTGATCCTGGCGTGCCTCACGATCATCCTCGGCGCGACGTCGTTCTACATCATGCCGCAGTTCCTGCTCCGCTTCCTGATGCGCACCATGCTCTGCACGCTGTACCGGCTCCGCAAGTTCGGCGTGGAGAACCTGCCGGAGGAAGGCCCGGCGCTGTTGATCGGCAACCGCGCGAGCTTCGTGGACATCTTCTTCATTCAGGCGTGCACGTCGCGCCCGATCCGCTTCATGATGCACGAGAGCTATTTCAACGCGCCGTTCTGGCGGCCGCTCTTCCGGTCCGCCGGATTCATCTCGATCCCGTCGAACAAGCCCAAGCAGCTGAAGGCTCAGCTGGAATATACCCGTGAACTCCTGCGCCAGGGCGAGATCGTCTGCGTCTTCCCCGAGGGCGACATCACGAAGAACGGCACGATGTCCAGCTTCAAGGACGGCGTCGGAGAGATGATGCCGGACGACATGCCGGAGATCCCGGTCATCCCGGTCCGCATCGGCATGACCTGGGGCAGCATCTTCTCCTGCTACTACGGCAAGTTCAAACTCACCTGGCCGGACGAACTTCCACACCCTGCGAGCGTGACTGTCGGCAAGCCGATCCCGCGCGACACCTCCGCCTACGAGATCCGCATCATCCTCTCCGAGCTCGCCGCCGACACCGAGCTGATCCCGGAACGCGGCGAACGCCCCTTCCACAGCCAGTTCGCGTGGATGGCGAAGCATCACCCGTTCCGCCGCACCATCCAGCAGTGCGACGACGCGCACGGGCTCCAGAATCCGCCGCTCTTCATGCTGATGCTGAAATCCATCCTCATCAGCCGCTGGATCCGCCGCATCTGCGACGAATCCGAGGAGTATGTCGGCGTGATGCTGCCGAACAGCCTCGCCGCCGTCTGCACGATCACCGGCGTCCTGATGGCAGACCGCAAGCCCGCCGTCATGAACTTCACTGCCGGCGTCCCCGCCAACCGCCACGCCGTGCAGATCGCGAACATCAAACACATCCTGACCAGCCGCGTCTTCATCCAGAAGATCCGCATGCAGCCCACGCCGGAAATGGTGTTCCTGGAGGACGCCGCGAAGGACATCGGTCGCCCCAGCTCCAAATATATCTGGCTCCTCGCCTGCATCTTCCTTACGCACGAGGAGCTCATCAAGCTCGTCTCGCCGAAGAGCTGGCAGGACGTCAACCGCATCGCCGTGCTCATCTTCTCCAGCGGGTCCACCGGCATCCCGAAGGGCATCATGCTGACCCACCACAACATCAACGCCGACGTCACCGCCATGACCGCCATGATCGGCTGGCGCAAGACCGACAGCGTGCTCAGCAACCTCCCGATCTTCCACTCGTTCGGGCTCACCGTCTGCATGTGGCTCCCCGTCGTCACGGGCACGCGCGCCGTCTTCATCGCGAACGCCCTCGACGCCGCCCTGTCGTTGAAGGTCATCCGCGAACAGAAAATCTCCATTGTGGTCGCCACGCCCAGCTTCCTCATGCTCTACATGCGCAAGGGCACGGCAGAGGATTTCAAGTCGCTCCGACTCACCATCACCGGCGCGGAACGCCTCCGCGAGGACATCGCGGCGAGATTCCGCAAGCTCACCGGACTGGAGATCACCGAAGGCTACGGCTGCACCGAGCTCTCGCCCGTCGTCTCCATCAACGTCGCGAACTCCCGCATGGAGCTCGGCGTGGAAGTCGCCAAGCCCGGCAGCATCGGCGCCCCTCTCCCCGGCATCTGCGCCAAGATCGTCGACCCGTCCACATTCGAGCTTATGCCCGAAAACACCGACGGGCTCATGATCGTGAAGGGCGCTATCGTGATGAAGGGCTACCTCGGCGAACCCGTGAAAACCGCCGAAGTCATCCGCGACGGCTGGTACGTGACCGGCGACATCGCCCACATGAACCGCAACGGGTTCATCACCATCACGGGCCGACTCTCGCGCTTCTCCAAGATCGCGGGCGAAATGGTCCCGCACGAGCTTGTCGAACGCGAGATCAACAACATCCTCCAGCCGGAGGAACGCCTCGTGGCAGTCTGCGGAGCCGCCGACGCCAAGCACGGCGAGAAACTCATCGTCTTCTACACCGACGCGCGCCGTCTGGCCCCCGAAGAGCTCATCCGCCAGCTGAAGGACCGCGAAATCCCGAACCTCTGGATCCCGAAGGCGGAAAACTTCGTCCTCGTGGATTCCCTCCCCATGCTCGGAAACGGCAAGCTCGATCTCGCCGCTCTCGTGGAACTCGCCAAACAATACGGCGACGAGGCATAGCCTCGACTTGGGTAGTGCGCTCAGCTTCGCTTGCGCACGAGGCGTAGCCTCGACTTGGGTTGTGCGCTCAGCTACGCTTGCGCACGTGCTCTCGCGTAGCAGAGCACTGTATCAGCACCGCTTGCGGTGCGCTCAGCTACGCTACAGCACGATGAGGTGAAGGTGTCCGAAAACAAGCATAAAACACAGAAACGACCGAACGGAGAACCATCATGGCTTACATTCATACCGTCCAATACTACGAAACGGACAAGATGAGCATCACGCATCACTCCAACTACATCAGATGGATGGAAGAAGCGAGGATCGCCTTTCTTTCGGAGATCGGCTGGGATTTCGCGAAGCTGGAGGAAATGGGAATCGTTTCCCCGGTCCTGAACGTAACCTGCGATTACAAAAAGTCCACGACCTTTTCGGAAAAAGTCACGATTCACGTTTCCGTCGAACGCTTCATGGGCGTGAAACTCCAGCTGGGGTATGTAATGGAAAACGAGGCAGGCGATGTCGTCTGCCGCGCATCTTCAGTTCATGCCTTCCTGGATGCGAACGGCAGGCCGGTCAAGATGAAACAGGAATACCCCGGATTGTTCCGGACGTTGACTGAACTGGCAAACAACGCCGGGGAAAAACAATAACCCCGTCCGGCTTATCCCTGCCCGGCGCGTTTCTTTCCGCGGTGCAGGATGCGCCCCAACACCAAAGAGGCCTCTTCGATGCGGAACGCCCAGCAGAGCACGAGCAATCCGACGCCGTAGACGAATCCCGCCGCGATCAGTGGAGCCGCCACGTTCAGCGTCGTGATCTCGACGTTCCAGTACGGCAGCGTGAATTCGAGGTTACGCGGGATCGAGCGGGCGATCAGGACCGCCGGGATCAGCGGCAATCCGCACGCCGGGATCAGCCGCAGCAGATACAGACCGAGCACGCGGAAGTCGATCTTATGCTCCGGCAGCTGCCGGTTGTAGATCGTGAGCAGCAGCGTGTTGTTCAGCAGGGACGACATGACCGTGGCAAACGCGATCCCGCCCTGTTTCAGCGGGACCATCAGAGCAAGGTTCAGCACGATGTTCAGCGCGATGCAGATCAGCGACACCTTCAGCGGCGTCACCATGTCCCGGCGGCTCGTGAACGCCACGGACGAGATCTTGAACACCGCGAACAGCGGGATCCCCGCCGAGTACATCAGGAACGCGTACGCGGTCTCGCGCACCGCCGTGTCGTCGAATCTGCCGTAATTGTAGAAGACGCGGATGATCTCCTCAGGGAAGCAGATCATGAACGCAGTGAACGGCACGGACACAAAGAGCAGGATGCGGATCGTCTTCATCAGCATCGCCGTCAGATCGTCGTAATGCCCCGCCGCCGCGAACCGCGACAGCTCGGTGTTCGCGACCGTGGCGAACGACACGGCGAAGATGCCGACCGGCAGATACACCAGGCGTTCGCTGAAGTACAGCGAGGCCGCGGCAAAATCGCCGATGAACCCGGCGATCAGGCGGTCGCATTGCAGGCTCAGCTGGAGCGCGCTTGCGCCGAGCAGACCCGGCAGGATCAGTTTCCAGATCGAAAGCAGGGTCTCGCGGTCCCGCATGATCGCGCCCGAAATCCGCACCATCATGCCGCGCCGCCACAGGATCAGGAAGATCAGCGCCATTTCCAGCACGCCCGCCACGAGCACGGCGAGGCCGAACATCTTCAGCTGGAACATCCCCCGGTAATGGCGGCAGACCAGCACGAGTGCGAGGATCAGGACCACGTTCTGCAATATCGCGGTCAGCGACGGCAGGAAGAATTCGCGAAGCACGTTCGCGCAGGCCGTCGCCGCCCCCACGACGCAGATGAACACCATGTACGGCGCGAGGATGGGGAACAGCTCGAACGCGGTCTTCCAGCGGCCCTCCTCCAGCGTGCGTGCGATCAGCCACGACGGCACGCCGAGCACGACCGCCAGCGCGCACAGCAGCAGCGTCAGCCACAGCAGGATCGTCGAGAAGCGTTCGCGGGCGCGTTCCTTCCCCTCGGTCTCCAGCGACAGCGACAGGATCGGCACGAGCGCCTTGCCGAGCTCGCCCTCGCCGAGGATGCGGCGGAACGTGTTGGCCCAGGTCAGCGCGAGCGTCCAGCCGGACATCAGCGCGCCGCCGCCGATGACCGCAGCGGTCAGAGTCTCGCGGAAGAGCCCGAGGACGCGGCTGATCAGGGTGGACGCGGCGAGATTGCGCGAACTGCTGAAGAAACGGTTGATGGACGATGTCTGGTCTTCTGCCATGATGCGGCGCGGGAAAGGGAGAAGCGGATAAACGTTATTTATTGAACAGGACGTACACGCAGTCGCCGTCCTTCACGATGTAGTCCTTGCCCTCGGTGCGGAGCTTGCCGGCGGTCTTCGCGGCGTTCCAGCCGCCGTGCGCCACCAGCTCGTCGTAGGAGACGACCTCCATGCGGATGAATCCGTGCTGCATGTCGGTGTGGATCTTTCCGGCTGCTTCGGGCGCGGCGGTGCCGTTGACAATGGTCCAGGCGCGCGTCTCGTCCTTGCCGGTGGTGAAGAACGTACAGTAGTCGAGCAGTTTGTATCCGGTACGGATCACGCGCTGAAGGCCGCTTTCCGTCGCGCCGATGTCGTCCAGGAACGCCTTCGCCTCGTCGGGTTCGAGCGCGGCCAGCTCCTCCTCGAATTTCGCGCAGACCGGGACGACTTCCATGCCGTGTCCGACCGCATAGTCGATCAGGGCCTTCGACGCGTCGTCCTTGCCGAACGAACGGAACCCGGCTTCGTCGACGTTGGCGCAGACGAACGCGGGCATGGTGGAGAGCAGCTGGAGCGACGCCATCACGCGGCAGGCGTCCGGATCGTCCTTGTTCCACTGCGGGATCTTGCCGTTTTCGAGGTCGGCGATGCAGGACTGCGACAGCTCGTATTCCGCCTTGATCTCAGCGTCGCCGGTGCGCAGGAGCTTCTTGCACTTGTCGAACCGGCGCTGGAGGAACTCCAGGTCGGCGAGCATGAGTTCGGTCAGGATCAGCTCCAGGTCGCGCGCCGGGTCGATGGAGCCGCCCACATGCACCACGTCGCCGTCCTGAAAAAGGCGCACCACGTGCGCCACGGCGTCGACGTTGCGGATATGGCCGAGGAACTGGTTGCCGAGGCCTTCGCCTTTGCTGGCGCCCTGGACGAGCCCGGCGATATCGATGAATTTCAGCGACGTCGGCACGATGCGCGCGGATTTCTCGATGTCCGACAGGACCTGGAGACGGTCATCCGGTACGGCCACGATGCCTGTGTTCGGTTCGATGGTGCAGAACGGGAAATTCGCGGCGGCCGCGCCGCCGTTGGTCAAAGCGTTGAAAAGGGTGGATTTCCCGACGTTGGGAAGACCGACAAAACCGCAGGCAAACCCCATGGTGTAAAACTCCGGATCAAGATGTAAAATGGGTTAAGAATAAAAGACGGTATTAACGTACCACGGGGAGGCGCTTTTTTCAATCGAAAACCCGTTTTTTTCGCCTGTTTTCCAAAAAATCGCGACTTTTTGGCATTTCCGGCTTTCATTTTTCCGAAAGAGTGATATATTGTTAGAACGTTTTTTTACTTTTGGACTAATTCTATTTTAAACATAACAACGAAAAAACCGTCAAGGAGCAAGCTTTGAACATCCTGCTTACCGGTATCACGGGTCTGGTCGGTGCGTCCGTCGTCACGGCGCTGCTTCGCAATCATCCCGACTTCAAGATCGTTGCCATCTGCCGCGGCAATTCCGCGCAGACCGCCCAGGAGCGCACGGAACTCACCATGCGCGCCCAGTGTGAATTCGACGGCGATCCCGCCTCCTACGACTCCATCATCTCCCGCATCACCGTCATCTCCGGCGACGTGACCAGGCTCCCGTTCGACGAGATCGCGAAGTACGGCCCCTACGACGTGATGTTCCACTGCGCCGCCGACGTCAACCTCGGCAAAGACCCCGAAGGCAAGACCTACGCGACCAATATGAACGGTACGCTGAACGCCGTGGAAGCAGTCAAGCGCTTCAACATCCCCCGGTTCCAGTATGTCAGCACCGCCTACGTCGCGGGCACCTTCGCCGGACGCGTCATGGAAGACACCATGCCCGCCACCGGCTGGATCAACTCCTACGAACGCAGCAAGTTCGACGCGGAAAAGTACGTCCGTGAGAACGTCGGCGTCCCGTACACCATCTACCGCCCCTCCATCATCGTCGGACGCCGTTCCGACGGCGTGATCCGCAAGCCGCTCGCGTTCTATCGCATTCTTGAGTTCCTCGGCCGCATCAAGAGCAACCGCGCCTTCAAGGCCGGCCTCCCCGCGAACGCCCAGATGGAAGTGAACATCCGCATCGCCAGCGCGACTTCGGACAAGATCTATTTCGTGCCGATCGACTACGTGCAGGAATCCATGTCCAAGCTCTTCATGCTCCCGGAGAAGAACCGCACCTACCACATCACCGGCGACAGCCCCGTCTCCACCGACATGATCGGCATCGCCTGCCGCGACATCCTGAAGGTCACCGGTCTCCGCACCGTCGACAAGAACGACGACCCGTCCAAGGACGAAAAGCTCGTCATGCGCATGATCGAAGACCTCATCCCCTACTTCTCCACGCAGATCACGTTCGACAACTCGAACGTCCGCGCCGACCTCGGCGACGGGATCCTGGACTGGAAGCTCGACGTCCCGTTCCTCCGCCGCATGGCTTACTCCTACTACAAGCAGGAGCTCCCCGGCATCGTGGAAGGCATGGACTTCCCGAAGGACTAAGTTTCGGCTGATCCGATCTTTTCCGCGCGGACCGGGCTTTCCGGTTCGCGCTTTTTTCTAGTCATGAGCAATCTATTTGACAGAATCACGCCCGCCCGAAGGAAATTCCTCCTGCTCGGCATCATCTACCTCGGCTACATCAGCCTCGGACTCCCGGACAAGATCCTCGACGCCGCCTGGATCCCCATGAGCGAAGCGTTCTCCGTCCCGCTGCGCTACGGCGGATTCATCGCGACCGTGCTCGCGCTCTGTTCCTCGGTCTCCGCCTCGGCAAGCGGACTGATCCTGCGTAAGATCGGCACGGGGCGTCTGCTTGCGATATGCGGCGCGATCACGGGACTGTCGCTGGTCGGATGCGGCTTCTCGCCCGTGTTCGCCGTTCTGCTCGCGTGCGCTATCCCGCTCGGCTTCGGACAGGGCGCGATCGACACCGGCATGAATTTCTACGTCTCAAAGCACTATTCCAGCCGCGACATGAGCTGGCTGCACTGCTGCTGGGGCGTCGGTGCGACGCTCGGGCCGCTGATCGCCTCGATCTTCCTTCAGTCCACCGGATCGTGGCGCAGCGCGTATTTCGCGATCGGCTCCACGCAGGTCCTGCTCGCCGTCTTCTTCTGCTCCACCATCGGGCTGTGGGATCGCGCACGACGCGACGAAGAGGCGGAGGACCGCGAGGCCGCCGCGGCATCGTCCATGGACAAACTGGAGGGCAAATGCCATTTCTCGTTCGATTTCTGGCTCTGCGTCCTGATCTTCTTCGTGTACTGCGGCATCGAGGCGGGCGCGGGGCTCTGGGGCTGTGCGTTCCTGACCCGGGCGCGCGGCATGGACCTGAACACTGCGCAATACGTCGTGACCGCCTACTGGGGCATGCTGACCGCGGGGCGTTTTCTACTCGGATTCACGGCGGACAGGCTCGGCAACCGTCTGCTCAGCACGGTTTCGGGCGCGGCGGTCCTGCTCGCCGCATTGCTTCTGCTGATCCCGGCGGGAGGATTCCTCCCATCCGCGGCTCTTCTGCTGGTTGGATTCGCGCTCGCGCCGATCTATCCGTGCCTGATGCACGAGGCAACACGCCGCGGGTTCAACGACGCCACGGCGGCCGCGCTGACCGGATTGCAGGGAGCGGCGAGCATGGTCGGCATCATGATCGTGCCGCCGCTGATCGGCTATGCAGGCGACCTCATTTCCATGGAGGCGCTGCCCGTCTCCGCGTCAGTCCTGGCGGCGGTCATGTTCGCGGCGCTGCTGAAAACCGGCTACTGGCCCGCCGTCGCCAGGAAACAAGCCGATTCTTGATCTTCAACAGCCCGATCCCCCCTGCCCCGTTCGGCGGCGTTTACACCTCCCGTTCGATTCGCCATACCTCCCGACTATGCGAACCATTCTAGCCTTGTTCGGCTGGAGTCTTCCAATAGGTCGGCGAACTGGTCTCCCTCCCCCTGCCACCCGTGTTCGATGGCTTTTACCCCTTTTCCCGTTCTGAATCTGGCATCCTACATCGCGCATGCTTCTTCCCCGCCTTCAGGTCTTGATGTATCCAGCCTGCCGTTTTTCGCAGAAAAATGCGTCTTTTTTTCGATTTCGGTTTGATTTTTCCGGAAAACGTGGTATATTTTTTGAATCGAACATTTCGGGGCGTAGCTCAGTCTGGTTGGAGCGCTAGGTTCGGGACTTAGAGGTCGCTGGTTCGAATCCAGTCGCCCCGA
>JBGUKB010000117.1:0-29481 GCA_045114235.1 Victivallales bacterium
AGGCGGTATTGTTTCCCCCCTGCCCCGCTCCGGCACAGCATGTTTTTGCAGATGTCCGGTCACAAAAACCGCCGGACTCCTGAGGAATATCCGGCGGCAAAAAAGGAACGAGGGAATTGGAGATCAGAGTTTTTCCGCGGCGGCTTTCAGCTCGGCAAGACGGGCAACGTCTTTCGCCAGGTCGTCGGGGGCGGCGGCGCAAACGGATTCGTCCAGGACGACTTCCCAGCCGAGGAACTCCGCGATGCAGTGGAACTGGTCGGAAATGAGCTTGTATTCGGGATTGCCGAGGGAATCCGCGCCGCACGCCACGATGCCAATCTTCTTCTTCGTGCGCAGCGTGGGCTTCGCAGAGGCGTCGTCGCGGGAATAGAACTTGTCGACGACGTCCTTCAGCTGGGCGGAGATGCCCCACCAGTAGACGGGCGACCCGAAGACCACGAGGTCGGCGGCGGCCACTTTTTCGATGATCTTGACCGTATCGTCGGCCTGGATGCAGTTTCCGCCGTTGCGCTTGCAGGCGTCGCAGTTGCGGCAGGGCTTGAACGTGAAGTCATACACGTTCAGGGATTCGACCGCGTGGCGCGACTTCAGGCCGTCTTCGATGGCGCACAGGGCGTGGGAAGTGTTGCCGTTCTTGCGGGGGCTTCCGTTCAGGATCAGGATGTTCATGTTGGTTCTCCGTGATTAAGGTATAGGGAAAAAGGGATGGGTCATAGTTGCTGATGTGAAGGCAAGTTCAGAGTTCCGCTCC
Source organism: Victivallales bacterium (assembly GCA_045114235.1). GTDB lineage: Bacteria > Verrucomicrobiota > Lentisphaeria > Victivallales > UBA1829 > UBA1732. The sequence continues at coordinate 755 of JBGUKB010000117.1, forward strand.
GCCGGACAAAAGCCGGTTCATTTCCCGGATATTGTCCCGTTGCTCGAGCGGCCTGTTGTCAGAATCGTACAGCAATCCGTTCTGCACATAGTCATACAAACGGATGTTGTCCACGGCAAGGGTCCCGCTCTCCGCCTCCAGCGCGACGCATTGGATGCTCCCCCGGCGGGGAAAGACAGTCTGATATGCCCCGGCATGTTCCACATTCACCGATTGCCGTTGCGTTCCCAAAGACACCGTGATCGTTCCGGGGACCGCGCACTCCGTTACTTCGAAGGAAACCGTCAGCTCCTTTCCGCCGAAGCCGTCACGCACGTCCGGCACCTGTTGACGGATCACGGCGGGCGCTTCCATGCGGCAGACTGCCGAATCCCCCGTCTTTTCGAACGAGACCTTCCCTGTCGTTTCCCAGCCCCGCCCCTGCAGGAAGAAACCGTTGTTGTACAGCATGTTGTCATAATAATCCCGGTAAGTCCACACGCCGTACCCGGCGGAGAACCGCCGCAGCACCTCAGGACAGGTCAGCAGGTATTCCCCGATCTCGCCATCCTCCAGTTGCGCGTTGTGTGCAAACTGCGGCGTGTTGTCGAAGAAAAGGAACTGTTCGACATAGACCGGCTTGCCGCCGTTGCGCTCGGCAAGAAACCTCAACATATCCCGTGTATGCACCAGCGCCGCCTTTGCCTTGACGCGTTCCCCCCGGTTCTCGAATCCCATGGGAATCCCGTACATCACCGAGGTGAAGTCCGACTGCCGGCAATCATAAGTCGCCTCGTGCATGTAATATCCGTTCGGATTGCCTTTCGCGTCGAAAAGCGGGTCCCCGTCCAGCCGGACTTCCAAAGACAGGTTCGGGAACACCGCCTGCCCGTCTGCCAGCAGTTCGTTCAGGCTCCGGTCAAAGAATTCGTATGCGGTCCGTATCGCCGGCTCGTCCCGGCGCGGGAAAGGAATGTCTTCATAGGAACCGTATTGCACGTTGAATGTCCTGTTGTAATCCGCAAGGGCATACTGCGAACGCAGATATTCCTGAAACCCCATCGTTTTTGCGGCATCCAGCCGGTCCTGCGGCGACGGCAAATCGCAGAAGCGCAGGAACACCGGCATATAGTCCTCCCATGTCAGGAAGCCCCCGGCAAAATCGGCGTGCATGTTCAGCTGCCGATACAGTTTTCCGACGTATTCCAGCCATGCGCCGCGCGTGTCCAGATCATGGAACAGCCGGGTCAGGCGTTCATGAATATCTTCGTTCGCATCGTTCGCGAAATCCCACATGTAACTGACGCGGGCATAGACTTTCAGCCCCGCGCCGCCTGCGGCATCCATGACCCGGTCCAGCCGGTCAAACGCATAATCGCTGTACTCGATCGGATTCGTGCTTGTCTGGAATTCCTTCCACGGGATCACCAGGATCACGCTGTCGAATCCATCCTCCCGGATCTGCGCCATGTCCCGGTCCAGATGGTCCATTTCGCTGTTCCAGAAATTGATGGGCCATTCGTCCCCGAAATACGTGGCGGAGCGCACATAGCCGTCCGTGCCGAAAGATGATGCGTTGCGGGCGGAAGCGTTTCTTTTGCCGGCAATCCGTGCCATTCCGGCAAGCACGCATAACAGGATCAGGACAATCGCCGCTGTTGCCGCAAAAACTGTGCGGACCCCAGGGGGATTGGTATGCGGTCTGCCGTTCGGAGAGGTCATGATGATTCTCGTATGTACAAAGATTATGGAAACCTTGACAACGAAAAAACGATAATCGGATCCTGTCTGCCCGGACGTAATGTACGGGCGCGGTCAGCGTTTTTTGCCGTCTTTTCCGTCCTCGTCGGTCTTGGGCTTTCTCTTGCCCTGGATCAGGGCGGACGGATCGCTGTCGAGGTAGAGGATCAGCTCGATCAGGGCGTCGACGCCGTTGTCGACGTTGAAGAGCGTTTCATCAAGCGTCTTGCTGGTGCGGATGGCCGTGGAAAGGAAGGAACGGAGGTTTTCGCTGATCTGCGCGAACTCGATGGACTTGATCTCCACCTCGACGGTCTTCGTGAGGGATTCGACCGCGTTCACGGCGGTGCTGACGTTCTGCGAGATGGTGTCGATCTTGTCACGGATGTCGGAGTTCGTGAGGTTTTCGAGGTTTTCGATGCTCTTGCGCGCCTCGCTGACCATGGCGTTCACGTTGTCGATCGTCTCGTCGAACTTCGGCGAATTGACGCGTTCATTGATGGAATCCAGCACGGCGTTCGTGCGGTCGCTGATGCCCTTGTAGTCGATGCTTTCGAGTTTGGCGAGGATTGTGGTGACGCTGCCGCGGAGGTCGCTGATGAGCGACGGCTGGCTGGGGACGTAGGTGTATGCGAGTCCGAACTCCGCCACGTCGTATTCCGAGGGCACGGGGTCCTTCACCATCTGGAGTTCGATGTATTTGCCGCCGGTGATGCCTTCGAGTTCCATGCGGCAGCGCATGCCTTTCTGCACCGCGTCGGCGACATGCATGTTGAAGTCCTCGATCGGGATGGTGACCGGGGCATGGCCGGACTGTTGGACCTTGAACTTGGAAATATTGATCTCCATGTCGATGCGGATGACATTGTCGATAGGATAGATCATAATCTCGCACACGCTGCCGATGGGCACGCCCTGATATTTCACGGACGACCCGACGGAAAGCCCCTGCACCGACTCCGAAACGAGCGTGGAGATGTGCGCCTTTTCCTTGAAACGGTCCATCATTCCGAGGATGAACAGTGCGGCGAAAAAGATGACCGTGGAAAAGATGACGAACAATCCGAGTTTGAATTTGCTGTTGTCGTTCATGATGCGGGATTCCTTCCTGAAAATGTCATGGAAACGGCCGGGGTGTCAGGCATGGTCCGGCTCCGTGCTGTGGCTTTTATAGGTACCGCCGCGCGAAAGGAACGTGCGGACGTATTCGTCGGTGCTGTGGTCGCGGAGATACGCGGGCGAACCGTCGTCCACGATGCCCTTCTTCTCCGCGGAGAGCATGATCACGCGGTCGGAGACGCGGAAGATGCTGGGGAGCTCGTGCGTGACCATCATGATCGTGGCGTGCGTCTTCTCGCGGATCTCCAGGATCACCTTGTCGAGCATGTCGGAGGTCAGCGGGTCGAGGCCGGCGGACGGTTCGTCGAAGAAGAGGAGTTTCGGGTCGAGTGCGAGTGCGCGCGCGAAAGCGGCGCGTTTGATCATGCCGCCGGAGAGGTCCGAGGGCATGTACTGTTCGAAGCCGTCCAGGTGGACGAGCGCGAGCTTTTCGGAGGCGCGCCGTTTGATCTCGTCGCGTTTCCAGGTCGTCAGCTCCTCCATGGGGAGCGCGATGTTTTCGGCGAGGTTCAGGGAGCGGAACAGCGCGCCGCCCTGGTACGCCACGCCGAATTCGGACATGATGGAGCGCTTTTCCTGCTCGTTCGCGTTCACGATGCTGCGGCCGTTGATGAGGATGTCGCCCCGGAGCGGCTTGTAGAGGCCGATGATGTGCTTGAGCAGGGTGCTTTTGCCGCAGCCGGAGCCGCCGAGGATCGTCACGATCTGCCCGGGTTCGATGCGGAAATTCAGGTTTTCGAGCACGACGCGCGAGCCGTAGCCGATGGTGAGGTCGCGGACCTCGATGGAGGGGATGGCGTTCGCGGCGGGGGCGGGGGTTGCGATGCTGTCCGTCATGGCTCAGCCCTTCCATCCATAGAACACGGTGAAAAGTTTCGCGAGGAAGGCGTCCGCCAGCACGATGAAGAGGATGCTGGTCACGACCGCCGAGGTCGTGGAACGTCCGACCGCGATCGCGTCGTTTCCAGTGCGGAACCCGCGCCAGCAGCCCGTCACCGTGATGATATAGGCGAAGACGACGCTCTTCAGGACGCCTTCGATGAAATACTTGACCGCGACGCCCTGCCGGGTCAGCTGCAGGAAGACGTCCAGCGGCATGCCGAGCTCGGTCCGCATCACCATGTAGCCGCCCGCGCAGCCGACGAAATCGCCGATGACCGTCAGGAGCGGCAGCATGAACAGCATCGCCCACATCTTCGGGACGACCAGGAACCGCGCCGGACGGATGCCCATGGTGCGGAGGGCGTCGAGCTCCTCCGATATCTTCATGGTGCCGATCTCGGCGGCGAACGCGGATCCGCTGCGGCCGGTCGCGACGATGGCGACCATCAGGGGGCCGAGTTCGCGCAGGATGGTGCAGCCGATGACCATGGGCAGGAAATTGTCGGCGCCGTATTTGTGCGACTGCACTTCGGCCTGGTACGCCAGCACCACGCCCATCAGCGCGCTGATCATGATCGTGATCGGCACGCCGTCCGGGCCGCAGGTGTTCATGTAGAACAGGAAATCCTTCCAGCGGAGGCGTTTCGGGTGGCAGATGCCTTCCCACAGGGCGGCGGTGACGTCGCCCAGGAACGAGATCAGCGACACGGCCTCGTCTTTGAGCCGGAAGGCCTTGTCTCCCCATTCGATGATGTTGTCCGCGGTCGTTTTCATAAAAACTGCATTGGTTTTACCGGAAGCCGGTCACAAGGTTTTCCGATGCGCCCGGCGCGTTTGCTCTTTGCGCTTGGAGAGGGTATCCCGATCAGAATGACTGGTCTCCGTTTCCTTCGTCCTGCTTTTCTCCGGGATCCGAGGGGGAACTGTACGGGACTCCATCGGAATCGAGCCAGAGGACTTTCCGGGCGCATTCGCCGCGGTCGTTCGTCCCGACTTCGAATTCGACTTTCTCGCCGATGGAAAGCTCGTCGAACTCGCAGTTTTCCAGATCTTCCCAGAGGAAGAAGAAATCGTGGTCGCCCTTCTCCGGCGTGATGAACCCGTATCCGCTCTTCAGCTGGACCACGGTGCCGCGGCGGCGTTCCGCCGGGAAACTCTCGTCGTAGTCGCCATCGTCTTCCGGGTAGCCGTCATCCGGCTCGACGTTTTCGGCGGCAGGACCGTTGGAACCGCCGCCGGAAACGAACAGCGCGTCGATCTTGTCCTGCGGATAAAGCTGCTTTTCGATGATGTCCTGCATCCAAATGCCGTAGGTGGCTTCAGCCATCAGGCGGCCGGAGGTCATGGTCTGGCGGTGGCCGCCGTTGTCGTCCTCGTAGGAATACTCCCAGCCGATCACCATCACGCGGGCGCCGAGGGAATTAAGCTTGCGGACGAGCGGGACATAGTCGCCGTCGCAGGCCACGAGGACCACGACGTCGAACCCGATGTGGACCATCTGCTCGTAGGCTTCGAGGGCGAGCGAGATGTTCGCGCCTTTTTCGGAGCCGTGGCTGACCGGGAGGAAATGCGCCACGACGCCTTCCCGCGTCAGGACGTCGTCGAAATTGCGTTCGGAGAACAGCAAATGCCGCAGGTTCGCTTCCGCCGCGGTCAGGCGGCCGCGGAAATAATGGCTGTCCACGATGCGGCAGAGGTTTTCATTCACATGTTCGCGTTCCGCCACCATGGTGCGGATGAGGCTGTGCAGACCGGGGACGCTGATGCGGCTCTTTCTCGGGTGTCCGTGATAATAGTAGTTGCTGACATGATAGAAATAATTTCCATCGTAGAAGACGCCGATCCGGATCAGTTTGGAATCATTTTTCGCGTCCATGGCTGGCAAATCCTTTCCAATTTTGTTCTGTTCAGATAATACGGGATGATACTGAAATCGTTTCACACTCGAAACATTTCAAGGCTTAACATAGCACGTTTTTTTCAAAAATCCAGTGCTTTTGAGAAAAAACGCCGAAACAATTAGATTTTTGCCGTTTTCGTTCCTTTCTTCCAAGTCGTTCTGTCCTATTCTTTAACATGTTCCCTATATTGTCGTTTTCTCCGGGGCAACTGTCAAGGAAAAACACTTTCCGTTGTTACCATCTCCCCGACGCGCCGCCTCCGCCGAAACTGCCGCCGCCTCCGCCGCTCCGGCTGCGTCCTCCTCCCCTGCCTCCGCCGCCCGAACTGCGGAGCGCCGCCGCCAGAATCCGAAGCGCGAACCAGCCGAAGGCGAGCATGAACGCCAGGGCGGCGGATTTCTTCGCGTCCGGGTGAATGAGGAGCTTTGCCGTAAGCAGGCATATAGTGATGGTCAGGATGCCGAGGACGAAGACAAGGAACCAGGTATTCTCCGGTCCCATCGAGGCGGGGACATAGGGTTTGCGGGCTTCATCGTCATCCCCGATTTTTGTTCTCCAAATATCTTCCGTTTCCGGGGCGTTTTCATGCCGGACGAAAGCGGAAACGCTTGCGACCGCATAGGAGATCGCCTGCGCATAAAAACCGCCCTTTAAGCAGGGAGCCATGCCGCGGAGGATGTCGCCCGCGCGGGCGTCGTTGATGACGCCTTCCAGCCCGTAGCCGATCTCCAAACGGCTTTCGCGGTCTTCGACGGACAGGAGCAGCAGGACGCCGTTGTCCTCGCCTTTCCATCCGATCTTCCACTTTTCAGCGACGGCGAGGGAGAAATCCTCGATCGCATCGCCGTGCAGGGTCTTGATGAGCAGGACGGCCATCTGGCCTTTGGTAGCCGCCTCGTATGCGTCAATTTGGGCGGTCAGGGCGTCGATCTCGGACTGCTTCAGGACCCCGGCCTCGTCGACCACGCGCCGCGTGCCGAGTTCCGAGATGCGGGCATTGGCGGACTTGAAATCGTCCGGGTCGAAGATGTTCAGGTCAAAGACCTTGAACAGAAGGAGCTGAACGGCGAGAAAGATGAGAAGGCACAGGCACAGATGCCCCAGCAGGTTCGGGAATCCCGAACGCCAGAACCCGATCCGCCCCTTTGTCCTGCGAACAGTGTCCGCAACACTTATTTTCCGTGCCATGCGCTTTCTTCCTGTGCCGGGACCGGCCCGTTTCTTCCTGTCCGATCAAGAAAATCCCGGGCGGACGAAGGAACGTCCGTCCGGGCGAAATGAACTCAAATCAGAATTCGACTTTCGGCGCGACGACCACCGCGTCGTGTCCCTGCGGGGGCTCGAAATAGTCGCGAGGCTCGAGATTCAGGCCGATGAACGGGAGATTTCCGGCGAAGAGGGAACCGGGGAACTGGCGGATCGTCCGGTTGAGGGTCTTGACGTCCTGGTTGTAGCGCTTGCGCGTGACCTTGATGCGGTTTTCGGTGCCTGCGAGTTCGTCCTGGAGACGGAGGAAGCCTTCGTTCGCTTTCAGTTCGGGGTAGTTTTCCGCGATGGCGAGCAGGCGGCCGAGTCCGGCGGTCAGGGCGGCGTCGGCTTCGGCCTTCTCCTGCATGGTCGTGGCTCCGGCGAGCCTGCCGCGTGCGTCGGCGATGCCGGTGAAGACCTCTTCCTCGTGCGTGGCGTAGCCCTTCACGGTGGAGACCAGGTTCGGGATCAGGTCGTTGCGGCGCTGGAGGTCAGCGTCGATGTTCGACCATGCCTCGTTTACGTTTTCGTCCAGGGCGATCAGCGCGTTGCGCTGGCCGATGACGTAGCAGCCGGCGAAGAGCACGACCACCGCCAGGATGCTGACAAAGAGCATGAATTGTTTCATTGTGAGGTATCCTTTCTTGATTTTAATATAAGAATGGTCAAAAAAACGTGGGTGCGGACGGCGCAGGATCGAATGCCCCGCTCCGCCCTTGATGTTTGTCTATATAAAATACAGTCTTTTCAGGGAAAAGCAAGCCCTTTTCAGTCAAAAAAACGGATTTTCTTTCATGTTTTTTCCGTGTCGTTTTTCCCGTTGAATACGCGGTTTCCCGCCGCCGCATGCTTTTTGCGGACGGAATGAGGCGGGGCGGCTTGACAAAGCCTGTCGGAAGCGGTATATTAGTCGAAGCAAAAAGATTTCATTTCATATCAACTTTTCCATCTTTTCAAGGAGTATTTCATGCGCCATTCGTTCAAGCTCATCGGGTCCGCCGTCTGCCTCTCCGCCTCCGCCATGCTCGCCTCGTGCTGCTGCGGAGACGGCGGTTCCTGCGACCAGTACAACAAGCCCGTCAACACCTACGCGCCCGGACAGGAGCAACCCCTCTTCCCGCTGCTGCCGAACGGCGCATCGCAGCAGCAGAAGGACGACGCCATCTTCCGGAACACCCGCGTGACGGCGAAGACGTTCGACGCCGACGGCATCAAGATCAACTACTGCGAAGGGACGTACAACATGGACGCGCCCGGCAAGCCGACCGTGCTGGTCTTCCTGCACGGCGTGGGCGAACGCGGCAGCGACAACAAGTCGCAGCTGCGCTACGGCTTCGCCGAGATCGTCTCCTACATCCTCGCCCATAAGGACACAAAGGTCGTCCTGCTGGCGCCGCAGTGCCCCGCGAGCGAGGGCTGGGGCAACAACGTCCAGCGCGGCGGCGACGGCATCATCCGCCCGGAAAGCGTGTTCGCCAACCTGCCGAAGCTGGTCCGCGCGAAGATGAAGGAATTCGACGCCGATCCCGCGCGCATCTACGTGACCGGGTTCTCCATGGGCGGACACGGCACGGTCGAGCTCGCGGGCCGCAATCCCGACCTCTTCGCCGCGTGCGTGGCGATCTGCTGCGGCGGCACGCGCGAGGAGGCCGAACGCCTGAAGGACATGCCGATCGCGCTGTATCAGGGCGACTACGACGAGACCGTCCGCACCGAGCTCACGCGCGATTTCTTCAAGTTCCTGCAGGAGGCCGGCAACACGCAGTGCAGCTACCGCGAATATCCGCTGATCGCGCACAACGCCTGGGACGTCTGCTACAACGATTACGCCACGCTCGACTGGCTCTTCGCACAGAGGAAGAAGTAAGGCATCTCCCCCCCTGAAAACGATCTTTTTTCTCCCCTATACAAAACGCCTCCGGCTTCACGGAAAAGCCGGAGGCGCTGTTTTTATGCAAAAGAAAAACCCGCTCCGGCGGAAACCGGAACGGGTCGATGATTCAGAGAAACGGTCGGGAGTGATTACTGACCGACGGCCCAGCGGGCGAAACGCTTGACGGTTGCCTTCGGGAAGAGCTTGCCGAAGGTGGTCTTGTTGTCAAGGATCCAGGGCTGGTTCACGAGGCAGATTTCGCCGTACCAGCTGTTGATCTTGCCGGCGACGATCTTCTCGATGATGTTCTCGGGCTTGCCGCTCTCCTTGAGCTGGGCGGTGGCGATTTCCTTTTCGTGGGCGATCGCTTCGGCCGGGACTTCGGAGGAGTTGACGTACTGCGGGCTGGAGGCGCAGATCTGGAGGCAGGTGTTCTTGATGCCGGCTTCGTCGATTTCGCCGCCGATGTCGAGGAGGACGCCGATCTTTCCGTTGAAGTGGATGTAGTAGGCGATCTTCTGGTCGGTGGTGTAACGGAGGGCGCGGCGGATGATCATCTTCTCGCCGAACTTGGAGAACAGGGCGGCGAGCTCGGTCTCTTCGGACTTCTGCGCGGCCTCGGTGACGTCGCCGTCGCCGGTGGTGTTCGCGAGGATCTTCTTCGCGGCGCCGTTGCCGTATTCGAGGAACTTCTCGTTGTTGGCGACAAAGTCGGTTTCGCAGCAGACTTCGAGCATGAGGGCCTGGTTGCCGTCGACGGCGACGAAGATCTTGCCTTCGGCGGTGGCGCGGTCGGCGCGGTGGGCGCTCTTGGCGATACCGGCCTTGCGGAGGATATCGACCGCGGCTTCGATGTCGCCGTTGGCTTCGATGAGGGCCTTCTTGCACTCGCCCATGCCTGCGTCGGTCTTGTCGCGCAGTTCCTTGACCATTTGCGGGGTGATAGCAGCCATGATTATTTCTCCTCGGGTTTCACATCGGATTTCTTGAGAGCGGAGAGGTCTTTGACCTCCTTGGCGGGAGCCTTGCGGCGCGGGGCGGCCTTCTTCTCGCCGTCGGCGGAAGCGGCTTCCTTGCGGGCGGCGGGACGGCGGGACGGACGGCGCGCGGGACGCTCGTCGGCGGATTTCGCCTTATCGTCGGCGCCCTTCTTCTCGGCGCGTTCGGCGTCGGCCTTCGCCTTGTCTTCGGCGACTTTGACCTTGTAGAGCCCGAGGGCGTCGTTGATGGCGGCGACGAAGGTGTCCATGATGATCTTGATGGACTTCACGGCGTCGTCGTTGGCGGCGACCGGGTAGGCGATGTTTTCGGGATTGCCGTTCGTATCGACGATGGCGATGATCGGAATGCCGAGCTTCTGGGCTTCCTTCACCGCGGTGTCGTCGTGGCAGACGTCCACGACCACGACCACGTCGGGCAGGCGCTTCATGTCGGCGATGCCGTCGAGGTTGCGGTGCAGCTTGACGCCCTGACGGGCCAGGCGGACGATCTCTTTCTTCTTCAGGTTGGAGTTCTCTTCGTCGTTCACGATGTCGTCGATCTCGCGCATCTTCTTCACGGACTTGCGGATCGTTTCGATGTTGGTGAGCGTGCCGCCCATCCAGCGTTCGGACATGAAGAACATTTCGGTTTCTTCCGCGGCGTTGCGGACGACCTGCTGCGCCTGGCGCTTCGTGCCGACGAACAGGATGCGGGATCCCTTCATGACTTCACGCTGCAGGAAATTGCAGGCGTCGCCGATCTGGCGGATGGTTTTCGTGAGGTCGATGATCGAGATACCGTTCTTCGCCCCGTAGACGTAATCCTTCATCTTGGGGTTCCAGCGCTTCGTCTGATGCCCGAAATGGCACCCGGCTTCCAACAGGTCTTTGACAGAGATGGCCATTGTTCCATCCGCCTTTCTTCGTTCCGGCTCTTTTCCTCCGCGGTTGTTGTCGGTTGGCGCGGAGCAAGATACCTTCTTGTTCAGTTGTGCGCATCCGCCCGCGGGGTTGGTTTGGTACGGGGGAACCGGCATACGGCCGGCCCGGATGCGTTGAGAAAACGTAGCATATAATATACACCCGGAAAAGGAAAATGCAAGCGGCAACCATATCTTTTATATAAGAAAGCCGGAAGATGAGGGAAGACGGGCCGCAAAGGCGGGAGACGGTCCGGGCAAACAGGCGGATGTGCCGACATCAGGATAGAAATGCACAGCCCCGTTATCTGTCGTCTTCCACGCCGGACAGCGTGATGCGCGGCAGGCAACCGTGCGTTTCCAGGTACAGGAACTTCGGGCCGTCCGCGACCGGGTCGAGCCAGACGGCTTTCTTCGCGAGGTCGGCGGCGGATTCCTTCCGTCCGAGCGCGAGCTCATTTCTGCCGAGCGCGCTGATGCGGACTGCCTCAAGCTTCGCCTCCGGCGTGATCACCTTGAAGACGGTATAGACGCGGTTGATGCTCTCCAGCCCGCGCGGGACGTCGAGCCGGTAGAACCAGTGCAGGCTGTCCGGGTCGGAGATCATCAGGTTGACGATGGAATCCGGCTTGATCTCGTTCGCTCCGGCGATGTAGCGGTTCGAGTAGATCGAATAGGTGAAGCACGCGCCCTTGTTGTAGACCACATAGTCCGCGCCGTATTCGGCGCAGTATTTGGCGAGGTCGAGCTCGGAACCGTGGAACATCGCGTTCAGGTATTTCTCCGTGGCGTCGCGGATGCGCTTCATGCCGAACTGCGGATTCATGACGAGCCCGGTCCCCGCGTACGCCTTCAGCATCGGCCCGACCGTGAAGTTCGCCGCCACGCCCTTGCCCGCCACGGCGTCCTTGTGCTGGCGGAACCACAGGATCAGCATGGCGGTCTCCCGGAATGCGACGTCGCCCGTATACCGGCGCGGCGTGCCGACGGACACGATCGTCTCCCAGAAGAGAATGAATGCGAAAACGCCGAGAAGCGCGCGTCGGAGGAATTTGAGCAGACGCGGACGGTCGAAGATGACTGTGCAGGCCTCGGCGGGATCGACTTTCCACGGGGCGTGCCGGAACGCCCGCAGATACGTATAAACGAGCATCGGCAGGGAGACGCAGAGGAAGAGGATCACGAATTCATGGTAGCGCACGATGTAGATGAACCCAATGATGAACCCGACCGTGAAGATGTTCGGCAGGAATGTCCGTGACAATGTCTTCATGAACTCGGCACGTGGTATTCGGAACAATGTCAATCCGAGCAGCAGCGCGGCGTACAGCGCCAGCGTGACCGGGAGAAGTCCGAACAGGAACCGGAAGAGGCCGAACTGGAGCCTGCGCCCGAAAATGAGGCTCGGGAAGAACGACGAGGCGAGTTCCCAGGTGGCGGAGTGCATGGAGGGCGTCCACATGATGCGGGCGTCGTAGTTCAGCAGCAGGGCGTTCGCGGGCTTTACGTTGTTGAACTTGATCTTCGCCTTCATCGCCTCGGAGAAATGGCTGTAGTTCGAGGCGTATTCCGGGGTGTTGCCGAACTGCGCCCAGTTCACGTACAGCGCCGCCGCCAGGACCGGCACGGCAAGGCGCAGCGCGAGCTTGCGTCCGCCCTTCAGATTCAGGCGGCGGGACACGCCCTGGAGCGCATAGCAGCAGAAGAGCGTCGGCAACGCCACCCACAGGATCGGCGCATGGATCAGGCCGTAGGTGATGTTGAACGGCACGACGAGGGCATTCAGCAGCACGGCGGCGGCGATCGCGATCCATGTGTACAGCAGGCCGCGCCGCATCCGGTATCCGCAGACCGCCCGGAGCACCTCGATCAGAGCCCACGCGGAGAAGATCATCTGGCACAGGTCCCACGCGATGAACGCCAGGAACACCACGGCGAAAATGACCGGCATCTTCCACCAGCGCGCCCGGCTGTTGCACCATGCCGCCAGCACGAACGCCATCGTGATCAGCGGGATGCAGAATTCGCCGCGCACCAGGTCCTGCCCCGTGGAACGCGCGATCGCCGACAGCGCCACGGCGTGCAGGAATCCGCCGCAAAACGCCAGTTTGCGCGGGCATTTCAGCAGCAGGAGCCACAGGAAGATCAGCGCGGACGTGAGCGACGCCCACAATCGTATCTGCATGCTCATCCACTGCGCCATGTACGGATGGTCCTGGAACAGCTTTTCGCGCGGGGAAGCCTCCGGATCGGGTGCGATCTTCTGTTTCAGCCGCCAGCCCCAGCCGAGGAACCACTCCAGCGCCATGTTCATCTGCGCGTAGGGCGGGATGTCCTCCATGTGCTTCAGCGTCTCGTCGCGTTCCGGCACACCCTTCCCCTCGGCGATGTCCTGCGAATAGGAATACATCATAGCGCTCTCGATGGTAAACGGCGAGAAATTGTTGTGGCGGAGCGGCAGGAAACGCTCGAAGAACGACGGGCGGACCTGTTCCTTCTGCGGGACCTCGCGGATGATATCGTTCAGCATCAGCACGGAGGTGTTGTAGTGGTATGTGCGGAACGAGAACGCGGTCAGGAGGATGACGAGGAAAAGGAAGGCGTTCCAAAGGCGCCGGTGTCCGGCTATGAACGAAGTAAGGTTGTTTTTCATGTGTACTGTTTCCTTCCCTGCGAAGAGGGGATGCCGAGTTCCTCGCGGTATTTTGCCACGGTGCGGCGGGCGACGTCGAGCCCCTTCTTCTTGAGGTCCTCCGCGATCTTTTGGTCGGAGAGCGGATGGGTGGGATTCTCGTTTTTGACGGCCTCGCGGATGTACTCCTTGACCGCCGAGCTGGAGACGTCCTCGCCCTCGGTGTTCTGGTAGCCGCCGGTGAAGAAATCGCGGAACTTGAACGTGCCAGCGGGCGTTGCCATGTATTTGTTCGCGATGGCGCGGCTGACGGTGGTCTCGTGAACGCCGAGACGGTCCGCCACGTCGCGCATCGTCATGGGACGCAGATACTCCGGCCCCTTGTCGAAGAAATCGTGCTGCTGGTCCGCGATGACGCGGGCGATGCGGACGATGGTGCTTTCCCGGTCGGCGAGCGCCTTGCGGATCTCCATAAGGCTTTTCAAATTCTTCAGGATGTAGTCGCGGGTCTCCCGGTCGGTCAGCGGGTCGTCGAGCATCTTCATGTAGCGGTTCGGGATCAGGAACTTCGGCTCGTATTCGCGGTTCGGGCGCACGGTGTATTCGTCGCCGTTCCGTTCGACCGTGACCTCGACGGGGCAGTATTCGGTGCGGGATTGCGCAAGGGAGGCGGCGGGCCGCGGGTCGCAGGTGCGGCGGAGTTCTTCCGCCATGTCCTTCACGTCCTGCACGGTCACGCCCATCTCCTTCGCGATCTTCGGGAGGCGGTTGTGCTCCAGGTCATCCAGGTGCCGGGTCACAAACTCGGCCATCCGGTCCGTCTTCTTTCCGGCGCGTTCGAGCTGGATCAGCAGGCATTCCGGCAGGGAGCTCGCGCCGATTCCGGGCGGGTCGAACGTCTGAACGAGCCGGAGCGCGGCTTCGGCGGTCTCCAGCGAACACGGCACGGACTGCGCGATCTCGGCGGGGACGCTGCGGAAAAAGCCGTCGTCGTCTATGTTGCCGATGACCTCCTCGGCGGCGCGGCGCACCTCGGGCGGGCACTCCTCGGTGCCGAGCTGCTCCATCAGGATTTCCTGAAGCGAGACTTCCTGCGCCACGGAGTTGAACATGTATTCGCGGCGTTTCTCCGCCTCGCTGTCCGGCGCGTCTTCGCCGTCCTCCTGCCGGACGGCCGCCCAGTCGTCGTCGCCCTCCAGGATGCGCGTCAGCTCCTCGTCGTAGTCCAGACGGTTTTCGTCCAGGTTTTCGACCGGGGCGTCGTCCCGGACCGGGGCGTCGTCGGGTTTCAGGTCCGGTTCGTCCTCGTAGTCGGCGTCGTCCTCCGTCGTGATCAGGGGATTCTCCGCCAGGACGTCCGCGAACGAGCCGGACAGCTCCATGAGCGGCGCCTGAAGCGCCTTCAGCGCCTGAAGGTGCTGAGGCGAAAGGATGTGCGTCTGTTCCAGACTTTGACTGGCGCCCTGGGCGAGGTTTTGGTCCATTATGTTTCCCGTGATTGAATTATGATAACTTCATACTATACCCCCGAAAACCCCTTTTTTCAAAAAAAAGACGCCTCTTTTCGTATTATTTTATGGGAAAATGTCTGAAACCGTGCTATATTATGTGTTGACTTTTTATTTTGAATCAACGATACTACTCAGGAGACCGTCATCATGCCGGAAATGCCGAAAGCATATCTGCCCGCCGAAATCGAAGAGAAATGGTACGCCGAGTGGGAAGCCAACAAGCGCTTCCACGGCAAGCCGAATCCCGACAAGAAGCCCTATTCCATCGTCATCCCGCCGCCGAACGTGACCGGCATCCTCACCATGGGCCACGTCCTGAACAACACGCTTCAGGACATCCTCATCCGCTGGCACCGCATGATGGGCGAGGAAGTCTGCTGGTTCCCCGGCACCGACCACGCCGGCATCGCCACGGAAAGCAAGGTCGACAAGGTCCTGCGCGAAAAGGAAGGCATCGACCGCCGCACGCTCGGCCGCGAGAAGTTCATCGAACGCGTCTGGGAATGGAAGAAGCTCTACGGCGGCACGATCATCAAACAGCTCCGCAAGCTCGGCACATCGTGCGACTGGGACCGCGAGCGCTTCACCATGGACGAGGGCCTCAGCGCCGCCGTCCGCAAGGTGTTCGTGCAGCTCTACGAAAAGGGCTACATCTACCGCGGCAAACGCATGGTGAACTGGTGCCCCGCCGCCCAAAGCGCGCTTTCCGACGAGGAAGTCATCTACAAGGAGGTCAAGGGCAAGTTCTGGCATTTCCGCTATCCGCTCACCGACGGTTCCGGCTATCTCGTCGTCGCCACCACGCGCCCCGAGACCATGTTCGGCGACACCGCCGTCGCCGTCCCGCCCGGCGATCCGCGCTACAAGCACCTCGTCGGCAAGACCGTGAACCTCCCGCTCACCGACCGCCAGATCCCGATCATCGAGGACGAGCACGCCGACCCGGAGAAGGGGACCGGCTGCGTGAAGATCACGCCCGCCCACGACCCGAACGACTACCAGGTCGGCAAGCGCCACAACCTCGAATTCATCAACGTCATGAACCGCGACGGCTCCATGAACGCCCAATGCGGCAAGTACGCCGGGCTCGACCGCTACGAATGCCGCAAGCAGTGCGTCGCGGACATGGAAAGCCTCGGCCTCCTCGAGAAGATCGAGGACATCGTCCACAACGTCGGCTTCTCCGAGCGCGGCGGCGTGGAGATCGAAACCCTCCTCAGCGACCAGTGGTTCGTCCGCATGGACGAGCTCGCGAAGCCCGCCATCGAGGCCGTCCGCTCCGGCGCGATCAAGTTCTATCCCGACCGCTGGGCGAAGACCTACTTCCACTGGATGGAGAACATCCAGGACTGGTGCATCAGCCGTCAGATCTGGTGGGGACACCGCATTCCCGCCTGGTACCGCGGCGACGTGAACGACGAGAACCGCGAGGTCTATGTGGGCGTGAACCCGCCCGAAGGCGACGGCTGGTACCAGGAAGAGGACGTGCTCGACACATGGTTCAGCTCCTGGCTCTGGCCCTTCTCCATCATGGGCTGGCCGGAAGACACCGCCGAGCTCAAGTATTTCTACCCGACCAACGACCTCGTGACCGGTCCGGACATCATCTTCTTCTGGGTCGCGCGCATGATCATGGCGGGCTACGAGTTCAAGGGCGACCTGCCGTTCCGCAACGTCTACTTCACCAGCATCATCCGCGACGAACTCGGACGCAAGCTCAGCAAGTCCCTCGGCAACTCGCCCGACCCGCTGAAGGTCATCGAGACCTACGGTGCCGACGCCCTCCGCTTCTCCATCGTCTATATCGCCCCCGTCGGCATGGACATCCGCTACTCCAACGAGAAGTGCGAACTCGGCCGCAACTTCGCGAACAAGCTCTGGAACGCCTGCCGGTTCCGCACCATGCAGGGCCCCGTCTCCGCCTCGTTCGACAAGCTCGCGATCCCGGTCAGCAAGCTCACGCAGGACGAGATCCACATGCTCAACACGCTGGAAAAGGCGTGCGCGGACGTGAACACCTCCCTCCGCGAGTTCCGGTTCCACTCCGCCGCGCACGACATCTACGAGCTGGTCTGGAACAACTTCTGCGACTGGTTCATCGAGGCGTGCAAGCCGCGCTTCAACGCCGATGAAGAGGCGAAGAAACAGGCGCTCGCCGTGCTGGACTACGCGCTGTGGAAGCTCCTCCGGCTCCTGCACCCCTTCATGCCGTTCATCACCGAGGAGCTCGCCCACCGCATGGGATTCCTCGCCGACGGCCAGTCCATCATGACCGCCGCGTTCCCCGAGGCCGACCTCAAGCTCCCCGCGGACGCCGACAAGATCTCCGAGATGACCGCCGACAAGTACGCCCTCATCTCCGCCGGCCGCAACCTGAGGCTCTCGAACAACATCGCTCCCGGCAAGCGCATCGAATACCACATCCGCGCCGCCTCGCAGGAGATCCTGGATTCCCTCTGCGAGCAGATGGACTCCCTCACCGCCATGCTGAACGCCTCCCTCATCAGCGTCTCGCTCGAGAACTACGCGAGCGAAGACGGCACGCCCGCTCCGTCCATCGTCTGCGACGCCGGCGCGATCTTCCTGCCGCTGAAGGGACTCGTGGATCCCGCCGCCGAATGCGAGAAGCTCACGAAGCAGAAAGCCGAGCTCACCGGCTGGATCAAGGCCGCCGAGGCGAAGCTCGGCAACGAGAAGTTCGTCAGCCGCGCCCCGGCGAAAGTCGTCGAGGACGTGAAGACGCAGCTCGCCGACCTGAAGGACAAGCTCGCCCGCGTCGAGGAATCGCTCGCCGCGTTCAAGGGCTGATCCTTCCCGACACAGCTCATCTGAAAAAGTTCAGGCTCCCTCCGTTTGTGCGGAGAGAGCCTTTTTCTTCATCCGTTTTCAGTTCCACGGACGCTTGCTTCCGAGCCAGCCTTGTTCCGTCCAGTATTCGACGTCGCACTTGCTGATGCGCAGTTTCATTTGGAACTGACGCATGAGGTTGAAAAAGAGCCTGGTCTTCAACCCGGGTTTGACCTTTCCGTGCCGCCGCACGATCTTTTCCGCGAGGCAGGAGGTCGCCCTGTCGATGGCGGCTCTCTTCTTTTCGCTGACGCCTTCCCAGTTCGCGGCAGCTACGCCGGGTCCGTACTTATAGATTTTGGCGGTTCCCCAGAAAAACAGGCTGTGCTCCATATCCTTCAATGCCGATCTCATGCCGCCGCCCGCGGCCGTGCAGATGCACACGCCCTGCTTGCGGAACATGGACGCCTCCGGCCGGTGCACCATAAACCGGAACCCCAGGTGATCCAGAAACGCCTTCATCGCGCCCGTGACGTGGTACACATAGACGGGGCTTGCGAGGATCACGACGTCCGCCGCGTCCATCGCGTCCGTGATCGGGGCGAGCCTGGCGTGATGCGGACACTCCGTTTCGCCATGAAAGAAACACCTGTTGCAGCCCGCGCAGAACTCGCCGAAGTCCGTCGGCAGGAAGAACTCCATCGTTTCCCCGCCGAGCTTTTCCGCCAGGCTGTGCGCGACGTGATATGTGGAGCCTTTGTGGCTCTGACCGTGAATGATGACCGTTTTCATGCTTGTCCTGCGTTTTGTTCGAACGGGATAATATACCACATATCTTCTTTTTTTCAAACGGGGCCGGTTGCAGCGGAGACGGCGTCTTGAAAAACCCCGATCTTGCATTATATTAACCTGACGAATGTGCGATATCCGACGGAACCGGAAAGGCGGAAAAGAACAGGCAAAATGAGGCTGGCGGGACTTGATTTCGAGACGGCGAACAACTGCGCGGGGAGCATCTGCGCGGTCGGCTGCGGCATCCTTCAGGACGGCGAGGAGGGCGAAATGCTCGAACGGCTCGTGCGGCCGCATCCGGGCATGGACTGGATCGCGTCGTTCTGCTACCGCGTGCACGGGATCGGCGCATGCGACTTGGAGGACGCGGACGAATTCCCGGCGGTCTGGCCGGAACTGCGCGACATGCTGCTGTCGGCGGACTGCGTGGTCATCCACAACGCGCCGTTCGACCTGAGCCACTTACGCGCGGTCCTGTCGCTCTACGATCTGCCGCCGGTGCGGTTCCCGTATGTGTGCAGCCTGACCGCGAGCCGTCGCGCCCTGCCCGAACTCGCCTCGCATTCGCTGAACCATGTCGCGGCGTACTTCGATATCCATTTTCAGCATCACAACGCGCTGGAGGACGCGCTGACCTGCGCGAAAGTCCTGCACGAGATCGGCCTCACGCCGCGCATCCCGCGGAAAGAATTCATCTATCCCGCGCCGTAACGCGTTTAAGCGCGCCTTAACGCTCAGGGCACATCCAACACTTGTCTACGCCCGTTTCGTCGTTCAAATCGCGCCGGAAGCGCGTTTTCTGACATCGCGCGTTACAACCCGTCTCGAAAAAACCACCCCAACCTTGCCCGGACGCGAAAAGCCGCCGGAATGAAATGAATCGAGGCGGCATAAAAAAACCGGGGTCCCTTTTGAGGGGGATCCCGGTAGAGAATACCGTAAACGGTACCCGGTAGACTGCGGATTAGACAGTCTTGCCGGAGATGACGCCGTGGCCGTGGAAGGTACGGGTCGGGGCGAATTCGCCGAAACGGTGTCCGACCATGTTCTCCGTGACGAACACGGGAACGAAGATCTTGCCGTTGTGCACGTTGAAGGTATACCCGACGAACTCGGGGAGTACCATGGAACGGC
The DNA here is from genome assembly GCA_045114235.1 of Victivallales bacterium. Lineage (GTDB taxonomy): Bacteria > Verrucomicrobiota > Lentisphaeria > Victivallales > UBA1829 > UBA1732. Next base: position 20,253 of record JBGUKB010000117.1, read on the forward strand.
GGGACCAGGTCTTGATCGGCTTCTTGGCGCCGCCGGCCTTTTCCATGCGTTCGACTTTTTCGACCAGATGATAGTCCACAAACGGACCTTTTTTGATGGATCTGCCCATAGGTTACTTTCTCCTGCGTTCGACGATGAACTTGTTGCTCGGCTTCTTCGGGTGACGGGTGCGTTTGCCCTTGGCAAGCTGACCCCAGGGGGACACGGGGTGACCGCCGCCGGAGGAACGGCCTTCGCCGCCGCCCATGGGGTGGTCGATCGGGTTCTGAACGACGCCGCGGACGTGCGGGCGGAAGCCTTTGTAGCGGGCTTTGCCGGCCTTGCCGAGGGAGACGTTCATGTGATCGAGGTTGCCCACCTGGCCGATGGTGGCGAGGCAGTTGATGTGGAACATGCGGACTTCACCGCTGGGAAGCTTGACCTGGCAGTAGTCGCCTTCGCGGGAGCGAAGGACGGCGTACTGACCGGCGGAACGGACGATCTTGCCGCCGCGGCCGGGGGTCATTTCGATGTTGTGGATCTGGAGTCCCAGGGGGATGTTCTTCAGCTGAAGGGCGTTGCCGGGCTTGATCTCGGCGCCCGCGCCGGAAGCGATGACCTGACCGACCTTGAGGCCGACGGGCGCGAGGATGTAGGACTTCGTGCCGTCTTCATAGCAGATGAGGGCGATGAACGCGGAGCGGTTCGGATCGTACTCGATCGCCTTCACGGTCGCGGGACCGGTCTTGGTGCGGTTGAAGTCGATCTGACGGTAGGCGCGCTTGTTGCCGCCGCCGCGGAAGCGGACGGTCATGCGACCGACGTTGTTGCGGGCGCCGGTGGAGCGGATGCCCTTGGTGAGAGCCTTCTCGGGAGCCTTCTTGGTGAGCTCGGCGGAGTAATCGACGACGCCGATATAGCGGCGGTTGTTCGTCGTGGGCTTGTAGGTTTTGATCGGCATTTGCGTGTCTCCTTATGCGAGCTCGATCGTGCCCTCGGCGAGGGTGACGATGGCTTTTTTCCAGTTGGAACGGCGACCGCGGACGGGGTTCTTTCCGACGCGTTTGAGCTTGCCGGTGTAGTTCATGATGTTGACGGACTTGACCTTCACGCCTTCGTAGATGTCTTCGACGGCGGCGGCGATCTCGGTCTTCGTGGCGCAGGAGCAGACCTTGAAGGAATACTGGTTCGCACCCTTGAGAAGCGTGCACTTCTCAGTCATCATGATGTGCTTGATGATGTCGTAGGAAGATTTCATTTGGTCACCTTCTCAATGCGCTTGACGATCACATCCATGGCATCCTTGCTGCAAACGAGCATGTCCGCCCAGAGGACCTGGTAGGTGTTGACCGCGGAAGCCTTCATGAGGCAGACGGCGGGGAGGTTGCTGGTGGCGAGGATGGAGTTTTCCTCGTAGTCGGCAACGACGCAAAGGATTTTTCCGGTGGCCTTCAGAGCGTTGAAAGCGGCGACCGCTTCCTTCGTCTTCGGGCTTTCGAACTTGACGTCGTCGACGACGATGACGCCGGAGTTCTTCACGGATTCGGAGAACGAACGCTGGAGCGCGAGTCTGCGGACCTTGGCGTTGATCTTGGTCGCGAAGCTGCGGGGGGTGGGGCCGAACGCCACACCGCCGTGACGCCAGGAGGCGTTACGGGAGGATCCGCTGCGGGCACGGCCGAGGCCTTTCTGCTTGAAGGGCTTGCGGCCGCCGCCGGAAACCTGGCCGCGGGTCTTGGTGGAGGCGGTGCCTGCACGGCACGCGTTGAGGAAGGACACGACGGTGTCTTTGACCGCCTGGGAGCCCTTCTCCAGTTCGAGGGCGGTATCGGGAAGGTCGTAGACGCCGACCTTTTCGCCCTTCATATTGAGAATATCGAGATTCATAACGTGTCACCTTGTAAGTTTGGGATTATTTCTTGATCGCTTTTCTGACGAGTACGGTGCCGCCGTTGGGTCCGGGGATCGCCCCACTTACAAAGATCAGATTTTCCGCGGAATCGACTTTGACAACGCGCAGGTTCTGCACAGTGCGCTTCACGCTGCCGTGCTGACCGGGCATTTTCTTGCCTTTGATGATGTTGCCGGGGGATTCACGGCATCCGATGGAGCCGGGCTTTCTGTGCCAGCCGCCGCCGTGTCCGTCACGACCGCCTTTGAAATGATGGCGGACCATGACGCCCTGATAGCCGCGTCCCTTGGTCACGCCGGTGACGTCGAGATATTCACCTTCTTCGAAGATGCCGGCGCCGATCTCGGCTCCGATCTCGAACTTGGAATCGTCGGTAATGCGGAATTCCTTCATGATGGACGGAGTGTTGACTCCGGCCTTTGCGGCCTGGCCGGCAACTGCCTTGCCTGCATTTTTCGCTTTCCGGGAACCGAATCCGAAAAGCACGGCGGAATAGCCGTCGCGTTCCACATTCTTCACGTCGATAACGACGCACGGGCCAGCCTGAACGACCGTCACAGGGGTCAGCACACCCTTGTCGTCGTAAAGCTGAGTCATCCCGACTTTCTTTCCGATCAAACCTTTCATGTTGTTCTCCTTTCAGGCACATGTCCTCAATCGGAAAAGGACCTTGGTGCCGGATTGCCGGCCGATGCCCGAACCGTTCGGACCCGGCCTGTTCAGCGGCTGCGGATCAGCCGCCGATCTTAATGGAAATATCCACGCCCGCGGGCAGGCTGAGCTTCTTCAGCTCGTCGACCGTCTTGGCGGTAGGATCGATGATGTCCATCAGCCGCTTGTGCGTGCGGATCTCGAACTGCTCCATGGACTTCTTGTCCACGTGAGGAGAGCGGTTGACGGTGAAACGTTCCACCCGGGTCGGCAGCGGGATCGGACCGGCAACGCGGGATCCGGTGCGGCGGGCGGTGTTGAGGATTTCCGCGACCGACTGGTCGAGGATGCGGTGTTCGTAGGCCTGAAGCTTAATGCGGAACTTCTGGACCTGACGGGGAGCGGGCTTTGTGCTCATTTCTGTGATTTCTCCACGATTTTATCTTGAATAAAAGTTGGTACGCGTTCGAAATGGTTGGGCTCCATCGTGTAGGAGGCGCGGCCGCGCGTCAGGGAGCGGATGGCCGTGGCATACCCGAAGAGCTCGGAAAGCGGGGTATTGGCGATGATCTGGACGGTGCTTTCGCGGGTATCGACCTGGATGACCGCGCCGCGGCGGGCGCTGATGTCGCCGATGATGTCGCCCATGTTTTCTTCCGGAGTGGTGACTTCCACCTTCATGATCGGTTCGAGGAGGCAGAGACCGCCCTTGCGCGCGGCGTCCTTCAGGCCCATGGAAGCGGCGATCTTGAACGCCATTTCCGAGGAGTCGACCGGGTGGAACGAGCCGTCGACGATATCCACATGGAAATCGGTGAGCGGGTAGCCCGCAAGCACGCCGGTGGACGCGGCTTCGCGGATGCCCTGCTCGATCGGCTTGATGAATTCTTTCGGAATGGCGCCGCCGACGACCTTGTTTTCGATCGTGATGCCGTGGCCGCGTTCCATCGGGGTGACGTTCAGCACGCAGTGGCCGTACTGGCCGTGCCCGCCGGTCTGGCGGACGAACTTGGAGTCCGCGGTGGCGGGATTGAGGATGGCTTCGCGGTAGGCGACTTCGGGCTGGCCGGAGTTTGCTTCGACCTTGAATTCGCGGATCAGGCGGTCCATGATGATCTCGAGGTGGAGTTCGCCCATGCCGGAGATGATGGTCTGGCCGGTTTCGCCGTTGCTGTTGATGGTAAAGGTCGGGTCTTCGTCGGAGAGAGCGGCGAGCGCGGCGAAAAGTTTGTCTCGGGCCGCGGAGCTCTTCGGCTCGACGGCGATGGAGATGACGGGATCCGGGAACGTCATGGATTCCAGAACGATCTGGTTTCCTTCGTCGCAGATGGTGTCGCCGGTAGTGCAGTTCTTGAGGCCGACGCAGGCGGCGATGTCGCCGCAGTAGATCACGTCGCGCTCCTCACGGGAATTGGCGTGCATCTGGAGCAGGCGTCCGAGACGTTCGCGGCGGCGGGTTCTGGGGTTGATGACGGTTGCGCCCTTTTCCGCCATGCCGGAATAGATGCGGATGAACGCGAGCTTGCCGACGTACGGGTCGTTCATGATCTTGAAGACCAGCGCGGAGAACGGCTGGTCGTCGCCGCAGTGACGGGTGACGGGGCCTTCGGTATCGGGATCGGTGCCCTTGGTCTCCCAGATGTCGACCGGGGACGGCAGATAATCGACGACTGCGTTGAGGAGGAGCTGGACGCCCTTGTCCTTGAACGCGGTGCCGCAGAGGGCGGGAACGAGCTTGCCGGCGACGACGGCGGTACGGAGGGCAGCCTTGATCTGCTCCTTCTCCGGAGTCTTGCCGTCGAGGTAGAGCTCCATGATGGAATCATCGACCTCGGCGAGGCACTCGATCAGGTAATCGAACGCTTCCTTCGCCTTCTCCTGGTATTCCGCAGGGATGTCGTATTCGACGACCTGCGCACCGTCCTGGCCTTCGTAGCGGTATGCCTTCTGGTCGATGACCTGGACGTTGCCGCTGAAGTTGGCTTCGGAGCCGATGGGAAGGGAGATCGGCACGACGGTCGCGCCGAGCTTCTTGCGCATTTCATCGACGACGCGGTAAAAATTCGCGCCGGTCCGGTCCATCTTGTTGACGAACGCGAGAATCGGCACGTGGTATTTCTTGGCCTGGCGCCACACAGTTTCGGTCTGGGGCTGGACGCCGCCGACCGCGCAGAAGACGGCAACGGCGCCGTCGAGCACGCGGAGGGAGCGTTCGACTTCGGCGGTGAAGTCGACGTGGCCGGGAGTGTCGATGAGGTTGATGCGATGCTTCAGCCAGAAGCAGGTGGTGGCGGCAGACGTAATCGTGATGCCGCGTTCCTGTTCCTGGACCATCCAGTCCATCGTAGCAGCGCCTTCATGGACCTCGCCCATCTTGTGGCTCTTGCCGGTGTAGTAGAGGATGCGCTCGGAAAGCGTGGTCTTGCCGGCGTCGATGTGAGCCATGATCCCGATGTTGCGGGTGCAGGCGAGCGCGGTCTTGCGGCCGGGAGCCTCGTGGTAATCCTGATTGAGTATGTGTGCAGCAGTCGTCATAGGGTAGTACTTGGGAACGTCAAATGATTACCAGCGGTAGTGCGCGAACGCCTTATTGGCCTGAGCCATCTTGTGGGTATCATCTTTTTTCTTCACGGAGGAGCCGGTGTTATCGAAGGCGTCGAGGAGTTCCGTGGCGAGGGCGATCATCATGGGTTTGCCCTTCTTGGCCTGGGAGTAGGTCGTGATCCAGCGGATCGCGAGGGCGACCTGGCGTTCCGGAGCGACGTCGATGGGCACCTGGTAGTTGGCGCCGCCGACGCGACGGGACTTGACTTCGACTTTGGGCTTGACGTTCTCGACGGCCTGGATGAAGACTTCGAGGGGTTCCATGTCCTTCTTCTGGGTCGCGATGTAGTCGAATGCGCCGTAAACGATTTTCTGGGCGATGGACTTCTTGCCGCACTTCATCAGGGTGTTGATGAGGCGGGCGACGAGTTCGCTGTTGTATTTGACGTCCGGGATGAGTTCCCGTTTCGTGGTTCTGCGTCTTCTCATGGTGTATGCGTTACCTTCTCGTGATTATTTCTTCTTGTCGTCTTTGGCACGCTTCGCGCCGTACTTGGAACGGCCCTGGCGGCGTCCGTCGACGCCCATGCTGTCGAGTGCGCCGCGCACGACGTGGTAGCGGACGCCCGGGAGGTCACGGACACGGCCGCCCTTCACGAGGACGACGCTGTGTTCCTGGAGGTTGTGGCCTTCGCCGCCGATGTAGGCGGTGACTTCGAGTCCGTTGGTCAGACGGACACGGGCGATCTTGCGCATAGCGGAGTTCGGCTTTTTCGGGGTTCTCGTCGTGACCTGAAGGCAAACGCCACGTCTCTGCGGGCATTTGGTAAGAGCTTTGGATTTGCTCTTGCTCTGTTTCGGGTTGCGACCGGCTCTGACCAACTGGTTGATTGTCGGCATGTTAAGTTTCCACCTGTATTCTGGTTAATTGCTGATTATTCGCAAAAATTCAAGCATATAATATACCTTCGTTTCCGCGGATAATCAAATCAATTTTCCAGTTTTTCGTTATTTTTTTTGATTTTTGTTCGTTTTTGCAGGGTTTATTCCCCATCGTCGTCGTCCGCGAGGGACTCGTCGTTGAACTCGTCGTCGGAAAGTTCCGTCTCGTCGAAGATGATGTCTTCGGCGGGGAAATCCAGCGTATCGGCATCGTCGAGGTCGCCGAACTCCGCCTGTTCCTCGTCGGTAGGCTGGTATTCGTCGTCGTCGCCGAAGTCGATCTTGGTGATATCGAGTTGATCGGGAGAGGTTCCGTCTTCGTTCTGATCCTCGAGCGTCGGCATCTCGGGCGGCAACTCTTCGCCCAGGAGCTTGACTTTGAGGTTCTGAAGGTCGACGGCTCCGGTTCCCGCGGGAATCAGATGTCCGGTGATCACGTTTTCCTTGAAGCCGCGCAGCACGTCCTCGCGGCCGAGCGTGGCGGCGTCGGTCAGGATGCGCGTGGTATCCTGGAAGGACGCGGCGGAGATGAAGCTTTCGGTCTCAAGGGACGCCTTGGTGATGCCGAGCAGGACAGGTTCCGCTTCGGCGGGCTTTCCGCCCGCGGCGGCGATGCGCTTGTTCTCACGGTCGAATTCGTACCGGTCGACGAGCTCGCCCGCGAGGAAGCGGGTGCCGCCCTGGCCGGAGGAACCGTCCTTGCACTTGTCGAGGATGCGGACCTTCTGCATCATCTGGCGGATGATGATCTCGATGTGCTTGTCGTTGATCTCGACGCCCTGGGACCGGTACACGGTCTGGACTTCGTTCACCAGGTAGCGCTGGAGTTCCTGCGCGCCGCAGATGGAGAGCAGGGACTGCGGGATCACGGCGCCGGTCGTGAGCTTCTGGCCCTTCTTGACGTATTCGCCGTTGCTGACGATCAGGTGCTTGTTGTTCGGGATCTGGTGTTCCGAGGTATCGTCCGTATCCGGGTTCTTCACGTAAAGCACGCGGCCCTTCTTGCCTTTGTACTTGGTGATCTCGACGTAGCCGTCGATCTGGGCGATCTCGGCGATGTCCTTCGGCGTACGGGCCTCGAACAGTTCGGCGACGCGCGGCAGACCGCCGGTGATGTCCTTGTTCTTCTGCTGCTGGTGCGGGATACGGGCGAGCGTGGTGCCGGGTGTGACGCGCTGGCCTTTCTTGACCATGAGCAGGGTGCCGGCGGCCAGCGGATATTCGCCGATGTCCTCGAGCGTCTGCGGATTCTTGATGACGATGCGCGGGTTGAGGTCGTCGTTGTGCTCCAGCACGGTCAGCTGTTCCGTGCTGCCGCGGCGCTGGTCGCGCTTGTAGGTCACGCCGTCGATCAGGTCCGGGATGTCCACGATACCGCCTTCTTCGGCGATGATCGGCATGTTGGACGGATCCCAGCTGGCGAGCTGCTGGTTCGCCTCGACGGTGTCTCCGTCGCGGCAGAAGAGCGTGGCGCCGATCTCGACCGGGTAGCGGTCGACCGGGGTCTCCTTCATGGCGTCGGACCAGTAGTCGTAATCCGCGTTGTAGAAGGTGCCGATGATGGCGGCTTCCTGCTTGGCGCGTTCGCGTGCGCTCTGCTCGGCTTCCTTCACGAGGTTCTCGTCGAACACGACGATGAAGCCGTTCTTGTTGATGACCAGCATCTCGCCCTTGTCGTTGTTGACGGTGCGGATGTTTTCGAAGTAGATCTTGCCGGAGTTGCGCGACTTGATGTCGGACTGCTTGGACGTGGCGGACGCGACGCCGCCGATGTGGAACGTACGCATGGTCAGCTGCGTGCCGGGTTCGCCGATGGACTGGGCGGCGATGATGCCGAGGGCGTCGCCGACTTCCGCGTCGCGGTCGGTGGCGAGGTTCTTGCCGTAGCACTTCACGCAGACGCCGTGTTCGACCTCGCAGGTCAGCACGGAGCGGATGAGCACGCGCGGATGGCCGAGCGCTTCGACGCGCTTGGCGATCTCGGGCGTGAACTCCTCGCCGGCGGCGATGATGAGCTCGCCGTCGTTGGTGGTGTCGCGGATGTCCTGCGCGCTGTAGCGTCCGACCAGGCGGTCGGCGAGGGACAGGAGCGGCTTGTCGTCGTCGCCCTTGATGGCGCTGACGTAGATGCCCTTCATGGTGCCGCAGTCTTCGCAGCGGCAGATGATGTCCTGCGCAACGTCGACGAGCTTGCGGGTCATGTAGCCGGAGTCGGCGGTCTTCAGGGCGGTGTCGGCCAGGCCTTTGCGCGCGCCGTGGGTGGAGATGAAGTATTCGAGCACCGACAGCCCCTCGCGGAAGTTGGAGAGGATCGGGCGTTCGATGATTTCGCCGTTGGGCTTCGCCATCAGGCCGCGCATGCCGGCGAGCTGGCGGATCTGGTCCTTGCTGCCTCGCGCGCCGGAATCGAGCATGGCGTACACGGGGTTGATGCGGACCTTGTTTTCGGCTTCGCAGGCGGCGAACAGGTCTTTCGCGACGTCGTTCGTGACCTTCGTCCAGACTTCGACGATGCGGTCGTGCTTTTCACCCTCGGTACGGGCGCCCTGGTCGAACTCGGCCTGGATCTTTTCGATCTCCTTGCGGGCCTCGGTGATGAGGCTGGCCTTGGTCTTCGGGACCGGGACGTCGGCGACGGAGATGGAGAAGCCGGCGACGGTGGCGTATTCGTAGCCCAGGTTTTTGAGCTTGTCGAGCAGGATGATGGCGCGGTCGTGGCCGACGTGTTCGTACGCCTCGGCGATGAGCTTGCCGATCTCCTTCTTCGTGGCCTGGGAGTTGTAGAAGCCGAGCGACTTGTCCCAGATGCCGTTGAAGATGCAGCGGCCCGGGGTCGTGATGATGAACTTGGAATCCTTGTCGCCGCGCGGAGTCTCGACGCCGTAGTCCGGGTTCGGGATCTTCACGGCGTCGTGGATCTTGATGTGGCCGGTGTCCAGCGCGAACAGCACTTCGTGAATGTCGCGGAAGAGGCGGGCGCTGCCGGGCGGGGTCATCGGGGGACGCGTCAGGTAGTACACGCCGAGCGTGATGTCCTGCGTCGGGGTCGTGATCGGCTTGCCGTTCGCGGGCGAGAAGATGTTGTTCGTGGACAGCATCAGGAGCTTGCACTCGAGCTGGGCGGCGGCGGACAGCGGTACGTGGACGGCCATCTGGTCGCCGTCGAAGTCGGCGTTGTAGCCCGTGCAGACGAGCGGATGC
>JBGUKB010000118.1:0-15314 GCA_045114235.1 Victivallales bacterium
CTGTCCGACCGTCTCACGGTCGAGGAGGCGTGACATGAAAGGCGAAGAACGCGTCATCTATCTGGACAACAACGCCACCACGCGCACCGCGCCGGAGGCCGTCGCCGCCATGCTGCCGTATTTCTCCGAATACTACGGCAACGCGTCCAGCATCCATAAGTTCGGCGGCCGCCTCGCGAAGGTGGTCGAGGAGGGCCGCGCGAAAGTCGCCGGGTTCCTCGGCGCCGACCCGAGCGAGATCATCTTCACGTCCTGCGGGACCGAGGGCGACAACGCCGCCATCCTGAGCGCGCTGGACGTCTGCCCGAAACGCCGCCGCAAGATCGTGATCTCCACGGTCGAGCATCCCGCCATCCTCAACCTCGGCAAGGACCTCGAGCGCCGCGGCTATACTGTGGTGAAGATCCCGGTCGACAGCCTCGGCCGCCTCGACATGGACCGCGCCCGCGAGATGATCGACGAGGAGACGGCGGTCGTCTCCGTGATGTGGGCGAACAACGAGACCGGCAACCTGTATCCGGTGGAAGCACTCGCCGAACTGGCGCACCGCGCCGGAGCGCTCTTCCACACCGACGCCGTCCAGGCCGCCGGAAAGATCCCGTTCAAGCTCCGCGACATGAACATCGACATGCTCAGCGTGTCCGGCCATAAGTTCCATGCCCCGAAGGGCATCGGCGCCCTGTACGTGCGCCGCGGCGTGCGGTTCCGTCCGTTCGTCGTAGGCGGGCACCAGGAACGTGGACGCCGCGCCGGGACCGAGAACGTTCCGTACATCGTGGGCATGGGCGTGGCGGCGGAGCTCGCCATGGCGAACTTCGAAACGGAAAACAACTACGTCCGCAAGCTCCGCGACGACCTGCACGACCGCCTGATCGCCGCCATCCCGAGCGTCCGCGTGAACGGCGACGTGGAGCACCGCCTGCCGAACACCACCAACCTGTCGTTCGAGTACATCGAGGGCGAATCCATCCTGATGCACATGGACATCCACGGCATCTGCGCCAGCAGCGGCAGCGCGTGCACGACCGGAAGCCTGGAGCCGTCGCACGTGATGCGCGCTATGGGCGTGCCGTACACCGCGGCGCACGGCGCGATCCGCTTCAGCTTCTCCCGCTACAACACGCAGGAGGACGTCGACACGGTCGTGGAAGTCCTGCCCGGCATCATCGAAAAGATACGCGCGATCTCCCCGTACTGGGCGGATTTCGTGGCGAAACGCTGAAAAAACGAAAAAAAACGGCAAAACGGTTTGACAAAACGGACTCCCGCGTATAAATTACGGGCGTTTTTCCGAAACCGCTTTCCCAACCTCTATTGAAGGAGACTGTAACCATGGTCATGATCTGCCCCTACTGCGATACGGAGATCAATGAAAAGCAGATGGAAGCCGAAGACGGGTGCTGCCCGGAATGCGGCGCCGTCCTGACGCAGTCGAACATCCTCAGCGACACCGACGACGAGGAGAACGACGGGTACGACGATTACGACGATGACGACGATTACTCCGCGTTCGGCGAGCGTTCCAGGGACTACGACGAAGAATTCGATGAATTCGACGAGTTCCTCGAGGAAGAGGAAAAACGCGAACGCGACGAGGCCAAGCGCAACAAAAACAAATGAAACCGGAGTGGATGCCGCAGGATCTCGAACTCTTTGACACCCATGCCCACCTCAACGACGACGGATGCCCCGACGAGGCGGCGTTCTACCGGCGGGCGGAGGAGGCCGGGGTGCCGTGGATCCTGCTGTGCGGCTCGGATTTCGAGTCCGGCCGCCGCGCCGCGGAGTTCGCATCGCATTTCGACCGCGTCTTCTTCGCCGCCGGGCTGCATCCGCTTGACATCGTGAAGCATCCGTGCGAAACGGAAGCATTCGAAGCGTTCGCCAGTGCTCCCCGGTTCGCCGCGGTCGGCGAGATCGGCCTGGACTACTACTATGAACGCGACACGCGAGAAAAACAACTCGAAGTCTTCCGTTCGTTTCTGTCTCTCGCGCTTCGTCTGGACCGCCCCGCGATCGTCCATACGCGCGACGTCGACGGCAGCCCCCTGGCCTACGACGACGCCTACGCGCTCCTTTCCGATTTCGCGCACGCAGGCGGACAGTTCGTCCTCCACTCCTTCGCCGGACGCATCGCCGACTTCGAACGTTTCGAAGCGCTCGGCGCGTACTTCGGATGCGGCGGCATGGTGACGTTCAAAAAGGCGGACAACATCCGCGCTCTCGCCCTCCGCTACCCGGAAGACCGCGTCCTCCTCGAAACCGATTCTCCGTACCTCGCGCCCGTGCCGTTCCGCGGGAAGGAAAATCACCCCGAATATCTCCCGTGGACCGCCCATTCCCTGGCCGCCCTGCGCGGCTGGAGCATGGAGAAGACCGTGAACCTGACGACATCCAACGCAAAACGTTTTTTCAGGATACCCCCCGAAGATGAAAAACACCAATAAACACGAAACGCTCCGCGGCTGGTTCCAGCTCGTCCGTCTGCCCCATCTTTTCACTGTCCCCGGCGACCCGTTGGTCGGATTCCTGATCGCGGGCGGCATGATGCGTCATGCCGACAAGGGATTCTTCCCCATCGCGGCGGTCTGCTTCATCGCGTTCGCCATGTCGCTGTTCGGCATCATCACGAACGACCTGGCGGACATCCAGATCGACTCGGCGCAGCATCCCGACCGTCCCCTGCCGCGCGGCGTGATCAGCCCGCGCGCTGCCTCCTACGCTTCGCAGCTGTGCTTCCTGGCGGCGGTCGTGCCGGCGATCTGTCTGGGATGGCTCTTTACCTTCGTCACGCTGGTGGCGCTGATCAGCATCTACTCGTACAATTTCTACGTCAAGTACCGTCCGAAACGCGCCTCCGTGATGATGGCGGTCATGCGTTGCCTGACGTTCGGGCTCGGCATCCTGATCGTGCCGGACATCTCCCTTGCGCGCATCCTGCTGCTGATCGTGTACGGCGTCGGGCTTTTCCTGTATTATTGCGGCATCAACGAGATCACGCGGTCCGAGACGCTCTCGAAGATGGTGCGTCCCGGCGGACGCGTTATGCTTGCCGGCGCGTGCTGCTGCGCCATCGTGCCGCTGGTCTTCGTCATCAGGCTTCTGCGCGATTCGACGACGCTTCTTCCGATTGCCTTCGGCCTGCTGGCGATCCTGCTGTGCCTGGTGTACCTCCTGATCGCGCTTTGGGTGTATCAGGTCTCCCGGACCGGAGCCTCGCCCGCCCGCGCCCAGATGTCCGTGCATGTGTCGTTCCGCGCTGCCTTCCTCGTGCAGGCGGCCGCCGCGGCGGCGTGCGGCCTGGTCGTCCTGCCGGTGATCCTCCTGCTGTGCCTGGCGGGGTCCGCATTCGCGGAAAAGTATTCCTGTTCCTGAGGCGGGACGCGCTCGATGGAAGACTGGTTCGACATGCGGGTCGATCCCGCGCAGATCGCGAGGGAGCGCGCGAAGGCGCGCGAACTCCGCCACACCAACTGGTGGCGGGCGCTGATCCAGAAGGGCGTCTGCCATTACTGCGGCGGGAAGTTTCCGCCGTCCGAACTGACCATGGACCACATCGTGCCGCTTTCCCGGGGCGGACACAGCACGAAGGGCAACATCGTGCCCTGCTGCAAGGCGTGCAACAACAACAAGAAGTACACCATGCCCGTCGACGAGATCCTCGCCGAACTCGACCGCGAAGACCGTGAACGCGAAGCGGCGCAGGGCGGGGCGGACGCTCCTGAGGCGGAAGACTGATCTTTCCGGAGCACGCCATGGATTATTACTGGAACGAACGGACCGACCCGGCGTACAATCTGGCGCTGGAGGAGGTCATGACCGCGCAGGCGGACGCGCCGTTCGCGATGCTCTGGCGGAACCGTCCCGCGGTCATCATCGGGCGCAACCAGAACGCCTGCCGCGAGTTCGATTCCGCGTACGCCCGCGAACACGGCATCTCCGTCGTGCGGCGCATGACGGGCGGCGGCGCGGTCTACCACGACCTCGGCAACCTCAATTACAGCATTTTCGCGTTCGAGACGGACGCGAACAAACGTTATATCGACTTCGCGCCGTTCGCCGAACCCGTGCTGGCCGCCCTGCGTGCGCTGGGCGTGGCGGCGGAGTTCTCCGGGCGCAACGACATCCTCGTGGACGGGCGCAAGGTCTCCGGCAGCGCGAAATGCGTCCATGACGGACGCATCCTGTTCCACGGTACGCTGCTGTTCGACGTCGATTTCGAGGCGATGGCGGCGGTCCTGACTCCGCCGCAGGCAAAGATCGAAGCGAAGGGCGTGGCGTCCGTCCGGGCGCGTGTGGCGAACCTGAATGAGTTTTTACCCGATTTGACCCGCGACACCTTCCGGCAGGCGATGGAACGCGAGCTCCTCCGCCAGTTCGGGCTGAAGGAACCGCTCCCGATCCGCGACAACTGGGTGCGCGAGGCGGAACGCACCGCCGACGAACGCTACCGGTCCTGGGAATGGAACTACGGCGAATCCCCGGACTTCACGTTCGAGCGTACGCGGCGGTTCCCGAGCGGCACCGTGACCGTGCATCTGGACGTGCATGCAGGCATGATCCGGCGCGCGGCGTTCCGCGGCGATTTCTTCGGGACGGCTCCGTCCGATGAACTTGCGGCTAGGCTGACCGGCTGCCCCCACCGCGCCGACGCCATCCGGGCGTCGCTTTCCGGCATTGACGTCGGACGTTATATCGCCGGGCTTGAGCTTGATCCGCTGGCAGAGCTGCTTGCGCCGTAACGCACCGTTCCGGTCACGTCTCTTTCTTCCCTTGTCCTACGTTATATCAGAAGGCTGTTTTTGCCGTTATTTTGATATTCCGTAATAAATTCGACTTGAAAAATTGATTAGCATGTGATATATTAATTGAATGCTATCATCAGAAAAAAACCAGAATCGGAGGTTCCAATTCATGAATAAACTGTCCGTATTGAGTTTGACCGCGGCCGCGTTCGCCGCTCTCTCCATCCCCATGTTCGCCCAGATGCCCGGCACCATGAAACAGGTCGTCGGCGTCTCCTCGGTCGAGGAAGTCGCCAACGTCCAGAGCCGCCGTTACACGGGGCAGGTGGTCACGCAGGCGGAAGTGAACGTCGTTTCGCGCGTGTCCGGCGAGATCCTGAAGCTCGGCTTCAATGACGGCGACTACGTGAAGAAAGGCCAGATGCTGTACACGATCGAGAAGACGCCGTACGAGGCCGCCGTGAAGCAGGCCGAGGCTACGATCGCGGAATGCAAGGCGAGGCTGGAATACGCGCAGAGCACCTACGACCGCAACCAGATGCTTTATGAAGTGAACGCCACCAGTAAGGACACGATGGAGAATACGAAGTCCGCGCTGGATGCCATGCGTGCCGAGCTCGCCGCCGCCGAGGCCGGGCTGGTCAAGGCGCAGTACGACCTGGACCACACCACGATCGCCGCCGCCATCGACGGCCTGGTCGGCGTGACGGAATTCACCGCCGGCAACTACATCACGCCTTCCTCCGGCACGATGCTCACGATCATTCAGATGCAGCCCATCCGCGTGCGCTTCTCCATGAGCACGGGCGACTTCCTGGCCGGGTACGGCAGCCTGACCGCGATGAAGGAGAACGGCGAGGTCTCGCTGAAGCTGGCCGACGGTTCGGAATACGCCACCGGCGGCAAGATCGAGTTCCTGAACAACGAGGCGAACGTGAAGACGGACGCCATCCAGGTGTTTGCGTCGTTCCCGAACGCCGACATGAAGCTGATCCCCGGCAGCACGGTCACCGTGACGCTCTCGAAGAAATCCGCGACCAAAATGCCCGCCGTGCCGCCGTCCGCCGTGATGCACGACGCGCAGACCTCTTTCGTGTATGTGGTCGGCGAGGGCAACAAGATCGAACGCCGCGTGGTCGAGCTTGGCGATATGACGAAGACGCACCAGCTCATCAAGTCCGGCCTGAAAGCCGGCGAGAAGGTCGTGTCCCAGGGCACGCACAAGGTCATGCCCGGCGACGAGATCATCCCCGCCGCGCCCGAAGAGAAGAACTGATCCCGGGGGCAGCATAAGATGTTTTCCAAAATATTCATTGACCGGCCGCGTTTCGCGATCGTCATCAGCCTGATCCTGGTCCTGGCGGGCGTGATCAGCCTCTTCAAACTGCCCGTGGCGGAATATCCCGAGATCGCGCCGCCGTCCCTGTACGTGATGGCGAGCTACCCCGGTGCCAGCGGCGAAGTGATCGCGCAGACCGTGGCCATGCCGATCGAAGACCAGATCAACGGCGTGGACGACCTGCTGTATTTCTCGTCCTCATGCAGCAACGACGGAACCTACTCGTGCACCGTGACGTTCAAGAGCGGCACGGACACCGACATCGCCATGGTGAACCTGCAGAACGCCATCAAGCGCGCCGAACCCATGCTGCCGACCGACGTGACGAAGCTCGGCATCACCGTGGAGAAGCGCGGCAACGACATCCTCGCCGCCTACGCCTTCACCACGGACGAAACGACGCTGGACATGATGGAGCTGAACAACTACATCAACGTGAACGTGAAGGACGCCATCACGCGTCTGGACGGCGTGTCGTCCGCCGAAGTGATGTCGTTGGCGGAATACTCCATGCGCATCTGGCTGGATCCGCTCCGCATGGCGGGGCTCGGCATCTCCACGTCCGACATCTCCGCCGCGGTGCAGTCGCAGAACATCCAGGCCGCCGCGGGCAGCATCGGCACGGAGAAGAGCAACAGCTACATGTCGTACAAGCTGAACGTGAAAGGCCGTCTCGTGACCGCCGAGGAGTTCGAGAACATCATCCTGCGCCATGATTCGGACGGCAGCATCGTGCGCCTCCGCGACGTCGCGAAGGTCGAAGTCGGCTCCAGCTCCTATGCCGGACGCAGCGTGTTCAACGGCCATCCCTGCGTAGCCCTGATGGTGAACCGTACGCCCGAGGCGAACGCCATGGGCACGGTCGGACGCGTGAAAGCCGAGCTGGAACAGTGGAAGAAGCGTTTCCCCGCCGGCGTGAGCGTGGAGAGCGCCTACGACCCGACCGAGTTCATCGAAGTGTCGATGAAGGAGATCGTGACGACCATCGTGCTGGCGCTCGGCCTGGTCGTGCTCATCACCTGGATCTTCCTTCAGGACTGGCGCGCCACCCTGATCCCGTCCGTCGCGATCCCCGTCGCCCTGATCGGCACCATGACCTTCCTCTATGCCCTCGGCTACAGCATCAACACCCTGACGATGTTCGGCCTGATCCTCGTGGTCGGCTCGCTGTGCGACGACGCCATTGTGGTGGTCGAGAACTGCCAGGGACTGATGGAGCGTGAAGGCCTCGGACCGAAGGCCGCCGCCGAAAAGACCATGCGCCAGATCACCGGCGCCATCATCTCCACCACGCTCGTGACCGTGTCCTGCTACGTGCCGCTGGCGTTCTACGGCGGCATGGTCGGCGTGATCTACGTCCAGTTCGCCGTTACCATGTGCATCTCGCTGTGCCTCTCCACGACCATCGCCATGACGCTCAGCCCCGCGCTCTGCGCCCTGCTGCTGCGCCGTCCCGACCACCATGTGCCGCTGCTGTTCCGCCCGTTCAACGCCGTGCTGGACTTCAGCCGCAAGATTTACCTGTTCTTCACGGGCTTCCTTGTGCGCTGGTCGCCCCTGGCGATCGTTCTCTTCGCCGGCATCGTGTTCGCCGTCTACTGGATGTTCACGCACTCCTTGAGCTCGTTCCTGCCGGAGGAGGACAAGGGCGTGCTCTTCTGCAACGTGGAACTGCCCAGCGGCGCGTCCGTCGAACGCACGGACGCCGTCCTGCGCGACATCCGCGAGAAGCTCGCCGACGTGAAGGGCATCCGTTCGATCCTGGACGTGTCCGGCTTCAGCATGATGTCCGGTTCCGGCGAAAGCGTCGGCATCGCGATCGTGGCGCTGGACCACTGGGACAAGCGCAAGACGCCGGAACTCCAGCTCACCGCGATGAAAAATGAAATCCAGGGCCGTCTCGCGTCCATCCCGGACGCCAACATCACGGTGTTCTCCCCGCCCGCCATCATGGGCCTCGGCGCGGTCAACGGCGTGAGCGCGCAGGTGTGCGGCATCGGCGATGTCGACCCGATCGAACTTTCGAATGTGATGAAGAGCTTCACGCGCGAACTGATGACGGGAAGCCGCGACAAGATCGCGTTCGCCATGACGCCCTACAACGCCGACACGCCGCAGCTGTATCTGGACATCGACTTCGACAAGGCGCAGATCCTCGGCGTCTCCCCGATCAGCATCTACACCACGCTCCAGAGCAAGCTCGCCTCACTCTACATCAACGACTTCACCATGGTCAGCCGCAACTTCAAGGTGAGGATGCAGGCGTCCGCCGACTACCGTTCCACCCTCGACGACATCCGCGAGATCCAGGTGGTCAACGACGTCGGCGAAATGGTCCCGCTGACCTCGTTCGGCAAGCTCAAATACACCGTCGGCCCGCGCCAGATCTCCCGTTTCGACAAGATGACCAGCGCCGAACTGACCGTGAGCGGCCTCCCCGGCGCGAGCTCGCGCCTCATCATGGACGCGATGGAAAATGCGCACCTGCCGGAGCAATACCACCTGGAATGGACCGGGCTGAGCTACCAGGAACGCCAGAACGAAGGCCAGATCGTCTACCTCATGGCGCTCGCCCTGATGTTCGCCTACCTCTTCCTTGTCGCCCAGTATGAAAGCTGGACGATCCCCATTCCCGTGATGCTGACCGTGACGTTCGCCGTCTGCGGCGCGCTGATCGGACTCTCGATCACGGCGGGGTCCTCGATTCAGGGCCATGTCTTCAAGTTCGGGACCCCGGACCTGAGCATCTACGCCCAGCTCGGCATGGTCATGCTGATCGGTCTGTCCTCCAAGAACGCCATCCTCATGGTCGAATTCGCCAAGCAGGAGCGCGAGCACGGCAAGAGCATCGTGGAATCCGCCCTGAGCGGCGCGAGCCTCCGCTACCGCGCCATCCTGATGACCGCCTGGAGCTTCATCTTCGGCGTGTTCCCGCTGGT
This sequence comes from Victivallales bacterium, assembly GCA_045114235.1. Lineage (GTDB taxonomy): Bacteria > Verrucomicrobiota > Lentisphaeria > Victivallales > UBA1829 > UBA1732. The sequence goes on from JBGUKB010000118.1 coordinate 9,024, forward strand.
CGTGGCGACGGGCGCCGGTTCCGGCAGCCGCCGCGCCATCGGCATCACCACGTTCTCCGGCATGATCATGGCCACGCTGGTCGGCATCATGTTCACCCCGGCCCTCTACGCGTTCTTCCAGTACGTCCGCGAGACCGGCAAAAAGATTCTGCACCTCGACCGCCCGAGAGACTAAGGAGACTGATATGAGCAAAAAAGATTCCATCGTACCGAACCTGCTGTTTCCCGTGCCGGACTCCGGCGATGTCGCGTCCGACGTGTGGCGCCTCATCATCCGCAGCAACGCCAAGATGCTGAACCTGCTCCTGCAGGAATGCCCCGAGATCGCCCCGGGCCAGAAGATCACCTTCTCCCGGATCCGCGTGCTGACCTACCTCGCGCAGGCGCAGGGCGAGCAGGTGAGCATCCGCGACCTCGCCGAGGAGCTCGGCGTGACATCCGGCGGCGTCTCCCAGATGGTCGACAGCCTGGTGAAGAGCGACATGGTCTGCCGGACCTCGTCGAAGGACGACCGCCGCGTCGTCTACCTCTCGATCTCGGAGTCCGCGAAGCGGAGCCTCGACGTGCTGTCCAAGTACCTGCACGACCGCGTGGCGAAGGCCATGGCGAAGATACCGGACCAGGACCGCGAGGTCATGGCGCGTTCCCTCCGCACCCTCCTGACCGCCTTCTACGAGGACGCGGACTGAGCCTCGGTATCCAAACTCTGAAAAGCAACGCCCTCCGATGCGCTTTTTACGGCGCCGGAGGGCATTCTTTTAGGGCAGGGGGGAATCCATGCCGGTCGAGTTGCCATATAAGACTTAGATGACTTCTCAGGCTCGATAACGGGCTCGCCTGGACGGCACGGCTGTGCCGTCTGTCTCCCGCCTAGCGAGGATCAGAAGAAGGTGTCGGGGACGGAGGACGTCACGTCGATCTTCTCAAAGTAGTACCAGTCCTGGCTGGGGAGGTAGTTCACGCAGTAGATGATGCGGCGTCCGTTTTCCTCGCGGGAGATCGTGCCGTATTTGGTCTCTTTGAACTGCCGGAACAGGTCGGCGTCATCGAAGTTGATGGTAAGGGAATCTTCCTTGTTCGTCTCCATGGCGCCTTCGAACCTGGCACCGGTGGAGAGCAGGATCAGGCCGGAATCGTCCAGCAGGGTCTTTTCGAGGACGTTGCTTCCCGTGTTGCCGTGCGAAGTCAGGTCGCGGATGATGGTGTTCAGGTGCAGGTCGAACCCGGCGACGCCGAGGAAATTGCCGGCGGTGTCCAGCATCGGGATGTTGCAGGAGAGCAGATAGCCCGCGGCGGCGGTGTTGCCGGGGTAGGGCTTGCTCCAGGCGAAGTCGCCGTTGCCCTCCTGCGCGGTCTTGTACCAGTGGCGTCCGCGCGGGTCGTAGGTCGGGGCGTAGGTCCCGCTGCCGGGGTATACGATGTACTGGCCGTCCGGGAATCCGAAGAGCAGCAGGTGGAGCGGGATCCCGGTGAGGCGGAGATACTCGTTCTGTTCGGCAGGGGAGGCGTCCGCGAGGTTTTGCGGGAGGCGTTCGAAGAAGACGCGCATGATGGGTTCGCGGAGGTGGTCCAGTACATGCAGGCGGCGTTTCTCGATGCCGGTGAGGTCTTCGCCGTGGATGGTCTTGTGGGCGAAATGCGAGAAGTCGATCTTGCGGTGGTACACGGAGGAATACAGCAGCGACGCGGGCGGGTCACTCGCGTCGTTCCTCATCGAGGAGACCGGCATCATGCTGTCCGGGATGTCTTCCTCGTCGTCCAGGTCGGTCTCGTAGAGGAAGATGAACTCCGAGGTGATGGCGGAGAGGAACTGGGCATTTCGCGCGATGTTCGTTTCGATGTAGTCGGCGCAGGCACGGGACTGGAGCAGGGCTTCGCCGAGCTCGCGGCTGTAGTCGTGCCTGGCGGTGATCATGCTGACGCGGCGGTAGCAGGTCACGCCGATCGTCAGGAGCAGCGTGAGGATGCAGGCGACGGCGAAGATCAGCGAGGCGCGTTTGTGGTGCACGGCGAACGCGGTGATGCGCCCGAAGAGGTGGTACGGGTTCGCGGACGTCTCCTCGCCGCCCATGTAACGGCGGATGTCCATGCCGAGTTCGCGGACGGTCTGGTAGCGCTTGTCGCGGTCGTAGGCGGTGGCCTTCGCGATGATGGCCTTCAGGTCCGGATCGATCCTGAAGCCGTATTTGTGGCGGGTTTCGGCGATGCGCCCTTCGCGGATCATGGAGACGACCTCGGCGCTGGTGCGCGCCATGTAGGCTTCGCGGAGCGTGACGACCTCGAAGAGGATGAGCCCAAGCGCGTAGATGTCCGCCCGCTGGTCGGTGTGTTCGCCGTGGATGGCTTCGGGCGACAGGAAACGCGGGGTGCCGGAGATGGTGTTCGGCTTCACCCAGGTGGCGGGGTCGTATCCGGGCTCCTCGATCTGGCGCGCGATGCCCCAGTCCATGATGTAGGTCTCGCGGAATTCGCCGATGAGGATGTTTTCCGGCTTGAGGTCGCAGTGCATGATGTTGCGGTTGTGGGCGTAGTCGAGGGCGTCGCAGACGCGCAGAATGATCTCGAGGCGGTACATCAGGGACTTGCGTTCGTCGAACTGTTCGATGCCGGACGTGCGGTACTCGTGGTCAAGCTGCTCCAGATAGTCCTTCAGCGTCTTGCCGTCGACGAGCTTCATCACGAGGTGAAGCCCGTCCTTGTCGTCCGAGTTCAGCGAGTAGATCGGGATGATCGCGGGGTGGCCGAGCTGGGCGGTGACGCGCGCCTCCTGGATGAACTGGCCGCGCGAGAACTGGTCTTCGGGCTGCGGCTTCAGGGTCTTGATCGCCACGAGGCGGCGCAGGTTCAGGTCCATGCCCTCGCGGATGATGCCCTGGCCGCCTTCTGCGAAGACTTTGCCCTGCTGGTATTCCGCGTCGATGTTTTCAAGCTTCACGTCCAGCTTGTCGTCGAAGCGGACGACGGAACGGTCCACGTGAGTGAACGTCACCATGGTGTCCTGATCGCGGCTGAGGCTCTTCAGCCCGACCTTGATCGAGGTCACGGTATCGACTTTTCCGGATGTAGCGCCGCGGCTGCTCATTGGAGTCCTCCTTTCCGGTCGGGGTCGATGTCCGCCAGAAAATCGCGCAGGCGGATCTTCTCCACGTACCACTCTCCCATGGCGGGGACGTCCGAGAAACAGTAGACGAACGGTCCGCCGGGTTCCTTGCGGATGACGGCGCCGTATTCCCTGCCGTTCATCCAGTCCGTCAGCCACGGATCGGGGTACTTGCCTTTTTCAAGGTTGACGGTCGGCGGCTTGCCGGGGCCGTTGTTCATGCGTTCCAGCTTGACGTTGCCATTCTTCGCGATGAAGTATTGCGACACGAGGCCGCGCGGGAGATTGTCAGCCTCGTTCAGGATCTGGTCGATGTAGCGCCCGGAAACGAGGATCGCCGCCGCGCCGAGCGGGGCGTCCGGCTGCCCCAGCGGGATCGAGACCGGCAGGACGACGCGTTCCGTTCCGGAGGCGGCGTTTTCGAGCTTGGAGGGAAGGTTCCAGAAGGCTTCGGCGCTGTGCGAGGCCAGAGCCCGGTCGTACCAGGATGTCTCGCCGGAAAGCGCGGATTCGCTTTTCACGGTGTACGGATAGTGCAGGGACGGGCCGTCGGCCAACAGGATCTGGATGCGGTAGATGGGGCTGACGCTTTGCGTGAGCCGGTTGATCTGCTTGTCCGTGCTTTCTTTCGTGACGTGGGCGTTCAGCGGGGCCTGAAGCATGTAGCGGAAGAGCGTGGGCTGGAGCCTGCCGAGGCGCGTGAAATCGGGATCCTTCAGGTCGTCCGCGCGTCCGGCCTCGATCTTGAGGAAGCTGACGGAGTCGCCGTAGGACGGGGAATACTCGGTATGGAGCCCGGAGGTCCCGGCGACGGCCGCGTCGTCCGGCGGCGCCAAATATTTCTCGCCGCCGCCGAGCGATTCCATATGGCCGGAAAGCAGGAACTCGGTCTCGAACTTGACGGATTCGAGCATGGCGTTGAACTTTTCGGCCTGGAGGTTGAACTGGTGGGCGGTCTTCCGGCAGGCGGACTGCGCCTTGCCGAGCACATGGTCGTCGAGGTAGGATATCTGCGCCATGCGGACGTCGTTGAAGATGTTGTAGGCGATGAGCGCGCCGACCAGGAAGATCAGGGTCAGAAGCCACAGGAACATGCGCCTGTGATGCGCCCGGATGAGCTTCGCGAAGCGCTTCGACAGGCTGATCTTGCGCACGGAGACCTCCTCCGAATGCAGGAAGCGGCGGACGTCTTCGGCGAAGTCGGCCACGGTTTCGTAGCGGTCTTCGGGATCGGGCGCGGTGGCCTTCTGGATGATCGCCTTCATGTCCGGGTCGATCGCGCCGCCGAAACGGTGTTCGATCGTCGGCCGGACGCCGTTGCGGAGGTTCTCCAGTATTTCCGGCGCGGGGGCGTCGGGGAACGGCGGATGGAGCGTGACGAGTTCATAGAGGATCATGCCGAGGGCGTAGACGTCGGAACGGACGGAGGGGTCCGCGCCGGAAACGATCTCGGGCGCGATGAACCGCGGGTCGACGATCTCGGGCATGTTGCGTTTCGGCTTCGCGGCGTCCTCCTGCGTGGCGGAGATGAAGTGCGCGTAGCCCCAGCCTTTGATGTAGACCTCGTGGTATTCGCCGATCAGGATGTTCTGCGGATGCAGGTTGGCGTGCACGACGCCGCGGCTGTGGGCGTAGACCAGTCCGTCGGTGATGCCGAGGATGAGCTCCAGGCGGAAGCTCAGCGAGGCGGCTTCCTCCGCCGCGTGGAATCCGGCGCTGCGGTAGCGCGACGTGATCCGGTTCAGGTATTTCCGGAGGTCCGTGCCGTCGGTCAGCTTCACCGTGGAATGCAGGCCGCCGCGGTAGTCCCGGTTGATGCTGTAGACGGGCAGGACGGACGGGTGGTCGAGCTGCGCCGAAATCACGGCCTCGGCGATGAAGCCGGCGCGTTCGTTCGGGTCCAGGAGGTTTTCATCGAGGAGAGAATACACCGCCACCTGGCGTTCGAGCCCGAGGTCTTCGCCGACGGACACCTCGTAGTGTCCGCCCTTGCCGAGCCTGTGTTCGATCTCGAACCGTTCCTCCAGGTCGGTCAGGTGCGTCTGCTCTTCCGTCTGGCGTCCGACTTCCGCGCGTTCGCGGCGGCGGTCCATTCCGTCGATCTTCGCGCCGACGTCGCGCTTGCCCGTGCCGGTCCCCGTCAGCGCGGACAGGATCGACGTGGAATTCTGAAGGATGCTCCGGATCCGCGTGCGTTGTTTGCCGCCGATGGTCTGCGTGTCTTCGGAATCGGCACGCGTGATGCCGTTCTCAGGGCTCAGGACGATGGTGCGGCCGACCGAATCCGTGTCCATGACCAGCGTGCGGTCGACCGAATCCGTGTCCATGACCAGCGTGCGGTCGGGTTCGGCGGACGGAGCGTTTCCGGGCGTATTGCCGGACGGCGTTCCGCCCGTTTCATTTGCGTTGTGTTTGAGTTCGTCGTCCGCCATCGGGATGCGTCTCCGGAGGAAGAAAATTCAGGTTATTTCGTGAATCCGACGGCCTGCGCGAGGATCACGGTCATCTTGCCGTCGAGCTTGAAGACCCTGCGGACGGCGGCTTCGTCGTACATGCCGAGGGAAACGGTGCCGATCCCCTTCGAGGCGCAGTACAGGTAGACGTCCTGCGAAGCTTCGCCCACGTGGATCGCGGGGTACTTGATGTCGTTCGGGAACTTGGTGGAATCGCTGGCGTAGACGAGGATGCAGGCGGCGTTTTTCGCCATGTTCTTGTTCATGATGAGGTCGGCGCGGAAATCGCCGGCGTCGATCCGCACGAGCTTGTTTTCCTTTGCGTCGTAGTGGTAGGCGGCGCCAGGCAGCGCGACGTAGACTTCGAGGTCCTGCTTGTTCATCGCGGTCGGGATCGTGCGCTTGCCGTCGGGACGGTTCACGCCGTTGGCGGCGTAGAGGATTTCGGAGAGCGTGGCGGCGTCGAGTTCGCCGGGCTTGTAGTCGCGGACGGTCTTGCGTTCCGCGAGCGCCTGCATGAGCGGCATGCCGCCGGTCTTGGCGGGTGCGGGAAGTGCGATGGTCTCGGCTTTCGGGTCGATCTTCGCGGAAGCGGCGTCCTGTGCGAAACAGGTGAACGCGGCGAGGAGCGCGAGCGAGGCGGCTGCGAGGATGGTGAGATGTTTCATGGCGAAGGCTCCTTTCTTGCTGGAGTTTTGTTGAAAACGGGGTTAGAAACAGTTTTCCGGGGCGGGGAAA
>JBGUKB010000119.1:0-20775 GCA_045114235.1 Victivallales bacterium
GAGGCATCCCACGCGCGCCTCGGCGTGCTGGAAACCGTCCACGGGTCGATCCCGACGCCCATCTTCATGCCGGTCGGCACGCGCGCCACGGTGAAGGCGATGTCCCCGCGCGAGCTGGAGGAGATGAACGTTCAGATCATCCTCGGGAACACCTACCACCTGATGCTCCGTCCGGGGTCCGGGCTGATCCGGCGCGCCGGCGGCCTGCACAAGTTCGAGGACTGGAACCACCCCATCCTGACCGACTGCGGCGGATTCCAGGTCTTCAGCCTCGCCCCGCTCCGCAAGATCAAGCCGGACGGCGTCGAGTTCGCCTCGCACATCGATGGCTCGCGGCATTTCCTCGGCCCGGTCGAGTCCATGCGCATCCAGCGCGACCTGGGCTCCGACATCGTGATGGCGTTCGACGAATGCACGCCGTATCCCGCCACGCACGATGCCGCCGAGAAGTCGCTCGCCATGACCATGCGCTGGGAGGAAATCTCCCGCGAACAGCCGCTGGACGACCATCAACTGAGATTCGGCATCGTGCAGGGCAGCGTGTACCACGACCTCCGGGCGCAGTCCGCCGCTCACGTCGCCTCGCTCGACTTCGACGGCTGCGCCATCGGCGGCGTCTCCGTCGGCGAATCGCAGGAGGAGATGTTCGACGTGACCTCGTTCACCGCCCCGCTGCTGCCCGAGGACAAGCCGCGCTACCTGATGGGAGTCGGCACCCCGAAACAGATCCTCGAAAGCGTGAAGTTCGGCGTCGACATGTTCGACTGCGTGATGCCGACCCGTCTGGCGCGCCACGCGGCCGCCTTCATGCGAGGCGGCGATACCCTGCCCGCCAAGGCCGGACGCTTCGCGGAGGACTTCTCCCCGCTCGACCCGCGCTGCGACTGCTATGCCTGCACGCACTTTACGCGCGCCTACATCCGGCACCTGCTGAACGTGAACGAGATCCTCGGGGCGCGCCTGCTCACGATCCACAACATCCACTACTTCATCACCCTCATGGAACGCATCCGTGCGGCCATCGCCGACGGCACGCTCGAAAGCCAGGGCGATTCCATCCTCTGACGGGCGGAATCATCAATTGGTCGAACTCATGCCGGACACGCCCGCCACAGACTGGACCCGCTACTACGAAAAACCGTTTGTCACGGCGCGCGTCACGCGGCGCATCACGGCGCACCGGATCGCGAAAATGGTCCTCGACGCGGGCGGATTCCCGGACCGCTACGGCAGGATCATCGAGCTCGGCGGTGGCAACAGCTCGTTCTGCGACACGTTCAAGGATCGTCTGTACGTCCAGTTCTATACCGTGGTGGACAGCAATCCGCGCGGCACACTGCTGTTCTGGATGAAACACCCCGATTCGTTCAACTACCCGATCGTCTGTGCCGACATCCTTACGCTGGACACCGCCTCGTTCGAGCCCGCCGACCTCGTGTTCAGCGTCGGGCTGGTGGAGCATTTTCCCGAGGAACAGACGAAGATCGCGATCCGGCGGCATTTCGAGCTTGCGAAGCCCGGTGGGCTGGTCCTCATCACGTTCCCCGTGCCAACGTTCAGTTACCGCCTGATCCGCCGCGCCGCCGAAATGCTCGGCATCTGGCGGTTCCCCGACGAACGCCCGATTCAGATGGAGGACGCCGTTCGCCTCTGCGCCGAACACGGCGAGATAATTGAAAAAAGACTTAACCGGGCGATCCTGCTGACGCAGGGAATCGTGCTGGCGCGGAAGCCCCTGTAAAACCATCCCGCTCCCGTCCTTTCCCGCCCAAAAACTTGACGAAGAGGCGTTTCCGTGCTACATTATTTTGATATTGTTTTCCATAAACCACCCGCGAAAGGCCGACCGCCATGCTGAATGCCGTCATCCTCGGAGCAGGAGCCATGGGCTGTCTCTATGCCTCCTACCTCTGCAAAAATCCGAACATCAGCCTCACGCTGCTTGACCACAGGGCCGCGAAAGTCGACGAGATCAACAAAAACGGCCTCCTGATGGTCGAAAACGACGAGGAGATCCGGTTCAATGTCCCGGCGAAAGTCAGCGGACACGGTCGCCAGGAGCCGGTCGATATCCTGCTGATCTTCGTGAAGGCGCACCAGACGTACGCCGCGTTGAAAGCGAACCGGTCGCTCATTGGCCCGAAGACGGTCGTGGTCTCGCTTCAGAACGGCATGGGAAACTACCTCGAGATCGTGAAGTTCGTTCCGCTCGACCGCATCGTGATCGGCACCTCGAACCACAACAGCACGCTCCTCGGCAGCGGGCATTTCCTGCACGCAGCGGACGGCAAGACCATCATCGGCGCGTTCGCCAAGGATTCGCCGCACGTGGAGCTGATCCGCTCGATCTTCGACGAAAGCGGCCTCGACATCTCCATATCGAACGATGTCCGCGTGCTCATCTGGCGCAAGCTGCTCGTGAATATGTCCATCAACCCGCTCACCATGCTGCTTGAGGTCAAAAACGGGTTCATCCAGTCCAACCGTCCGAGCTGGGACATCGTGCGGCAGATCGTCGACGAGGGGCTGACCGTGGCGAAGGCAGATGGGATCGACTTCGACCGCGAGGAGATATTGGAACTCGTGCACAAGATCTGCGTCCTCACGCGCACTGGATGTTCCTCCATGTTTCAGGATCGCATCCACAAGCGCCGCACTGAGATCGACTTCATCAACGGCTCGGTCGTCTCGCTCGCGCGCAAACACGGCATCCAGGTCCCCGTGAACGCCCTGCTCGTCCAGCTCGTCCACGCAGTCGAGGATTCCTGTTCCGGCGAGTAAAAAAAGGCATAAGCAGCACATTTCACCGTGCGCCGTCTCCCTCCCTGCACCGGAACCGCTTTCCGGGTCCCGCCCATTCCCCATGAAACGGGATCCGGTCCCTCAACTTCGGTCCGGATGCCGACGGCACACAAGATTGAAACGTGCAACGGCGTTCGACCGCCGCCGCCGGAGGAAGTCCCCCTCGTTTCCGAACCTCCGTCCGCCATGCTTATGCCGGGGACAGGACTGGCGATGCGTTGAAATCCGTCAGTATCCTGTCCCAGAAATCAAATATAACATGCTTCCACATCCGCTTCAACGCGGAAGGACGCGGGAAACGCAGCTTTTTCCGGCATAATCGCGATATTTCCCGACCTGTACAAGTTTGCTGTACAAGTTTCGCCGGAGAAAAACATTTCTGCCGAAAGACGATTTGACGGACATCATCCGTTTTTGACCGAAATAATTAGAAAAAAGACGGAAAGCGGATTGAAAATCAGGAAGAAAGGGTGTATATTGTATACTCGCATCTTTCCGTGAACGCCCGCGCTTTTGCGGAGAGACAATCCGATCCGTTACCGACAATACATTCAGATAACCAATCACGAAGGCAAGACAAACATGTCCACTCCCAGCTGGAAAGAACAATTCACGCTCACCATCACCGACACCGACGTCTGCGGACGCGACGCGAAATTCGTGCTCCCCGCCGAGGCTTCCGCCGATCTCTTCCTGAACGCGGCGAAGGCCGTCGCCCGCAAGGCTCAGATCCCCGGATTCCGTCCCGGCAAGGCCCCGCTCGCCATGGTGAAGGCCCGCTATAAAGGCTACGTTGACGAGGAAGCCGGCCGCCTGATCCAGGTCGCCGCCTACGATTTGCTCTCCAAGAAGGCCGACGAGCTCGACATCATCTCCTACAGCAAGCTTGAGCCCGTTGGAACGCTCGAAGAGGGCAAGGAATTCGCGATGAAGTGCGATTTCGAGATCGCGCCCGAATTCGAGCTCCCGGACTACAAGGACCTCGGCGAGGTCGCGGAAGCCGAAGACGCCGCCAAGATCGAGGAAGACCTCATCGAACGCGCCAAGGCCCAGTACAGCAGCTTCGTGCCCATCACCGACGCCGCCAAGGAAGGCGACATGCTCCACGTCTCCTACGAGAGCGATTTCGCGCTCCCCGAAGACGCCTCCGATTCCCTGAAGCGCGCGGTCAAGAACGATTCCGCCTGGATCTACCTGATCGGCCAGGAAATGATCCCCGGCGTCAACGCCGCCATGACCGGCGCGACCGTCGGCGAAGAACGCTCCTTCACCGCTGAATTCCCCGCCGACTGGCGCGAGGAAGGCCTCCGCGGCAAAAAGGTCAACTTCAAGATGAAAGTCCACGACGGCCAGCGCCGCGAGCCGATCGAAGACATGGCGAAGCTCGCCGAGAAGATGGAGTTCAAGTCCGCCGAAGAGCTGACCAAGTTCTACCACGACCTCGCCGCCCGCCAGGCCGAGATCATGACCCGTTCCAAGACGATGGAGTCCGTCCAGGCCGCCATCCTCGAAAAGGCCCCGCAGTTCGACCTGCCGAAGAAGTCGCTCGAGACCGCCACGGACAACGAATACAAGCTGCTCCAGTACGCCGTCGGACAGGACAAGGAAGCCCTCGAAAAGTTCGAGGCCGAGAAGGACCAGCACATGGAAGAGGCGAAGAAGAAAGCCTCCGAACAGCTCCGCAAGAACTTCATTATGCGCAAGATCGCCAAGCAGGAAGAGGTCAAGCTCTCCGAGCAGGAAGTCGCCCAGGCCATCCAGAACATGGCGCAGCAGACCCGCATGGAGCCCGCCCGCCTCGCCGAAATCCTCCAGCGCACCGGCCGTCTCAACGAGCTTGAGATCGAGCTCCTCGTTGAGAAGACCCTCGGCGTGCTCGCGGAACGCCGCATGAAAGCCGCCGCGAAGTAAAAAACGAACAGAACGCCGGAGGGATGCAGATTCCTCCCGGCGAGAACCATAAATGGCGCTTCTGTCCGGAAGCGCCTCAAAGTCTGGCCATTCCCGCCAGCAGAATGTCCGGCCTTTGCGCGTCGAAAGAAGCACGAAGGCCGTGCGTTTTTGACAGAGAAACAAACGAAGACAAGGAGATGACAACCATGAAACCGACCGGAAGAACCCGCAACACCCTCGTGCCGATCGTCGTCGAACAGACCGGAAGCGGCGAACGTTCCTACGACATCTATTCCCGTCTGCTCCGCGACCGCATCATCCTGCTGGGCGACCCCATCGACGATGCCATCGCGAACCTGGTCGTGGCGGAACTGCTCTTCCTGAAGAGCGAGGACCCGAAGAAGGACATCTCCCTGTACATCAACTCTCCGGGCGGCGTGGTGACCGCCGGCCTCGCCATCTATGACACGATCCAGTCGCTCCCGTGCGATGTCTGCACGTTCTGTATGGGCCAGGCCGCGTCCATGGCCGCCGTGCTGCTCGCCGCCGGCACGCAGGGCAAGCGCTACGCCCTGCCGTCCGCGCGCATCATGATCCACCAGGTCCTCGGCGGTGCCGAAGGCCAGGCGACGGACATCGAGATCCACACGAAGGAGATCCTGCGCACGAAGGCCGCGCTGAACACCATCCTGGCGAAGCACTCCGGCCAGACGCTGAAGAAGATCGAACGCGACACCGAGCGCGACTATTTCATGTCCGCCGAGGAAGCCGTGGCATACGGCCTCGTCGACCATGTCCTGCCGCCCCGCGCGGACGTCGCCGCCCTCAAAGTCAAGGGGAACTGATCCATGAAAAGACCCGAACGCTGTTCTTTCTGCGGCCGTCAGGAAAGCGAAGTGAAGGGCGGCCTGCTGACCGGCCCGAGCGGCGCTTCCATCTGCCGCAACTGCGTGTCCATCTGCGATACGCTGTTCAGCCGGAACGGATTCCCCGGCGCGAAACCCTCCGCGTCCGTGCCCGGCGACGAAGACGAAGCATTTGAAGACTCCGCCGAAAAGTCCGGCCGTCTGCCGTCGTTCGTGGACCACCTGAACGTGCCGACGCCCGCCGACATCAAGGCGGAGCTCGACCGTTACGTGATTGGCCAGGAACAGGCGAAGAAGATCCTGTCCGTGGCCGTGCACAACCACTACAACCGCCTGAAATCGAAAAACCTCTACGACGCCTCCGACGTCGACCTCGACAAGAGCAACGTCCTGCTGATCGGCCCCACCGGCAGCGGCAAGACGCTCATCGCCCGCACCCTCGCGAAGATGCTCGACGTGCCGTTCTGCATCACCGACGCCACCACCCTGACGGAAGCCGGATATGTGGGCGAGGACGTGGAAAATATCATCCTGCGTCTCGTTCAGGCCGCCGACTACGACCTCGACCGCGCGCAGGTCGGCATCATCTACGTCGACGAGATCGACAAGATCGCGAAGAAGAGCCAGAACGTCTCCATCACGCGCGACGTCTCTGGCGAAGGCGTGCAGCAGGCGCTCCTGAAGATCCTCGAAGGCACCATCTCCAACGTCCCGCCGAAGGGCGGCCGCAAGCATCCGCAGCAGGAATACCTGCACGTCGACACTTCGAACATCCTCTTCATCTGCGGCGGCGCGTTCGTCGGCCTGGACAAGATCGTCCAGCGCCGCGTGGGCCGTCACGTGCTCGGCTTCACGCAGGGCACGGAGAACGCCAGCGAGGAGGACAAGCGCACCGAGGCGGAGAACAAACTCCTTCTCGAATCGCCGCTGTCCGCCGTCGAACCGGAGGATTTCGTGCATTTCGGCATGATCCCCGAGTTCATGGGCCGCATGCCCGTCACGGCCGCGCTCACCCCGCTCGACGAGGAGGCGCTGAAACGCATCCTGACCGAGCCGAAGAACTCGATCGTGCGCCAGTACACGACCCTCATGGAAATGGAGGGCGTGAAGCTGTCCTTTACGGACGAAGCCATCGCCGCGCTCGCGAAAAAAGCCTACGAGAAAGGCACGGGCGCACGCGGTCTGCGTTCCATCATGGAGGACATCATGCTGGACGTGATGTACGATGTCCCGTCCCGCCAGGACGTGAAGGAGTGCATCATCACGGACGAGACCGTGAACGGCGCTCCGGCGAAGCTCGTCCTGAAGAAGAAATGAACGGGCCGCGCCTCAGAAAACGCAACAAAAACAATTCACATACTTGAAAGGCAAACCACCATGGAACTTTTTCAGCAGAACGTCAAAGCCGCTCTTGACCGCCTGAGCGCGATCCGGATCGTCCCGGTCCTGGTCCTCGACAACCTCGAAGACGGCCTCAAAATGTGCTCGGTCCTCCAGGAGAAACAGCTCCCGGCGGCCGAGATCACGTTCCGCACCGAAGCCGCGGAGAGCGTGATCCGCGCGGCCGCGAAGGAGTTCCCCGGCCTCTACCTGGGCGCGGGCACCGTGCTGAACGTGCGCGACCTGCACCGGGCGTTCGAGGCGGGCGCGAAATTCGCCGTGGCGCCGGGCTTCAACCCGACCGTCGTGAAGGAAGCCGTGAAATGCGGATTCCCGTTCGCGCCGGGCGTGTGCACCCCGTCCGAGGCGGAACAGGCCATGGAGCTGGGCTGCCGTTTCCTGAAGTATTTCCCGGCGGAAGCCGCGGGCGGCGTGAAGTTCCTGAAATCCCTGATCGCGCCCTATAAACACCTTGGCGTCCGCTTCATGCCCACCGGCGGCGTGACGAGCGCGAACGCCGCCGAATACCTGGCGGTCCCGGAGATCGCGGCCGTCGGCGGCACCTGGCTCGGCAAGACCGCCGACATGCGCGCCGGAAACTGGGACGCCATCGGACAGGCCGTCGCCGACGCCGTGGCGCTCGTGCGCGGCCTGGCCTAATCCCCTTTGGAGACGACGAATGACCATTGACGAGATCAAAGCTCACGGCGCGGACCTGACGGAACGCCTGTCGAAGCTGTCGAACTATCTGCACGTGGACGAAACCCTGGCGCAGATCGCCGAGATCGAAAAGACCATGGCGCAGAACGATTTCTGGGACGACAAGGAAAAGGCGCAGGCGACCGTGCAGAAGCTCTCCTCCTGCAAGAACATCGTGGAGCCTTACAACAAGCTCAAACGCGAGGCGGACGACTTCCTCGCGATCGCCGAACTGGCCGAAGAGGACCCGTCGTTCCTGGAGGAATCCGACGACGCCTGGACCAAGCTCGAGGCCGGGCTCTCCAAGCTCGAGATCGTGAGCTTCCTTTCCGGCAAGTTCGACCGCTGCAACAGCTTCGTGTACATCCACGCGGGCGCGGGCGGCACCGAGTCCTGCGACTGGGCGAGCATTCTGCTCCGCATGTACCGCCGCTGGTTCGAACGCCGCGGATTCCAGGACGAGATCATCGACATGCAGCCCGGCGACGAGGCCGGCATCAAGAGCGCCGTCCTGAAAGTGACCGGCGAATTCGTCTACGGATACATGCGCGCCGAACGCGGCGTGCACCGCCTCGTGCGCATCTCCCCCTTCGACGCCAACGCGCGCCGCCACACGTCGTTCGCCTCCGTCGACGCGTTCCCGGAGATCGAGGACGAGATCGACATCGAGATCGACGAGAAGGACCTTCGCGTCGATACCTACCGCGCATCCGGCGCGGGCGGCCAGTACGTGAACCGTACGGACAGCGCGGTCCGCATCACCCACCTGCCGACCGGCGTGGTCGTCTCCTGCCAGGTGGAACGCTCCCAGCACAAGAACCGCGCGATGGCGATGCAGATGCTGAAAGCGCGCCTGTACGAACTGGAAGAGGAAAAACGCCGTCAGCAGGCGGCGCAGATCTCCGGCGAAAAGACCGACAATTCCTGGGGCAACCAGATCCGTTCCTACGTGCTCCAGCCGTACCAGATGGTGAAGGACCTCCGCACGGGCGTGGAGACGGGCAACACCGCCGCCGTGCTCGACGGCGACCTGGACCAGTTCGTCGAAGCCTGGCTCCGCGAACGCCACTGAGGAGGGCAAGCCCTCCACGGCGGTAGTGCCCGGCTACGCTCGGGCACATATGATCCCTCCTGATTCACGTCCGGAGGGATTTCTTTTATTCAAAAAAACACTGGGAAAGATGCGAAAAAGGGAAATGAAATAGTATTCACAATCCGTAAAACGGCGGAAATGCCTTTATTTTTTTGATTTAGATTGGAAAAGGCGCGAAAAAGGGGTATATTATATAGATAATTTTTTATCTAATCGCAAAACTGTTTTGGGTGCCATCGATGAAATACTACCTCGGGATCGACATCGGTTCCACGACATTCAAAGCCGTCGTCATCACCGACAAGGGGCGCGTGGTCCATACGACCTACCAGCGCACGAAGCCGGTGGATTCCGGTCAGCTTTCCTGCACGGGCCGCTGCACGTCCTGCGGGCGCTGCAACATGGGCGCGCTGAAGAAGACCCTTGCCACGTTCTTTTCCGAGGCGGGCCTGAACGCCGGAAACATCACGTGCGAGACGACCGCCGAGGTTGCGAAGGCCGCGGCTGAAAGCGGCATCCACGCCGGGGACATCGCCTGCACGGTCGTGACGGGCAGCCAGATCGTCGAGGATACGAAACGCTTCATCCCGTACGATTTCCAGGTCAGCGAAGTCTCCGCGCACGTCGCCGGGGCGAAACGCTACTATCCGAACGTGGACGCGATCATCGACTGCGGCGGCCAGGACAGCAAGTGCATGGTCTTCAACCACAAGATGGGCATGTGGGTGTCCATGATGTCCGGCGTGTGCGCCGCGGGCACCGGAAGCTACCTCGACAGCGTGGCCGCCAAGCTCGGCATCCCGGTCGAGGAAATGGCCGACAAGGTGAACTACGACGCGAAGACCGAGTTCAGCTCCGTCTGCGCCGTGCTCTCCGCCACCTCCATCAACAAGTTCAAGAACCGCATCCCGATGGGCGACCTGCTCGCCGGGGCATGCCGGGCGCAGGCGCGCACGATCCTGAACGGCGTCGGCCAGATGCTGATGCACCACGATCCCTCGCATCCGATCCTGTTCCAGGGCGGCGTGGCCTCGAACCATGCCGTGGCGTATTTCATGAAGGAGATCACCGGCTGCGAGATCATCATCCCGGAATTCCACAACGTCATGGGCGCGCTCGGCGCCGCCGTCCTCGCGCTCGAATACAGCAAGCTCCGCGGCAAGCTCGACCCGGACCCCGTCCAGTACGAGCCCACCCGCCAGAAATCCGTCGCCATGCGCGTGGCGAGCAACAAACGCTCGTTCCTCTTTGGCGACAAGGACAAGCCGACCATCTGGCGCAACCTCTTCTTCCCGACCGAGATCCTGAACGCGTTCGGCGCGCGCATCCTGACGCTGGAAACGTATGCCGCGCTCTTCGGACGCAGCTCGAAACGCGTGAAGGCCGCGCTTGACGTCGCCGCCCGCAAGGGGTTCGACCAGCAGACTTGCTCCTTCCTGCGCATGCTGGAGGGACTGCCGCTGAAGACGCCCGATTTCGCCGTCTCCACCAGCCAGCCGTGCCAGCAGGGCGAACGCATTTTCGCCGACTTGGCGCGCACGTACGGCTTCGAGGACCGTTTCTATTCGCTTCACACCCCGATCAACCTGGCGAACACCAACGCGGTCGGGCAGATCGCCGACGGCCTGCGCCAGTCGGTCGAGCAGATGGAGGAAGCGCTCGGGTACAAGCTCGACCCGGCGCGCCTGGAGGAAGCCTGCATGCTGTCCAACCTCGCCGCGGACTATTCGCGTAAGTGCAACGAACTGCGCTGGACCTCGCCGCCGCTGATCCGCGGCTCGGAGGCGGTCTACAACGCCGTCATCTTCAGCCAGCTGTGGGGCACGCAGGAGCTCGTCGACATCCAGAAGACCTACTACGAGGAACTGCTGCAGAAGAAGGAATGGGCGGAGAAACGCTATTCCATCGACGACACGCACCGCCTGCTCTGGCTGCACCTGCCGCCGTTCTACGACTCCAAGCACCTCGACTACATCGAGACCGTCTGCAACGCCCCGATCGTGTTCGAGGAGACGAATTTCGTGGGTTGGGCTCCGCTTGATCCGAAGCACCCGTACGAATCGCTCGCGCGAAAGCTCCTCACGACCGGGTTCCTGGACCCGAAGCTGCGCGTGAAGTACGTGAAGGACATTTCGGCGAAGGCGAAGTTCACGGGCTGCATCCTGTACACGCACGGGTTCGGACGGTGCAGCCTCGCCGACCGCCCGTTCACGAAGCTCCTTCGCGAGGAGCTCGAGGAGGCCGGACTGCCGATGCTGGCGCTGGAGGGCGACTGCATGGACGCCTCCATCGACCCGTGCTCCACCACGACCAAGATCGCGTCGTTTGTCGAGTCGCTGAACCTGAAGAAATACGGCAACCTCTTCGGGCGCACGAAGCACGTCTGAGCAGACGGATCCGGGGCTCCGCGAAACGGCAGCTTTTATCCTGAACGCCGGGGGCAGGGGATCCCGGCGGTTTTTCGCACGGTTTTTTTGAAAAAAAAGCGCCTCGCGGTTTGTTATTTCCGGTTCGTGTAGTATATTGTATTGTCAAAAAGTTAAAAACATGAACGGATTTTTCTGCCGATGACGATTCTTTCCAAAGACGATTTGTATCCGCTGCTGTTCGAGCCGATGTACCGCCGGACGCCATGGGGCGGCGGAAAACTCGCGCGCGTTTTGGACCGGGAACTTCCCGCGGAGGAAGGCCGGTTCGGCGAGGCGTGGGACATCTGCGACCGCGAGGGCGTCGAGAGCGTGATCTCGAACGGCCCGCTTGCGGGAAAGACTCTGCATGAACTCTGCACGATGATAGGCCCGTCCTACCTGATCGGCGACATGGCCCGCGACGCGCGGTTCCCGCTGCTCGTGAAGATCATCGACACGGGCGAGCGCATCCCGCTTCAGGTGAATCCCGACGAGAACGCCGCGCGCCGGATCGGAAACGGCGCCGAGCCGAAGACGAAGATGTGGTACGTGCTGGACGCGGACCCCGGGACGAAGATCATGGTCGGCATCCGTCCGACCGCCACGCGGCACCGTTTCCTGGAGCTGCTGTCCACGTCCGACGTGGAGAGCGTGCTTCAATCGTTCGATGCCGTGGCCGGAGACGCGTATTTCGTCAACGCCGGGCGCGTCCACTGCATCGACCCCGGAAACCTGGTGCTCGACATCCAGCAGAACAGCAATACCGACTACCTGCTGAACGACTGGGGGATGCCCGATCCCGACCAGGAGCTCCATGTCGAAGAAGGCCTTCAGTGCGTCGACTTCATCGACCGTACGCCGGCGCGCATCACGGGCGTCAGCGACAAGGCCGCGCGCAACCGCAAGTATCCGATCATCAACCGCTGTCCGCAGTTCCATTGCGACGAGCTCCGGCTCGCCGGAGACTGGCCGGACACGACCCGCGCCACGCGCAGTTTCCATCTGCTGACCGCCATCAGCGGCCCGGTGGACGTGGAGGTCCGGGGCGCGGTCACGGCCATCCCGCGGGGCATGACAGCCCTGCTGCCCGCCGCGCTCGGCGACTACGTCATCCGCGTGAACCCGTCCGCCCCGGTCACGCTGATCCGCACAACGCATTAATTCACAGATTCATACCAACCTCTTTTCCTGTTCATGAAAATCCAATGCCTTTCCCGTCTGGCGGATTCCTTCCGCGCCTCGCGTTCCCTTGATTCCTCGTTCGACATCCCGTGGGAGCCGTGTCCCGCCGGCATGAACGGCGACCTGACCGTGAACTGCTTCCGCCTCGCCAAGGCGCTGAAGAGCGCGCCGGACGCGCTGGCAACCGAGACCGCCGAGCTCCTGATGAAGGACCCGGACGTGGTGTCCGCCGAAAAGATCAAGGCGTTCGTGAACATCACGCTCAAGCCCGCCGCCCTGTTCCGCGATTCCGTTTCGGACGTGAAGTCGCTCCTCGCCGACGTGCCGTTCCCGGAAGGCTCCCGCCGCAAGATCCTCATTGAGTTCTCCGCACCGAACACGAACAAGCCGCAGCACCTCGGCCACGTCCGCAACAACTGCATCGGCATGACGCTCGCCAGCGTGATGGCGCGCGCCGGGCACGACGTGGTGCCGGTCAACCTCATCAACGACCGCGGCATCCATATCTGCAAATCCATGCTCGCCTACAAGCTGACCGGAAACGGCGTCACGCCGGAACAGGCGGGGATCAAGGGCGACCACTACGTCGGGAATTTCTACGTCAAGTTCAATCAGATGCTGTCCGACGAGGTCAAGGCGCTGAAGGAAGCGCGTCCCGAACTCGCCGACAAGTCCTCCGACGATCTCTTCCTCGAAACCGAGCTCGGCAGGCAGGCGCAGGAGATGCTCCGCAAGTGGGAGGCGGGCGATCCCGAGGTCCGCGCTCTCTGGACCACCATGAACAAGTGGGTCATCGACGGGTTCAACGAGACGTACCGCCGCATGGGCGTGCATTTCGACAAGACCTACCTCGAAAGCCAGACTTATCTGCTCGGAAAGGACGTCATCGCCGACGCCCTCGCGAAGGGCATCTTCGGCAAGCGCGCGGACGGCGCGGTCACGGTCGACCTGGGCAAGCTCGGCGAGAAGGTGCTCCTCCGCAAGGACGGCACCAGCGTCTACATCACGCAGGACATCGGCACCACGATCCTCAAGCACGACGAACACCACCCGGACACCATGGTCTGGGTCGTCGGCGACGAGCAGAACCTGCATTTCCGCATGCTCTTCACGATCCTCGGCCGCCTCGGCTACGCCTGGGCGGACAGCCTCTACCACCTCTCCTACGGCATGGTCAATCTGCCGTCCGGCCGCATGAAGAGCCGCGAGGGCACCGTGGTCGACGCGGACGACCTCTTCGACGAGATGCACTCTCTGGCGAAGGCGGCCGCGATGGAACGCGTGAAGGAAGGCGAGGAACCGCCCGCCGACCTGGAGGCGCGCAGCGAGATCATCGGCATGGGTGCGCTGAAGTTCATGCTGCTGAAATTCAACCCGAAGACCACGATCATGTTCGATCCGCAGGCTTCGCTGAAATTCGAGGGCGACACCGGTCCGTACGTCCAGTACGTCTGCGCCCGCATCAACTCCATCGTGCGCAAATGCAACGACGCCGGGATCGAGTTCGATCCCGCTTCGGTCGACTGGTCGCTGGCGGATTCCCCGGAGGAAAAAGCCCTCGCCGTGGCCGCCCTGCGGTACGCCGACGCCATCCGGTCCTCCGCCGACAAGATGGACTGCTCCATCCTCGTGAACTACCTGCTCGACCTGGCGAAACTCTTCAACCGCTTCTACCGCGAAAAGCAGGTGCTGAACGCCGGCGATCCCGCGGTCCGCACGATGCGCCTGGCGCTCTGCTTCGCCGTGCGCGACATCCTCGCGGACGGCCTTGCCGCGCTGACAATCGGCATTCCCGACGCCATGTAAGCGGTCCCCCGCGGGCACATCTGTGCCGCGGGGAAAAGTTTTTTGCTTTAAATATAAGAAACGCGCTTGATAAGCGGAGCGCGGCGGGGTATATTATGGGAGCATCTTTTTCAGGAACCCGAAAGGACATCTCATGATTCACCCAACCGCGATCGTATCCCCCGACGCCCAGATCGGCAAAAACGTCGAAATCGGGCCTTATGCCGTCATCGAAGACAATGTGAAGATCGGCGACAACTGCTATATCGACGCCCACGTCAAGATCTGCCGCTATACCACCGTCGGCTCGGACTGCTGCATCTACATGAACGCGCTGGTCGGCGCGGAGCCGCAGGACCACCGTTTCTACCGCGGCCTCGTTTCCTACTGCGAGATCGGACACCACACGGTCATCCGCGAGTTCGTCACGATCCACCGGCCGCCGTTCGAACAGCTGAAGACCATCGTCGGCAACCATGTGCTGCTGATGGCGTTCGTGCATGTGGCGCACGACGTGGTGATCGGCGACCATGCGACCATCGCGAACCATACGCAGCTCTCTGGCCACGTTCAGGTCGGGGAGGGCGCCGTCATGAGCGGGTTCGCACTGGTCCACCAGTTCTGCCGCATCGGCGCGCTGGCGATGATCGGACCGACCTGCCTGATCGGACAGGATATCCCGCCGTTCTGCATGCTCCGCGAAACGAACTTCATCTGCGGCCCGAACACGATCGGCCTGCGCCGCGCGAACATCAGCCCCGACGCCCGACTGGCGATCCGCCGCGCGATCAAGACATTCTTCTTCGAGGGGCTGAACAGCCCGCACGCGCTGGAGCAGATCGAAAAGACGATCCCGAACTGCCCGGAAGTCGAGCTGTTCGTGAACTTCATCAAGCAGTCGAACCGCGGCATCATGCCCGGCAATCCGAAGTACACCGGCGTGAACGACGACGTGCGCGACGCCCTCGAATCCGGCGCAACGGCCCCCCGCGGCTGATCCCTGCCGGAACCATCCAGCCGGTTTCCCCCGCCCGAATCCCGCGGACATGAACCGGAGAAAGCGACCGGAAAATGAAGAAAACGACACGGATACTGTTCGCCCTGGCGGCGATTCTGGTCTTCGGCGCATGCTCCGCCGAGCCGGGCGTGCAGCACGAGTTCGACGAAACGAAGTATTTCCAGAAGATCACGGCGAAAATGTCGCTGGAGCACGGCTATCTGCGCCTCGACTACACCCTCGGCGTCCCGAACCAGACAATGACCTTCCTGCTCAAAAACCAGGACGTTTCGGTCGTCTCCGTGAACGAATGGTACATGAACGAGACCGACAACATCCGGCTGTATTACGCGTTCTGCGAGCCGGGCAAGTCAGGCGAGATCAAGGAGGAGGACTGGCAGCTCGCCTGGCCCGACGTGACCCCCGGTGAATCCGACCGGCGGAAATCCCGTCCGCGCCGTTCCGCGCTCGTCCTCCAGCCGAACAACAGCGCGCTGATCGACGTGCCGCTGACGTTCCTGGAGCACGCCGAGCCGCCGAAGCGCAAGGCGCGCTACACCGTCGCGCTCTGCGCCCAGATCGCCCTGAACACGCTCCAGACGAAATCCGAGGTGTTCGAGATCACGGTCTTCCCGAAGACGAAGGACGTCGAGATCGAATGACAACGCCGCACGGCGGCAAACGAAGGACGCGAGAATGCCTGAACTGACGCAATACCCCGAGGCCGGAAAGCATCTCCAACGGTTCTGCGGGGATACCATCGAATTCAAACTCACCTGCTCCGAACCGGTTACAGGGCGCGCGTTCCTCTGCACAAACGTCGGGAACGCCGCCATCCACCGCGACGAGATCATCCGCCGCACCGAACAAAGGCTGAACCCGATCGGGCAGGACTGGAACAACATCCCGATGCAGAGGACCGACGAGTATTCGTTCCGCGTCCGCCTGGCGCTCTGCGAAGTCGGCCATTTCGAGTGCAAATGCGGCATCATGGGCGACGACGGCAATACGACGTGGGTCAAGGGCGACAACCTGCACCTGAACGTGATGTCCGCCGTCTACTGCGCCTCGAATACCGTCTACTGCGCGTTCGTCCGCCAGTTCGGCGCGAACAAGACGCGCACGGCCTCCGAGCTGCCGCCCGGCGTGACGGACGAAATCATCGGCACGCTCGACGGCGCCGGATACTCCGTGATCCCCGCCAGCGGGACGTTCCGCGGCCTCATCCGCGAGCTTGACCACATCGTCGACCGCCTCAAATGCCGCATCATCCATCTGCTCCCGATCAACCCGGTCCCCACGACCTACGCCCGCATGGGGCGTTTCGGCAGCCCGTACGCCTCGCAGGACTTCACCGCGGTCGACCCCGCGCTGGCGGAGTTCGATACCAAGGCTTCGCCGCTGGAACAGTTCTTCGAGCTGGTCGACGCGGTTCACCGCAAGAACGCCTGCATCTTCCTCGACATCGCCATCAACCACACCGGCTGGGCGTCGAAGCTCCAGGAGGAGCATCCCGACTGGTTCGTGCGGAAGGACGACGGCACGTACGTCTCGCCCGGCGCGTGGGGCGTCACCTGGGGCGACCTGATCGAACTCGACCACAAGAACCCGCCCCTGTGGAGCTATCTGGCGAACGTCTTCCTGACCTGGTGCCGCCGCGGCGTCGACGGATTCCGCTGCGACGCCGGCTACATGATCCCGGAGGCCGCGTGGGAATACATCATCGCCTCGGTCCGCCGCGAGTTCCCGGACACGGTCTTCCTGCTGGAAGGCCTCGGCGGCGCGACCGAAGTCACGCAGAACCTGCTCGACCGAGCGAACATGGACTGGGCTTATTCCGAGCTGTTCCAGAACTATTCCCGCGACCAGATCGAAGGCTACCTGAACTACGCCTGGAACGAATCCTACTCGAACGGCCTCATGATCCATTACGCCGAGACCCACGACAACAACCGTCTGGCCGCCTCCGGCGAACGCTACGCGATGCTCCGCACGGCTCTGAGCGCACTGGCGTCCTCCTGCGGCGCGTTCGGATTCACGAACGGCGTGGAATGGTTCGCGAAGGAAAAAGTCGACGTGCACCAGGACAGCGCGCTGAACTGGGGCGCGACCCCGAACCAGATCGACTACATCGCCCGCCTCAACGCGATCCTCGCCCTGCATCCGGCGTTCTTCAACGGCGCTTTCGTCCGTTGCATCGATTCCGGTTCGCCCGACGCCGTGGTCATCATCCGCACCAACCGCGAGGCGGAACACTTCGTCGTCATCGCCATGAACCTGAACTGCGACCGCACCGTGACAGCCGAATGGGATTCCAGCTATGCCACGTTCACGAGGGAAAAGATGTACGACCTCATCTCCGGCCGCCGTCTGGACATCCTGCCGCGCGGGCACAAATGGAGCCTGCCGCTTTCCCCCGGCCGGGTCGTCTGCCTGAGCCCGGAACAGGACTGGATTCCGAAGATCGAAGAGGCCGTGGCCGGAGACCGTCTGAAATACGACCACATCGAGGATCAGCAAGCCGCCGCGCTCGTGCTCAAGGCGCTGACCGCCAAACGCAAGACGCCCGTCCTTGCCGACGACGACATTCCCGCGCTTACCCGCCGTCTCCGCGAATCCCCCGAAGGTTTCCTTCAGGATCTCTTCGACGACCGTCCGGAAATCCCCTATGTGGTATGGAACTGGCCGTCCGACATCCGCCGCGAGATCATCATCGCGCCGGGACGTTCGATCCTGGTGGCCGCCCCCGTGCGCTTCCGGTTCTATATCGCCCGCAAGGAAGACGACCGCGTGATCGCTTCGGCGCGTTCGATCTCCTGCGCTGACGGGCGGTTCGTCTCCATCGTGCCGCCGCTCCCCGTGCCGGACAAGCCGACCGAACTGCGAGTGGCCGTTTTCGTATCCGAAGGCAACGAGCTCCGCCGCGACAACGCGACGCTGATGCTCCTGCCGCCCGACGTCGACAAGGCAGTCGTCTCCCTCTCCCGCAACGAATTCTTCCTGAAGGGACGGACTTTCCTCCAGGCCAACGGACGCGGCGCCGCAGTTCATTCCTGTATCGAAACGGGGCGCCTTCTCAGCCGTTACGACGCGGTCATGCTGGCAAATCTGCACCCCGAGATCCCCGTCGACCGCCACATCATCTGGAGACGGTTCCGCATGTGGATGATCTACCGCGCCAGACGCCAGCAGATCACCAGCGAAATGATCGACCATTTCCACATCGCATCCGACGGCGGCGCGGTCTGGGGCTTCAAGGTCCCCGTCGGAAACGCCCGCGTGGTCGGCCTCATGCTCAAGCTTTTCATGATCCCGGAAAAGAATGCCGTCCGGGCGTCGTTCCACCGGTACGCCTACACGGGTGCCGGCGAAATGATTGACGACTCCGAGCCGGTGCAGCTGCTCATCAGCCCCGATCTGGAGGACCGCAATTTCCACTGCCTGACCAAGGCGTCCGAGGGGCCGCAGGACTCGTTCCCCGCCGCCGTGAGCGAATCCCCCCGCGGATTCGTATTCAAGCCCGCTGCCGACCGCATCTTCCGCATGACGGCCTCCTGCGGCACGTTCCGCCGCTCCGACGAATGGTCGTACATGAACTACCAGGAGAACGAAGCCGAACGCGGCCTCGATCCGAACTGCGACCTTTACAGCCCGGGCTATTTCAAGTGCGAACTGAGCGGAAACGACACGCTCCACCTGATCGGCCAGATCATGACGGGCGAAGACGAGCAGAAGATCTCGCCCGTGCCGGAGGAGAAGCCCTGCTACAACCGGATGCACGACGATCTCCAGACCGTCATGCTGAACAGCCTGAAAGCGTTCATCGTCAAACGCGGCGGCCTGAAGACCGTGATCGCCGGGTATCCGTGGTTCCTCGACTGGGGCCGCGACACGCTCATCTTCGTCCGCGGCCTCATCACCGAACCGGTATTCCACGAGGACGTCAAGCAGATCCTGCTTCAGTTCGCCTCGCTCGTGAAGGACGGCACTATCTGCAACATGATCTCCGGGACCGACACCGGCAACCGCGACACGTCCGACGCCCCGCTGTGGCTCTTCATCGGCGTGCGCGACATGTGCGCCGCGCTCGGCGGCAGGGATTTCCTGAAAACGAAAGTCAAGGACCGCGGAACGCTGCTCGATCTGCTCGTCGAGCTTGCCGAAGGGCTCGTCAAGGGCGCGCCGAACGGCATCGCCTGCGACGCGGAAAGCGGCCTCATCTTCAGCCCGGCGCATTTCACCTGGATGGACACGAACTACCCCGCCGGAACGCCCCGCGAGGGCTATCCAGTCGAGATCCAGGCGCTCTGGTATG
The DNA here is from genome assembly GCA_045114235.1 of Victivallales bacterium. Taxonomy (GTDB): domain Bacteria; phylum Verrucomicrobiota; class Lentisphaeria; order Victivallales; family UBA1829; genus UBA1732. The sequence goes on from JBGUKB010000119.1 coordinate 19,421, forward strand.
CCTCCCTGCGGTTCCTCGCCGAATCGCTCCCCGAGAAGAAGGCCGCCCGCTGGTCCGAGCTCGCCGACCAGGTCAGGGAATCGTTCCTGAAATACTTCCCGCTGAAGGACGAGGGGTTCCTCTCCGACTGCCTCCACTGCAAGCCGGGCACCCCCGCCTCGAAGGCCGAGCCGGACGACCATCTCCGCCCGAACCAGCTGCTCGCGATCACGCTCGGGCTGGTCGAGGACAGGAAACTGCGGCGCGGCATCCTGCTCAACACCTCCGAACTCCTCGTGCCCGGCGGCATCCGCAGCCTGGCGGACCGCCCGGTCAAGTATCCGCTCCCGGTCTACGGCGCGGACGGCAAGCTGCTGAACGATCCGCAGCATCCGTACCAGGGACAGTATTGCGGCGACGAGGACACCCGCCGCAAGGTCGCGTACCACAACGGCACAGCCTGGACCTGGCAGATGCCGCTCTTCCCGGAGGCGTACTACATCACGCACGGACGCTTCGGGCGCGCCACCGCGATGAGCCTGCTGTCCTCCATGTCGGTCCAGCTGGACAACGGCTGCATCATGCAAATGCCGGAGATCCTCGACGGCGATTATCCCCACAAGCCGCGCGGCTGCGACGCCCAGGCATGGGGCCTCTCCGAATACTACCGCGTCTGGAAACTCCTTCACCCCGCCTCAAAATCCATCGGAAAAGACAATGAATGACCTGACCCGCATCCGTAATTTCTCCATCATCGCGCATATCGACCACGGGAAGTCGACGCTTGCAGACCGCATGCTCGAGATCACCCACACGGTCGAAAAGCGCGACCTCGTCCACGCCCAGCTCCTGGATGCCATGGACTTGGAACAGGAACGCGGGATCACCATCAAATCCCACCCCGTGCGGATGCTCTTCACCGCCTCCGACGGAAACGAATACGAGCTGAACCTCATCGACACTCCCGGCCACGTGGATTTTTCCTATGAAGTGAGCCGTTCGCTCGCCGCATGCGAGGGCGCGGTCCTCGTGCTCGACGCCACGCAGGGCGTGCAGGCGCAGACCGTGGCGAACGTGAACCTCGCCATGCGCCACAACCTCTTCATCATCCCGATCATCAACAAGATCGACCTCGCCGCCGCCGACCTGCCGCTGTGCTACAACCAGCTCGAGGAGATCCTGGCGATCCCGCGCGAGGAGGTCCTGCTGGTGTCCGCGAAGGACGGCACCGGCGTGCCGGAACTGCTCGAGGCCATCGTGCAGCGCGTGCCGCCGCCGAAAGCGCCCGTGGAGGCCGGGACCGCCGCGCTGATCTTCGACTCCATCTATGACGCCTACCGCGGCGTGGTGACGTACGTCCGCATGTTCAACGGCAG
>JBGUKB010000120.1:0-37651 GCA_045114235.1 Victivallales bacterium
ACTGAAGGTCGCCGTCACGATCACGTCCGTATTCGTCGGGTCCGTGATGTCCGCGACAAAAGTCGGGGTGGCCGGCGGGGTCTTGTCGATGTAGTCGACCACGTAGGAAACGACTTCGGACTTGTTGTCGGCGGCGTCGGTTCCGCGGAACAGCACCGTTCCGTTTTCCGTCAGTGTGACGCCGGTGGAAAGATAATTCTTCCACGTTTCACCGCCGTCCAGCGAGTATTCCTTCTTCGTGGAGTCGGCGCTGTACACGGCAGTCAGCTTTACATCCTTGTTCGTAAGCTCCGTGATGTTCGCGGAAACGGCCGGAGCCTCGGGCGGGATCCTGTCGATGTTATCGAAGGAGATCCAGTTCGTCCCGATGTTTCCGGCGCCGTCAAGCCCCTTGAAGAAATACGTTTCATTCTCGATTACGGTCAGCGCGTTTTCGTACTTTTTCCATTCTTTGTTGTCGGTGGAGAAGAATATCTCGACGTCGGGATCCGAAGTGGCGGTCAGGACGCTTTCCTGGAGCGATGTCTTGTTGTCGGCCGTCAGCGTAATGACCGGACCGACCGTCTGCACGTCCAGCGTCAGGACGCTGTCTTTCAGATTCAGCGCGTATGTCTTCCCTGCCAGTTCGAACTGGTGTCCCACGGTAAGTTCGTCCAGGAACGTCCCGTCTTCTGCCTTGCTGACCGTGATGTACCCGTTGAAGTTCCCCGCGTTGCGGGCGAGGACGTAGCTGCCCTGGATCTGGGCTTCGGACACCGTCGCCGTCAGGATCGGGGTGTCCTGGATACAACTGTAATCCGTGATCCGGGTCGTATCCTGGTCGGGCGTCAGGTCCGAGACGTTGAACAGGAGGACACCGTCATAAGCGATACCGATTCTCCCGTTGGTGACGGAGATCCGGCCGGTCAGAATGCCATCAGAGACCCAAATTCCGTACCATCCCCAGAAATTTTCTGTAGCCACTCCGTTTACTGTTCCGCCAACTATGTTTAGACTGGCATTTTCGGTAAGGGTCAGATTTGTGGCGAGAGAGCCGGAAAAAGGACACATGACATCATCGCGTTTCAGGATGAAATCATCGACTCTGCCGTCCTTGATCTCGAACGCGATATCGTTGCCTTCGGAGTCTTTCCTGGTTCCGGCGACATTCGTCTTGTCATCCATGGAAATATCAAAAGTTGTATCGTTTTCCAGCACGAGTCCGGTCACGGTCGCACCGAAGCCAATGGACAGCCTGCCGCCGCTGACCGCCACGCCCGCAGCGGTGCCGGCAATATTCATAAAGCCGCCGTTCAGCGTAGTGTTGCTTACGATGCCGCCGTCAAAGATATGGAATTCGCCGCCTTCTTTTACTTCTGCATCGTTCGCAACACCGCCGGAGGAGACATTGAACCAGCCGCCGCTGGTTACCACGGCGTCGTTTGCAATACCGCCGTCCCGCAGAGTCAGTCTCTTCCGTTCGGCGACTTCGAAGCCCGCGATTGTACCGTTTTCGACGGCAAATGCCGAGCCTCCGATCGTTCCGGCGATGTTCGTTCCGGAATCGACCGTCATCTCAATGCTTGCGAGGTTCATTACTTTTACGTCTGTGACAACGCCGCGGTCAATGCTCAGCAAGCCGCCGCGGCTCACCGTGACGCCGTCCGCGGCGCCGCCACTGTAAATGTTCAGGCGGGCGTTGTTTGTCACGACCGTTTCGGTTGCCGTCGTGCCTTTGTGGACCGTAGCGCTCTGGTATTCACCCAGGACCAGTCCGCTCAAGGTGTTTTCCTTGAATGTCGCACTTGCATTGTCGGAAACATTCACCCAGCCGCCATTTTCCACGATGTCGGTCGCGGTCGCATTGTCGTAAACATAAATGATGGCTCCGGCGTTGACCGTGATCCCGTCGGTCTTGAGGTCGCTGTCGATCCCAAACTGTACGCCGGAATTGACCACGATGTTCCGGAATGCGATCTCTCCAGTCCCAGCCCATGTACGGAAATCCAACTGCGCCCCGGCATTGATGATGGCGCCGTTCAACGTGGCGCCTTTATCGAGTCCCAGATTGCCGCCAGCCCTCACGTCAACATTCTCCGCGTAAGCTCCTTCCCGCAGGAACAAATCGGAGAGATCTCCGTTCTTGTCGTCCCGCAGCACGATGTCGTATGCCGAACCATAGACGTAAAGATCGACGCCGCTCACGACCTGTGCGCCGGACAGGACGCCGCCCTGTTCGACGGTGACCATTTCTCCGCCGTTTCCTTCGGAAAGATACGCATCCACCATGAGTCCGCCGCTGTTAACCCGGACATATCCGGCCTGTGCTGTTACGCCGCTTGCGATGCCGCCGTCCCGGACTCCCAGGCTTCCGCCGGAGCTGACCGTGGTATTGTTCGCCACGCCGCCGGAAGACAGGATCATTTCCCCGAACTCAAGGACCGTCGTGTCATTCGCCGCGCCGCCCGAGACGGTCATATTGGCGCGATTGACCCTGGTTTCTGTCCAGCCGTCCCATTGAATGTACTCTACGCTGCCGCTGACAACAGTATCGTTTGCCTCGCCACCACTGACATAAAGATAAGCAGAAGCATTGACCGTGGTGCTGTTCACGGTTCCACCGGTGAAGACGTTGACGACACCCGTTTCATACCAGTTGGTTCCGCCGTATATGGCGGTATTGTTTGCCACGCCACCCGAGGAAACACGAATTTCGCCGCCGCCTTCCACGACAGCATTGTCCGCCGTGCCGCTGACGACAACGATCAGCTGTTTTCCGGCTTCGACCGTCTGGCTGTCCATCACGAGCGCGCTGGAGATCAGCGTATTGCCGTATCCGTAGAACACGCCTTTGAACTGATCGGTGAACGTGACCGAGGCCCCGTCATCCACTTCGACGTTCGCGCCATTGAACGGGGTCCAGTCGACATTCGTGGCGGTGCCGCCGCTGGAAACGTGGAAAACGCCGCCCGAACTGACCGTGACGCCGTTCGCCGCGCCGCCGTCGAACAGATGAAGCCTGCCGCCGGAATTGATGACCGTGTCGCTGGCGACCGTCCCGGCATGGACCGTCGCGCTCCGCCCTTCGCCAAGCGTCAGTCCTGTCAGGATCTGCTCGGCGAATGTGGCAGTCGCGCCGGCCTGGACGTCCACCCAGCCGCCGTTTTCCTTGATATTGAGCGCAGTGGCTCCGTTGACGACCGCAAACGACGCATCCGCGTTGACTGTGACGCCGTCGGCCTGGCCGCCGCTGCTGATACCGAAACTGCCGTCTTTATTGAGCGTGACACCGTTCGCCGCGCCGCCGTCATAAACTTGAAGTTTTCCGCCGGAATTAATGACCGTGTCGCTTGCGACCGTCCCGGCATGGACCGTCGCGCTCTGCCTTTCGTTAAGCGTCAGGCCGCTGAAAGTCTGTTCGGCGAACGAAACCGTTGCGCCGTCCGCGATCTCCACCCAGCCGCCGTTTTCCTTGATATTGAGCGCGATTGCACCGCTGACGACCGAAAACGACGCATCCGCACTGACCGTGATGCCGTCGGCAGAGCCACCTTCGAACATCATGAAATTACCCCCGTCGGCAACGGTGATGTTCTGCACATTTCCTTCAGAGAAGACGAACATCCAGCAGGCGGATCCTATTGTGATCCCGCTCATTTCCGTTGCGCTGCTCAGCTGGCCTTCCTCGTCCAGATAATACACGCCGGTTTCGGGAAGGTAGGTCGCCACAGCTTCGTCACTATTAAGATAAACATTGCCTTTGTTGCCGGGTCTCAGGATATTCAAAGCCGATCCGACGGCTTCGACGTGCAGGTCGCCGCCGACGAGGATGACCGTGTCCGCAGTGCATCCATTATTGACATACAGAGAACCGCTTTTGATGATCGTATTGCTGGCTACGCCGCCATAATATAGATTTATGTATCCATCGTCGATCGTCGTATTAACAGCCGTTCCGCCTTCCCACACATTCAAATTGTCTTGAACAAGTGTATTGCGGGCCACGCCCCCATTTTGAACATTCAATCCGCCGCCGCGGGCAACGGTCGTTTCGAGCGCAACACCGCCGTCATTAACGGTCAGGTTGCCTCCTTTGACGGTGGTCTTGCTCGCCACGCCGCCGTTATTGACGTTCAGGTAGTCGCCGATGATGGTGGTTTCGCTCACCAAGCCGCCGTCAACACGCAATTCGCCGCGTTTGATGACCGTCTCGCTTGCCACGCCGCCCTTCCTGACGCTCAACATGCCGCCGCTGAGAGTGGTCTGCAGCGCCACCCTGGAGTTGACTGTTGCGCTGTGCCCTTCTGCCATGACAAGGCCGGAGAACGTATTCTGGACGAATGTTACGTCCGCGCCGTCTTCGATCTCCACCCAGCCGCCGTCTTCCAGGATCTCAGCCGCGGAGCCGCCTTTTGCAACGAATAACTGGCCGCCGTCGTTGACCGCCATGCTGTTTGCAACGCCTGCGCGGGAAACTATTATTCTGCCGCCGGAATTGACGGTCGCATCCGTCACAGTGCCGCCGGATGAAACACTCATTTCGCCGCCATTGCCAAAAACCGCACCTGTCACAGTGCCGCTGTCGTAAACATAAACTCTGGCGTTGTTGCCGATGGAAACGCTGTTTGCGGTTCCGCCGCTGGAGACATAAAGATTTCCGGAATCGTACCACTCGCTCCCGCCGCTCACCACCGCATTGTCCGCCACGCCGTCCAAAACCGTAAGCGAACCGCCCGCTCTGACGATAACGCCGTTTGCAGCACCGCCATTGGCTATGGTCATTTCTCCATACTCAACCAGCGTGTCGCTCGCGATGCCGCTTTGGGTGATCGTCATGTACGCACGCCGCATATCCCACCATTCATCCCCCATGGTGCCCTGGACGGCAGTGTGTTCCGCTGTGCCGCCGGTTACGGAAAGATTTCCGTACGCTCCCACGGTCGTGCCGGTCGCCGTCGTGCCGGAGTGAGCCGTGGCGCTCTGATAATTCTCCAGCACCAGTCCGCTGAGGACATTAGCCTGGAATGAAACAGTCGCGCCGTTCGCGACATTCACCCAGCCGCCGTTTTCCAGAATACCGGTCGCGATAGCCCCGTTCGAGATATTCAGTTGTGCGCCCTGGGACACGGTGACGGCGTCAGCCGAACCGCCGCCGGAGATGGTCATTCGTGCGCCCTGGAGTACGGTGACGGCGTCAGCCGTGCCGCCGCTGGAGATGTTCAGCAGTCCGCCCTGGAGCACGGTGACGGCATCCGCCGTGCCCCCATTGGAAACGTACAGAACGCAATTGGAGTTGATGGAAACGGTGTCCGCCAGGCCGCTGGAGACCCACATGCTTCCGTTGAGGAGCGTTGTGTTGCTCGCCGTGCCGCCGCGAATGAAAAACCATCCGCCGTCCACCGTCGTATCCAAAGCCGTGGTGTTGGAGTGGACCGTGGCATCAAGATATGCTTTTACGACCAGACCGCTGATCGTGTTTTCGAGGAACGAAACCGTCGCGCCGTCCTCGACCATGACATATCCGCCGTCTTCCCGGATATTCAACACCTCGGCGCCGCGGGCGACAGTCATGCTGCCGCCCGCCTTTACTGTGACGCCATCTACTGTGCCGTTGCCGGCGATATTGAGGAAGCCATTCGAAACAGTGCCTGCGCTGGATCCGAAACCGCTCAATTCGATGTCGTTCACCCTGGCGCCGCCGGAAACGGTCATATTGCCATAGAGGAGCGTCGTGCTGTTCACCAAAGCGCCGCTGTTGATGTGCAGATTGCCGCCGTTGTTGACCGCAATACTGGTCACCTGACCGCCGCCGTTGATGTACAGATTGCCGCCGTTCAGGACGGCACTGTTCGCCTGAGCGCCGCTGTTGATGTGCAGATTGCCGCCGTTCAGGATGGCGCTGTTTACCACGCCAGCTTTGCTGACGTACATCTCGCCGCCATTGAGTATGGTTTCGTTCGCCACGCCGCTGCTGACAAAAAGCTGTCCGCCGCTGAGAACGGTACGGTTCGCCGTGCCGCCCCTGGAAACCACTGCGGAACCTCCGTCTTTGAGTACGGTGTCGTTCATCACGCCGCCGCTGTATACCGTCAGATAGCCCCAGTCGCCAAATCCGTCATTGCCCCAAAAACCGCTGACGACGGTACGGTTTGCCACACCGCCGTTGCCAACTCTTATTTCGCCCCAGGTGTCGATGGCGTCGTTCACCACGCCGCCCGAGGAAACCGTCAGGTAACTGCGTTCGCATCCGCTCCATCCATTGTAGTCCGCTTTGACGCCGCTGACGACAACGCCGTTCAGCACGCCGCCGTCGCCGACCGTCATATTGCCGAGGACGAGCCCGGTGTTGTTTGCCACACCGCCGGAGACGCTCATGTTGGCGCGAGAGACCCTGGTTTCCATCCAGTCGTCCCAATCAATATATTCTATGCTTCCGCTGACGACGGTATCGTTTGCCTCACCGCCTGTGACATGGAACCAACCGTCCGCCTTGACCGTCGCAGTGTTCGCCACGCCTCCGGCAGAAACGCGCATTTCGCCGCCGCCTTCCACGACGGCGTTGTCCGCCGCGCCGCTGACGACAACGATCAGCTGTTTCCCGGCTTCGACCGTCTGGCTGTCCATCGTCAATGCGCTGGCAATCAGCTGATCGCCGTATCCGTAGAATACGCCCTTGCACTGGTCGGTGAACGAGATTGAAGCACCGGCGTCCGCCTCGACGATCGCGCCGTTGAACGGGATCCAATCGACGTTCGTGGCGGTACCGCCGCTGGAAACATGGAAAACGCCGCCCGAACTGACTGTGACGCCGTTTGCAGCGCCGCCTTCGAACAGATGGAGCCTGCCGCCGGAATTGATGACTGCGTCGCCGACGACCGTCCCGGCATGGATTGTCGCACTCTGTCCTTCGCCAAGCGTCAAGCCGGCAAGAACCTGGGCGGCAAACGAAACAGTCGCACCGTCCTCGACATCCACCCAGCCGCCATTTTCCTTGATATTGGACGCGGTGGCTCCGCTGACAACTGCAAACGACGCATCCGCGTTGACCGTAACGCCGTCGGCCAGTCCGCCATCAAATATCTGAAGATTGCCGCCCTTGACAACAGAAATATCCTGCACACTGCCCTCGGGGAAAACGAACATCCAGCAGGCGGATCCCACCGTCATCGCGCTCATCTCCGTTGTGCTGGTCAAATTACCTTCCTCATCCAGATAATACACGCCAGTCGGGGAAAGATAGGTCACCTCCGCTCCATCCGCGATATTGATATAGACATTGTTGCCCGGATTCAGAATGTTCAGTGCCGAGCCGCCCGCTTCGACGTACAGGGATCCGCCGAGAAGGACAACGGTATTCGCCGTGCATTCGTTCTGGATCGTCAAATTGCCGTTGTTGACGATCGTGTTGCTTGCCACGCCGCCGCGCTTTGCTGTGAGCGTGCCGCCCTCGTTGACGATGGTCCTGTTCACCGTGCCGCCGCCGTAGACGCGGAAATCACCACCGGCATTGACGATGGTGCCGTTCGCCACGCTTTTGGTGCCATCACTGTTCTCATTGATCTTCAGTTCGCCGCCATCCACGACGACATTGTTCAACGTGCCGCCGTATACCTTGCCGTAGGCGTGGGTATTGTTCCCGGCACAAAAAGATCCGCCGTTCAAAGTCCCGCTGTAGACATAGAAGCAGCCGTTGTTCACGATCGTGTTGTTTGCCGTGGCGCCGGAATTGACCTGCATCCCGTCCGCGTTGACGATCGCATCGTTGACGATGCCGCCGGATTCAATGGAAACATCTCCAGTGTTGAACGTCATTCCATTGACGACGCCGCCGGAGAAAACACGCATTTCACCTTTGTTCACGACAGCATTGTTCGCCACGCCGCTGCTGTAGACCTGCATCCTGCCGCCTTTGACAACGGTTTCGCTTGCCACGCCGTCGGCAACAAGAAGCGAATTGTCCGCACCAACGGTATACCCTTCGAGCACGGAATCCTTCATCTCGAACGCCTTGCCGTCGGACGTCCCCTGGACATAGGTGTCCGGTGCGACCGTGAACGACAGCTTGCCGCCCTTTTCCACGACGACACCCGTGGCGACGCCGCCAATCGCGACCTCAAGACTAGCGCCGGAAACGACGGAGACATCATTGATCGTGCCTCCGGACATGACGAACATCGAATACCCGGACTCCAGCGCAAAGGACTCTATCGACGCGGCCGACGAGACCAGATTGCCGCCGAAGCCATAGAAAACGCCGGTGTTATCAGCGGTGTCGTAGGAAATGATGGCTTCGGCGGGGATTTGATCGTAATAATAATTATTGGTGAACGGGGTCTTGCGCAGATTCTCGATCTTTGCATCGCTGGGAACATTGATCAGGATGTTCGATCCGTAGATGGTCAATCCGTTGATCCTGGTGCCGCCCTGCATGGACAGATTGGAATTGTCGCCGAAGGAGGCATTCTCCACATATCCGTTTCCCTGGAGAAAGAGGTCGGTATAGTCGCCGGTTCCTTCACTGAAATCAAGGTTGTATCCGGACCCCCTGACGACCAGATTCAGCCCTTGGACCAATCTTGCGTTGGAAAGCACGCCGCCTTCTTCGATAATGACTTGTTCTTCACATCCTCCACCGGCCAGATAAGCATCGATCATCTTGCCGCCGCTGGAAACGACAACATATCCGGATCCGTCGGCGGTCACGCCGCTGGCGCTGCCGCCGTCATAGATGATCATTCTGCCGCCGGAACTGACCGTGGTATTGACGGCAAATCCGCCGTTCTGGATCTCCAACGTGTCGCCGTTGTTGAGGATGATGCCTTCACTTGTTACGCCGCTGGGAATGATGTAGGTTGCCATAGAGGGGTCTCCGTTTTGAGGATGTTATGTTATATTGTTGATTTGCTGACTTCGCTATTGAATATATAGCCGGGTTCGGGGCAAAATCTTAACACGCCCTTCTTTCTTTAATTTATAGTTTTCCCGAATATAGCACGTCAACCATGTTTTTTCAAGGGTGAACATCATCTTTTTCTCAAAAAAGTTGAAACCGCATGAAAGACAATGAAATAAGCTGTGTTTTACCTCGTCTTTCCCGAAAGAAGGAAAGGATTTTTTTTGAAAAAAACGCTTTTTCATCGTCCGGCAAACCGGCAACGAATATCCTCAAACGATTGATGCCGATTTCATGGGGTTCCACACCAGAAAAAGCATCCGTCGAGCCGGTTCGGAACAAACAAGACAAAAGTGGACGGGGAAGAAATGAAGAAATGGAAAAGGCTAGATTCCTGAGGCGGAAAAGGTGAACATGCGCGGCGTTTCCGCGTCCATCGCAAATCTGAAGTGCCTGATGCCCGTCCGCCCGAACCCGACCCGCCGTTATCAGACCGTCATCTGACGAGGGTATCGCACTGATTTCAGACCGTCATCTGATGAAATAAATATACAGACTCACTGTGTCCGAGGCATCCATCGTGCAGATTCCGGCACTCTTTTGTCAAATAACGTCAAATTGCGGTATCTGTCCATGTTGGATGCGAGGGGCCGCAACCTCAGCTTCACCTCAACGGCCTTTATCCCGATTGCCCTCAGGATGAATACTTGACTATTTCATTGTGTATGCTATATTACCTGTGTATTTCATCAATAACCTTATCCTAACCCGAAAGGATATAACGCCATGAAAAAATTCATTTCGATCCTGTTCCTTTTTGCTGTGTTCGCATGTGGTATTCCGTTTGTTTCCGCTGAAGAAAAGGAGAGTTTTACCATATTTCAGACAACGGACATTCACGGGGCTGTCGGGGATAAAACAAATCCCGGACTGTTGCAGGTCGCATCCGAAATACGCAGGCAGCGCAAGGAAATCGGGGAAAACACATTGTGGATCGACTGCGGCGATCTGACGCAGGGCACACCGGTTGCAGCTTCCGATCAGGGCGCAAGCATGGTCAACGCGCTCAGCACGGCGGGATGCGATATCTTTGTGCCCGGAAACCATGATTTTGATTACGGACGGGAAACACTGATCCGCAACCTGAATGCGTTCCACGGGACGGTCCTCGGTGCGAATCTGAAAATAAACGGATACGACAAACTGAAACCCTGGACTCTGATCGAACGGGGCAAATACCGGATTGCCGTCATCGGCATCGTGACTCCTTTCATGAAGCAGTTGACCAGGCGCACACCGGGAATCCTGGAGGGAATCGAAGTGACCTCCGCCGAGGATGCCATCAAGTCCGTCATGCCGGATATCATGAAAAAGGAACCGAACGTAATCGTCCTCGCGATCCATCTTGGGGAATATACCGGAGAGAGAATGACCGGAACAGGGAAACCGATCTATCTGTCCGCATTTTCAACCGATTATCCGCAGATCGACCTGATCCTGAGCGGGCACTCGCACAGCACGGTGGCGGGGAAGAGCCTGACCCCGGACGCATGGCTGGCACAGGCGCCCTTTCAGGGGAAAGATGCAGTGAAGGTCGACCTGCAATGGAAGCAGGGCGAACGCAAAAAAGTTTCAGTCACCTCGAAACTGCTCAATATAACCAAAGAAACCCCGATTGACGAAGATCTGCAGAAGATTTTTGCTCCGACTCAAAAGTAGGAGTTTTTTGATATCTGTTTTATGAGCTCAATCCTGGAGGACAAAATGACAGATTCAAACGATCGTAAAAATATAATTAAGGGTCTCGTTATTATCATCATTTTGGGAGCCGGGATTTTTCTTCTCGTCATGATGGAAATAATGTTTAATGAAGAAATAAAAGATACCAGGATTCATCTTGTTGGAAAAGTAACGGATATGAACAACCGGGAACTGGAAGATGTTACATTAAGACTTGAATTCAACCGTCCCATAAATTTTGGGCTCGATTCTGAACACATAAGGGAAGCTAGAAAAATAAACGGCAGTTTTACGATAAAGAAAAGCCGCTACACGAGTGTTTCCATATCTTTTTATAAACCTGGTTATCGCATAGAACATATAACTTTTTACACATCTGAAGCAGCAAATACTCCCCTGTCGGCGATTCAGAAAAACTGCCATATCAAGCTGAGGGAAATCGGGACTTTGGCTGAATTAGTCGAAGGGCACGCCCATCTTGAATATGATGAGGAGCGGCAGCTCCTGACAGTTTTCGACCTTTCTGAAATTGCAGATGGAAAGCTGAATAGAAAGGAACTGAAGTTGGGAGAAGCAATTCCCCTAAAAAAATATCTTTGTCTTGATTTCGAGCGTGACAGTCAGGGTGAAATCATATTGCAAGAACAAGGCCAAGGTAAATATAAAAAGCTTCTTCCCAAAACCTTTTTCCTGCGTTTCGTTTCCTCCGATCCTGACGATGGGTTCATTCCTGCGGACACAACGGGGCCGGACAAGATGGATATAACCTGGCTCACCCAGGCGCCGGAAGGCAAATATGCCACAAAGGAGCTCAAATTCTCGTACAAAGACAGGATGAAGATACACTTTTTCTTTTATATTAAGTGTGGCAATCATTATGGAAAAGGGCTTATTTCAGAGATAGAAGCTTCTGACAATACGAAATACAAAAATGGTCTTTTGTTTGTAAAATTATATATCAACAAGAATCAAAATGATCTGAATGTTAACTCTTATTAATTTTTTCAGGCCATTATATACCATGTCTAAATCCTTTCCATCTTTATTCTTTTCTTGAGCATTAGCGTTCAGGCAAAAGAAACTACCTCCTCACCTCAGGTCTGCGGAAACATTCAAAGTCAGAGACATTGAACTTGCCCCACGGACACCGTCCACGAAAAAGACCTCTTCGGCAAATTCACAAATCCATCACAAAAAAAGAAAACGGCACTTGCAAATAAAACACGCGGGATGTATATTAGACTTAAGTGACGAATCGCCGCCTCACAAGGCTTTCACTTTCAACCCTTTTGTTATAGGAAAACCGAGTATGAAATTCTCCGCCTTCTGTTTCGTTCTCGCGGCTGCTTTCGCAGCTGTGTCCGTTTCATCCTTTGCTGCCGATCCCGCGGCCGAGCTCGCCAATGCGCCTGTCCGTTTCCGTCCGAACATGACGCCGGCCGACCAGCCCATGCCGGACGGGTTCGTTCCGTCCGATACCAACGTATTTTGTGCGCAGTATCCGGCCGTGAACGTCAAGACGAAAGAGGCAATTTTCAAGCTGAACGCGCCCGGCGCCCGTTCCGTCACGCTGAACATGTGCGGGACGCGTTACAATCTCGAGCGCGGCGCGGACGGGCTGTGGCAGGTGAAGACGAAACCGCTCATTGTCGGGTTCCATTACTACAAGTTCAATGTGGACGGGAATGAAGTCTTCGATCCCGGCACGAAGGCATTTTTCGGCAGCAATGCAATGCAGTCGGGGATCGAGGTCCCGGAGGATCCGGAAGACGCGGCCTATTACCAGTTCGACAAGAATGTCCCTCATGGACAGATCCGCCGTTGCAAATACTGGTCTGAGATGAACGGAATGGAACGTGTCTGCAACGTCTATACCCCCGCGGAGTACGACAAGAACCCGGATAAAAGATACCCTGTCCTCTATCTCATGCACGGCTGGGGCGAGGATGAAACCGGCTGGCCGAATCAGGGTCATGCCGATTACATCATGGACAACCTGATCGCGGCGGGCAAGGCCGTCCCGATGATCGTCGTGATGGACTGCGGCGATGTCAAGAAGGGACCGACGGTCCGGCCTGCCGATGTGGATGTCCTCCAGATTTTCGTCAAAGAACTCATTCCTTTCATCGATTCGACGTTCCGCACCAAGGCCGACCGCCTCAACCGCGCCATGGCCGGTCTTTCCCGCGGTTCCGGACAGACCTGGCTGACCGTCCGTGCCAACCTCGACACATACGCGTGGCTCGGATGTTTCAGCGACAACTTCATCATTTACGATTCCGGGTATTCCGAGAACGGCAGATTCCATGATTCCGAAAAGCCGGAATACAAAGAGAAGCTCAAACTGATTTTCGTCAGTCACGGATCCGCGGAGAATCCGGAAATACCCCGCACCATGGTCGAACTCATGAAAAGTCACGGACTCAATGCGGTCTTCTATGAACCCCAGGGTACGGCGCACGAATGGCTGACCTGGCGCAGAAGCCTCCGCGAGTTTGTGCCCCTGATCTTCAAGTGAGGGCACTGCCCTTCATTTGCGGGATATTGATCTCGTGACATTCATGCTGCATACGTCGGAGCTTTCGGGTGTGCGTGTCAACGGAAATGGACAGCGTCCTGAGGTAGTTGGCGTACTCTTCGCAGAGTTCCGGCGTAACAGCACGGATGTAGTCTTGTAACCGTGTGTACCAGACATAGGACACCTTTCATGCTTATGGTCGTACCCTGTTCTTTGAGACAGTTCCTTCCTCTGAATGCCCGGATGTTGGGAAATGATATCAAGGTTTTTTCTGTTCTCATTTCTGTTCTCACCGGGTGTTTTTCGTTCATTTCGCTTCTCATTTCGCTTCTCAACGGCATAATGCGACAGTCGACGACACCGAAAAAAAACGGGTTATTTTTTTTGAAATAATTATAGAAATAATATTTGATTTGTCGGTTTTGCGGAGTATATTGTTATAATATATCGGCAAACGGCGACTGTTCTCCCCTCCGAAACGCATCGGGCGGGGGTCCCGTATCGAACTTTCCGCCGGATCCACAAACCAGCTTCAGCCCGTGAATGACACGCGGCTGAATACGTTAGCTTGGAGATCGACATTATGAACAAGACACTGTTGGCTGCCGCACTGGTCGTCATGGGCGGAGCGGCTCTGTTCGCAGGAGATGTGGTCCGTTTCCGCGGCGAGAACTCGCAGGGCATGTATTTGGAGGAGAAAGGTCTGCTGAAGACCTGGCCGCAGGGCGGACTGACCCCGAAATGGACCGCCACCGGATTCGGTGAAGGCTGGTCCAGCGTTGTCAAGGTCGGCAATCGCCTGTACCTCACCGGCACGGTTTCCTCCGGAGCCCAGCAGGGCGCGGCCGCTCCTCAGCAGGGGCCTCAGCGTCAGCAGGGCATGGGCGGTCGCGGCGGCCGCGGCGGCCGTCAGGGCGGCGGAGCCCAGCAGGGCGGACAGAGGAAGGAATGTGTATTCTGCCTCGACCTCGACGGCAAGGAAATCTGGAAGACCGAGACCGGCACCCCGTGGGAGCGTTCCTACCCCGGAGCCCGCTGCACGCCGACTTACGTGCCGGGCGAAAAGGAAGGCGAGGGCCGTCTCGTGGTCACGACCGGTTCCGGCGAGCTTTTCTGCCTGAACGCGGCCGACGGCAAGATCCTCTGGAGCAAGAATATCGCGAATGAATACGGTTCGAACTTCGGCATGTGGGCCATGGCCGAGTGCCCGGTCGTGAAGGACGGCGTGGTCTTCGTGACCGCGGGCGGCAGCAAGGCGCTCGTTGTGGCGCTGAAGGTGGCCGACGGCTCCGAAGTCTGGACGGCAAAATCCAACGGCGATACGCTCGCCTACGTGACCCCGGTCATCGTCCGCGACCAGCTGATCGTGATGACCGGCAAGAAAGTCAACGGCGTCAGCCTCAAGGACGGCACGGTCATGTGGGAAGACAATTACGCCCAGACCATGGGCCTCGGCGGCGGCATGGGCGGCGGCGTGAACTGCAATGCCCCGACCGTCGAGGGCGACCGTTTCCTGGTCTCCGCCGGTTACAACGGCGGCGGTGTGGTGTATGAGCTGAACAAGGACGGCAAAGGCGTCACTGTCATCTGGAAAAACAAGGATCTGGATCCGCACCACGACTGCGCCGTGCTCGTGAACGGCAAGCTCTATACCTCCAACTGGACCAGCAACAACAGTGGCAAATGGATGTGCGTGGACTGGGAATCCGGCAAGACCATCTATGAGACGCAGTGGGACCGCCTCGGAAAGGGCTGCGTGATCTACGCCGACGGCCTGGTCTACATGTACGAGGAGAACCGCGGGACGCTGGCCATTGCCAAGCCCTCCGAGAAGCTCGACGTCGTGAGCAGTTTCCAGATTCCGTTCGGCGAAAAGGAACACTGGGCGCATCCCGTGATCTGCGACGGCATCCTGTACGTCCGCCACGGAAATGCCCTCGGCGCGTTCGACATCAAGGCGAAGTAAGTCTGCCGCGTTTATCCGCTCCGGCAAGGTTGAACTCAGGCAAGCCGTGCCCTGAAGACCGCCTTGCCGGACTTCCGGTCGTTTTCCATCCCCGTGCGCTGAACTCATTCCCGCAGGAATCCGGCAACTCACAATTTCGTTTTCCCCTGCATTCCTTCACGCGCGCACGTGTGCGACCTCAACTTGAACTCATTTTCTCCGCAAAGAAAAGACCATGACCAGCGAAAACCCGACGAAAACGAAGAAACTAGTTATCTGTGCCTGCCGGAAGTACAAAAAGATTCCGCAGGATGTCCTGAACGAAGCAATCAAGGCCGCGATGGAAGCGGGCGTCCCGTGCGAGATCGTGCCAGACCTCTGCCTTGACGGCGCATCCGGCAGGACCTTCGACGCAAATACGCTCGTCCTGGCCTGCCAGACGCGGGCGATCCGGGCGATGTTCGGACCGGATACCGACTGCACGGACGTCCGGGCGGCCGATCCGGTCCAGGTCCGCGATACCGTTCAATCTCTTGCGTGGCCGACGGACTGGATCCCGTGGTTCCCCGTGATCGATGAAACGCGCTGTGTGAACTGCGGCAAATGCGCCGACTTCTGCATGTTCGGCGTGTACGAAAAAGTCGACGGTCATTTCCGCGTCGTGCATCCCGCGGCGTGCAAGACGGATTGTCCCGCCTGCGCCCGGATCTGCCCCGCGAACGCGATCATCTTCCCGAAATCAAAAGAAGACCGCCTGAACGGCGCTCTGTCCGAACCCGTCCAGCCGTCTCCTGACGACCAGACATCGTTCCGGGAGCGTCTGGAGTACCGGAAGAAAGTGCGGCTCTTCCGCGACAAAATGAGGTAACGGACCGATATGAATCCATCCGCCATCACACGCATCCTGACTGGCTGTTCGTGGCGCGCGCAGCGGCATCTGCTGCAGTTCGCCTGGGACGGACACCGGACCGTGCGTGCGTTCGAGCGGCGGATGAAGGAGGAGAAACCGTTTTTTCCGGCGTTTCTGATGCTCTCCATCACGAATCAGTGCAACCTGAAATGCCGCGGCTGCTGGGTGTCGCAGACGACCCCGGCCCGTCAGCTCACGCTGGAGCAGATGCAGGGGATCATCGATACCGCAGCCAGGTACAAGTCGCACTTCTTCGGGATCCTCGGCGGCGAACCGCTGTTCCACCCCGATCTCCTGACGATCTTCCGCAACAACCCGAAGGCGTATTTCCAGCTGTACACGAACGGAACGATGTTCGACGCGAAGCTGGCCGGGGAGCTCGCCTCGCTCGGCAACGTGACGCCGCTCATCAGCATCGAGGGGCTGGAAACCGAATCCCGCCGCAGACGCGGCCGCGATGACGTTTTCGCGCGTTCGCTCGCCGGGCTGGATGCGGCGGTGAAGGCCGGGCTTTTCACCGGCGTGACCGCGAGCATCAACAGGAAGAATTTCGACGAACTCGTGAGCCGGGACTACCTCGATTTCCTCGTCCGCAGGGGAGTGCATTACATCTGGTATTTCATCTACCGTTCGTGCGGACCCGATCCCGAATACGAAAACGCCCTCGACCGCGAACACGTGCTGAAGCTTCGGCGGTTCCTGGTGGAACAGCGCCGCACCGCGAAGATCCTGATCCTGGACGCCTACTGGGACGCGGACGGACGCGCGCAGTGCCCCGGCGCGATGGGGCTTTCGCATCATATCGCGCCGAACGGCGCCGTGGAGTTCTGCCCGATCATGCAGGCCGCCGGGGGATTCCTGGACGAAACGGCGTCCAATCTGGAAGCGATCTTCCAGCAGGAAACGGTCCTGCCGGCCCTGCGGAGTTTCAGCACATCGCAGGGCCGCGACTGCATGGTGATCCATTCGCCGCACGAACTGCTCGACACGCTGAATGCGAACGGCGCCCAGGATTCCTCGGGACGCGACGGGTTCTTCCGCGAGCTTGCGGAACGTTCCCCGATGTGCTGCCATGACGTTCCCGGCGGAGAAATCCCGGAACAGTCCGCGGCATACCGGTTCGGCAAACGCAACTATTTCTTCGGATTCGGAGCGTACGGATGAGCGAGATCAAACAGACAGTCCCGCAGGACCCCTCGATCCGCGAAACGATCCGCCGTGCGGCAGAGGATCTTGTGCGCTCATCCGGCCTCAAACCGCCGCTCGACCTGACGCACCTGAAACGACATGCGGCGGTTCTGATCGCGTCGCTGGGACTGGACGGACGCGGATTCGACCACTATGCGATGATCGTGCTGAACAATGCGCTCTGGACTCCGTATTTCCCTCACATCGCCCGAAAACAGAGGCTTCTTCTTCTGCCGTTCTGCCTGCGGAAACAGCCCGGCTGCCCCGCCGATCACGACGACCTCGGATTGATCTGCCGCGGCTGCGGCCAGTGCTCTATCCCGAATCTTTCCGCCGAAGCTGACACGCTCGATATGCCCGTGCTGGTCGCGGAGTCGAGTTCCGCCGTGGCGGACTGGGTGGAACAGGGCATGATTCAGGCCGTCGTGGGCGTATCCTGCCTCGATTCGCTCGAAAAATCGTTCCCCGCCATGCTGCGTTCCGCCGTGCCGGGGATCGCGGTCCCGCTGCTCCGCGACGGCTGCAGGGACACGGTGTTCGATCCTGCCGACCTCGAACGCGCCATGTCCGTGCCGCAGGATGCTGATATTCACGCGTTCCCCTACGACCTGATCCGGCAGACGATCAACGATCTGTTCACGCCGGACGGCGTTTCCGCATACATCCCGGACAACATGCTCCGGGAGGAGGCCGTCCGCGCCCTGACAGCCCACGGGAAGCATTACCGCCCGAAGATCACGGCGGGATGCTATGCCGCGCTGACCCCGGCCCGGACAGACCTGCCGGAGTTTCTGAAACCAGTCGCGCTGGCGGTTGAGTGCTTCCACAAGGCATCGCTGATCCATGACGACATCGAGGACGGCGATGCGGAACGCTACGGCGAGCCGGCATGCCACATGCGGCTGGGACTTGCATCCGCGCTGAACCTGGGCGATTACCTGATCGGCGCCGGATACAAGCTCTTCTGCCACGATTCGGTCCCGCCGGGAATGCGCGCCGCGCTCGCGTCCGAGGCGGCCCAGGCGCACTGCGAACTCGCGCTCGGACAGGCAAAGGAATTCGAGGCGCTGCGGCTGCCGGTGTTTACAATCGGGGAATGCCTCAATATCCACCGGCTGAAAACGGCTCCTGCGTTCCGCGTGGCGCTCTACGCGGGCGCGATCGCGGCCGGACGCTTCGACGAGCTCCGCGATTTGTTCCACGACTTTTCCGACAAGCTCGGCGTGGCCTACCAACTGTACGACGACCTGGAAGACGAGGGCAACAATCCGGCGTCGGCGGTCGACATCCTCATGAGGGCAAACAAATGGGACCGCGAGGCGGCGCGCGCGGAAACGGTCCGCATGTACCAGGCACAGCGCGACTGCATTTACGATTTGCTTGAAACGGTCGGCGACGTGCCGTTGAAGATATTCCTGTACCGTCTCGCCGGAAAGGTGCTGAAAGATGTTTGACCTCGATTTTCTGAAGACATGCACCGCCGGGTTCGGACGGATGACCGACGAGGCGCAGGCCGTGCTTCGTCAGACGGTTTCGCTGGCACAGGAGCCGGACGGCCTCTTCCCCGACCGCGGCGGGCACGGCGACCTGTACTACACGCTGTTCGGGCTGTGTCTTGCGTATATTTCCGAAGCAAAGATCGACCGGGACACGTGCGAAAAAACGCTGGAACAGTCTGCTCCCGCCGATCTCGTCCACCGGGCGGCGCTGGCGCACAGCCGGAACCTGCTGAAGCTTATGAAACTGCCCCGCGCCTTGCAGAGCACCCCCTTCCCCGCTCCGAAACTGGATTTTTCCGATCTGCCCGATTCGGCGTTCCCACAAGGCGACCGGTATTCGCCGTATTCGTGTTTTCTGCGGAACGACACCGCGACCGACTTGAGCGCGTACCGCCTGCCGGACGGGCTGTATTCCAATCTGAAAGGCGCTTCGGAATACGGCATTGCGGCGACGGCGGCGGCGTTATGTCTGCACCCCGACGAAACGACCGCGGCGGCGCTTGCCGGACTTCAGAACCCCGACGGGACGTTCCCCGGCGGCGACCTGCTGTCCACCGCCGTGTCTCTGTACGCGCTGCATCGGACCGGGCATGCGGCGAAATACGACGTGTGCGATTTCCTGAGCGGGTGTTTCCGTCCGAGCGGGCTGTTCGCAGCGGTCCCCGCCGATCCCTTCGGCGACCTCGAATACACGGTTTACGGGCTTCTTGCCATGGGGGCGACGGCATGACGGATACGCTGAAACAATTCATCCTGTCGCATCGCCGGGAGGATGGCTTCATCGAAGGGCATCTTTCCAGTTCGGCGGTCTCGACCGCGGTCGCCTGCGTGGCGCTGGAGCTGTTCGGCGGCAACGATGACGCGGTCGAAGCGGGCAAAAAGTGGCTTCTGGAACACAAAAACGCGGACGGACTATACGGCGACTCCCCGGAATCCCCCGCCAACCTGACAGCGACGTTCCTGGCATACGCCGCGTTGCGCGGCTCCCACGCGGAAGCCGTTTGCGAGGCGGAACAGTTTTTGAACAGGACATTCGGCGGACTGGACTTCGATTCGGTTCGAGCCGGACTTCTGAAGGAATATGGCAAAGACCTGACCTTCTCCGTGCCTCTGCTTGCTCTGGCGACGGCGTCCGGGTTCTTCCCGGATGCCGCGGACGCCTGGCGGCATATGCCCAATTTCCCGTTCGAGGCCGTGCTTCTCCCTGAATCTTTGTTCAAGTACCTGAACCTCCCGGTCGTGAGCTACGCGATCCCTGCCCTGATCTGCGTCGGATTGGCACAGCTCAAACATCGCCCGAACAAACTCCGTGCGCTCGCCGTGAAAAAAGCGCTCCGCGTGCTTATCGAGAAACAGCCGGAGGACGGCGGATTCCTCGAAGCCGCGCCCCTGACCGGATTCTGCGTGATCTGCCTCTGCGCCGCCGGGTTGCGCGAACACTCAGCGGCGAAACGCGCGGTGGATTTCCTGACGGAAACGCAACGGGCGGACGGTTCGTGGCCCATCGACCGCGATCTGCGCCTCTGGACGACCTCGCTGGCGCTGGATGTGCTCGCACCCTCGCTTGCCGCAGAGGAAAAAGCGTTCTACCGCACCCGCCTGCTGGCCGCCCAGACGAAGACCGAACATCCGTTCACGCGCTCCGCGCCCGGCGGCTGGGCGTGGACCACGTATCCCGGCGGCGTGCCCGACGCGGATGACACGTCGGCTGCGCTGATCGCGCTCTATGCTCTTGGAAAGGAGGCGTCCGAAGCCGTCTGCCGCGGTATCGAATGGCTCCTGAACCTCCAGAATTCCGACGGCGGCATCCCGACCTTCTGCAAAGGCTGGGGAAAACTGCCTTTCGACCGGAGCTGCCCGGACATCTCCGCCCACGCCTACAAGGCGTTCTCTCTGTACGAAAATGAACTGCCACCACAGCTGAAACGCCGCGTGATTCGCGCGAAAAAAAGGATCGTGTGCTACCTTCAGCGCGTCCAGCGGCCGGACGGTTCGTTCGTCCCGCTCTGGTTCGGCGACCAGACGAATCCGGCGAAGGAGGCCCCCGAATACGGCAGCGCGGTCGTGCTCTCCCACCTCGACGGCGCCGATCTGCCGTTCCTGGAGAAGACCCGCGACTATCTGCGTTCGGTTCGGGGGCCGGACGGCATGTGGAATACCGTCTGCGTCTCCGCCCGCTGTGCAACAGCGCTGAAGCAGGACGGCGCGTTTCTGAAACCCTACGCGGTGCATCCCGAGGCGCTCCCCGCCGAGCCCATCGGGCTGTATTTCGCGCATCTCTGGTACAGCGAGGAGCTGTACGCCCCGATCTTCCTGGCAAAGGCGGTGAACGCATGACGGCGCAAATATTGAACAATGCATTGAAACTGTTCGCCGTTACCATGGCATGCCTCGGCATCTGGCATTACCTGACCTACACCACGCCTCGGCAGATCGACTATGCGGGGCCCGTCCGCGACAAATCGGAAAACCGCGTGGTGAAGAAGATGACCACGCAGATCGGCGCGGACTTCAGGAAGTTCGATGTGGACATATCCGTTCAGGATTTCAAGTTCGATTGGCCGTGTTTCCGCGGCGTGTCGCGCGACAATCTGGCGAAATACGACGGGGAATTGACCAAAACCTGGGACGAAGCCGGACCGAAGGTCCTGTGGCGCAAGCCCCTCGGCGAGGGATATTCCGGCGCGATCATCGCAGGCGGCCGCGTGTACGTGCTGGACTACGCCGAGGAGGATTCGTCCGACGCCCTGCGTTGTTTCGAACTGTTCAGCGGCGAAGAACTCTGGCGGCGCGGCTATAAAAATCCGATCCGGCGCAACCACGGCAAGTCCCGCACGATCCCGGCGTTTTCCGACGGCGTGGTCGTCACGCTCGGCCCGGCGGCGCACGTGATGGCGGTCGATGCGGTTTCCGGCGATCTGCTCTGGTCGCGCGACCTGGTGGAAGCCTACGGGACCGAGATACCGCAGTGGTACGCCGGACAATGCCCCCTGATCGAAGACGGCAGAGTGATCCTCGGTGTCGGCGGCGAAAAAGTCCTGATGACCGCGCTCGACCTGAAGACGGGCGAAACGGCCTGGGAAATGCCGAACGAACACGGGCTGAAGATGTCGCATTCCTCCGTCGTGTCCGCTACGCTCTGCGGCACGAAACAATACATCTATGCCGGGATCGGCGGGATCGCCGCCTGCGACATGCAGGGAAACCAGCTCTGGATCTGCACGAAATGGAAACCGGCTGTCTGGGCTCCCACGCCGTTGCAAATCGGCGATGGCAGGCTGTTCCTGACGGCAGGCTACGGCGCAGGGTCCGCCACCCTCGCCGTGAAGAAAGACAGCGATGCCTTCACCGCCTCGATCGAACAGGAATGGAAGCCGACGCAGGGCCCGGCATCCGAACAGCAGACCCCGATCCTGATCGGCGACACGATGTTCGTGATCCAGCCGAAGGACGCCGGAGCGCGCCGTGCTGAATTCATCGCGGCGGACGTTTCCTCGCTGCCCGCAGTCAAGTCGGAAAGCGGCAAGGACGCCCGGTTCGGGCTCGGTCCGTACCTGTATGCGGACGGCGCGTTCTGGATCCTGGACGACGAGGGTATACTCTCGGTTTACGAGTACAAAGATAACCGGTTCGAACGGCTCGCGACCCACAAGATCCTGCCCGGTGCGGATTCCTGGGGGCCGATCGCGTTCGCCGGAGGCCTGATGATCTTACGGGACAGCACCTCCATGGTGTGTCTCGATCTGCGAAATGAGGTGGAACCATGAAAATGACGCGACGTGAATTCCTTCTGTGGCTGGGCGGAGTGTGTTCCCTCGGCCTGCTCGGCTGGCTGGTCGGCCGCAAGCTCCAGACACCACCCGTTATTGTGCCGGAAACGCCGTTCATGCCGCCGGAGTTTGCCGTGCGTCCGAAGCATACTCTGAACGGCATGAGTTTTCAGGTGGACCGCGCGAAGCGCACCGTGCTGGCGAGTGCGGAATCCGGCGGCCCCATATGGGAATCGCGCGGCGAGGACAAGTTCATCGTGCCCGGAGCGGCGTTCCCGCTGGACCTGTCGCAGGACGGCGAACTCTGGGTCGCAAACATCGGGCGCAAGCGCCTGGAGCAGCTTGATCCAGCCACGGGACGTTTCATCGCCTCATGGGAACCCCGCGAAGCGTTCGGGGGCTGCTGCAATCCCGTCCGGTTCGCCGCGCTCCCCGGCGGACGGTTCGTGACCATGGAGAAAGGCGTCCGGCGCGCGTGCGTGTATCTGCCGTCCGGCGAACTCGAACGCGTCATCACGGACCGGCTCTCGGATTCCGAGTTCAACTATTACCTGGGACGCGACGGCGGCAAAGTGCATCTTTACGACACCGGCACGAAACAGCACTGGGAGGTCTCCTGATGACGAAGCATGACCGCACCATGACCCGCCGCGAGTTCATCGGCTGGAGTGCCCGGTTCCTGCTGCTGGGCGGGCTCCTCGCGCTCTTCTTCCGCCACGGCTCGTCCCGCCGCAAAATGCAGGACGTCTGCACCGACCCGAAGGGCTACTGCCGGACATGCTCCGCCCTGAAATACTGCGGCCACCCGAACGCCCGTTCATTCAAGGACGCAGTCAAACAGGAGGGCTCCCGTTCATGACCCGCCGCGACCTGCTCAGATTCGGGTTTCTCGCCGTAATCTTGGCTCCGTTCGCCGCGCTTTTCCGCAAGCGCGCCGAGACGGGGACTGGGTATTTCTGGCAGATCGACCCGGACAAATGCGTGCAGTGCGGCAAGTGCGAGACGGAGTGCATCCTGCCCCAGTCGGCGGTAAAGTGCATGCACCAGTACGCGTCCTGCGGCTACTGCCTCTTCTGCAGCGGGTATTACCAGGACAAGCGCATCGAGTTCAACACGGCGGGCGAGAACATGCGCTGTCCGACCGACGCGATCATCCGCACATATGTCGAGGACCCGTATTTCGAGTACAAGATCGACGAGGAACGATGCATCGGCTGCGGAAAATGCGTGAAGGGGTGCCTCTCGTTCGGCAACGGCTCGCTGTTCCTGCAGGTCCGGCGCGACCTGTGCAAGAACTGCAATGAATGCCGGATCGCGAAAGCGTGTCCCGCCGATGCGTTCGTGCGCGTCCCCGCCGACCATCCGTACATCTACCGCAAGCCGCCGGAGGTGAAGTCATGATCCCTCGTTTTTCCCTCCTGTTTGCGGCGCAGGCCAGATTCCCCGCGCCCGAGTTCGAATCCTATACGCTGCCGAAAATGTCGCTGGAGGAACTTGCGTCCGACTCCGTGCTGTGGCGTGTGCTGATCCTCGCAGTATTCCTGATCATCGGTTCTCTCTGCTTTTATAAATGGCGTTCCCGCAAGGCCATGCTGGCGTACTCCGTCGCCGGGCTCGCCGTGTTCGGATTCATCTTCGCGTCCTGCCCGTGCCCGGTCGGGATGTTCCAGAACATCGCCGAGGGGATCGCGAACGGTTCCTACATCCAGCCGGGCGTACTGTTTCTCTTCGCGCTTCCGCTGGCGGTCGCGCTGTTCGCCGGGCGCGTTTTTTGCGGCGGAGCCTGCCCGCTCGGCGCGATCCAGGAGATGCTGCACTGGAAGAGCGTGTTCGTGCCGCGTCCGCTGGACCGCATTCTGCGCCTGATCCCGGTGCTTCTTCTGCTGGTCTTTTCGGTCTGCGCGATCTTCGGGATCGGATTCCCGCTGTGCTACCTGGAACCCTACCTGCCGGTCTTCCTGCTGGATTTCGCCACGCCGTTCGCGATCCTGAGCGCGGTCTTCCTGACGGCCGGACTTTTCATCTCGCGTCCGTTCTGCCGGTATGTCTGCCCCTACGGCGTCCTGCTCCGGTTCTTCTCGTATTTCTCACTGCTCAAGCCGCAGATCACGTCGCACGAATGCGTGAACTGCCGGTTGTGCGAACAGGGTTGTCCGAACGGCGCGATCCTGCCGCCGGAGGGGACGGGGAGCACGCCGGAACACCGCAGCGGATTCCGCCGCATCTCGATGCTGACCGCCCTGATTCCCTTTGCGCTGTTCGCGGGCGGGCTGTTCGGTTATTTCTGCGCGCCTGTCCTGAGCTCGTTCCACCGCGACGTCCGGCTGGATCGCGAGCTGGACGCCGGAATTCGGAGCGAAGCCGTGGAAGCCTTCGAAAGCACTACGACGACGCGCGAGGAACTTCGTGCCCGCATCGTGAAACTTCAGAACGGCGTCCTCCTCGCCTCGACTGCAGCGGGCGTTCTGTTCGGCGCGGTCGTGATGGCCGAGCTGATCGCGGAGGCGCGCCGCCGCAAGGAAGAAGATATTTACACCATCGACCCGTCGCTTTGTTTCTGCTGCGGCAGATGCTACGCCGCATGCCCCCTGGAACGCAAGGAGAAGCACCATGAAAAATGACGAAATACGCCGGACGCTGCGGTTCCTGCAATGGACGGCATTGACATTCATCCTCACGCTCGGCCTGCTGCTGGCGTACGACATGTACCGAAACCGCGCCCCGATCAAACAGGCGCAGGACGAGCTCGCCGAACTGAAACAGCAGGACCTGGCGGACGCGAAACTCGCACAGACCGTGCGCAACCTGGATTACCTGTACCGGTCCGCGTATTTCCAGACGAAGGATAAACAGAAGCGGGGCGTGCTCCTGCTCGGGATCGCGTTCTTCGTGCTCTGCGGGCTCTTCGGAGCCGAGATGTTCTGGTTCGCGCCGAAGCTGAAGGTGCCGCGCGGCTCGGGTGCGACTCCCGAGAAGGAACGCCGCCAGCTGCTCATCTTCGCATCCTGTGGGATTGTCGTGCTGGTCGCCGCGCTCGCGGTCCTGCGGATCGTGCTTGTCCCGGCGGGAACTAAAGCTGTTACAGCCGCGGCAAATGATTCCGGTACAAAGGAACGGCCGGACGAAGTGAAACCGGTTCAAACGGAAACGATCGACCTGGCGGCCGCGCTCGAGGCCGAACGCGCCCAGTGGCCTCAGTTCCGAGGCTCCACGCTGCCGAACGCCAACATGCTGCCCGCGAACTGGGATTTTCAGGAGAAGTGGACCAGTGCAGTCGCGCTTCCCGGCAACGGTTCTCCCGTCGTGTGGGACGACCTCGTGTTCGTCTCCGGCAGCGACGGCAAGACCGGCGCGGTGTCCTGTTACGACGCGGCGACCGGCGTGCTCAAATGGAAGGCGGAGACGCCGCCCTTCGCCGCGCTTCCCGAGGTTGGCGAGGATACCGGTTACGCCGCGCCGACCCCGTGCGTGGACGCTAAACGCGTCTATGCGGTGTTTGCCTCGGGCGACGTGCTCTGCGTCGGCCACGACGGCAAGCAGCTTTGGCATAAACGCCTGCCGAATCCGGTCGTGATGTATGGATACGCCTCCTCGCCACTGCTGATGGGCGACAAGCTGATCGTGCAGTACGATCTGGACGAATCGCAGACCCTGTTCGCGTTGAACGTCTTCACTGGCGAGATCGCGTGGGAGAACGAACGTGACGCATCGGCCAGCTGGTCGTCGCCGAAGGGGCTCGTGGTCGACGGCAAGGGCATGATCTTCACGGCGGGGAACGAGCTCGCCGAACTCTTCGACCTCGAAACCGGCGAGGAGCTCTGGTGGCTGGAGTGCATGGGCGGCGAAGTCGCCGCCTCCGCCTCCGTCCGGGACGATAAAATCTTTTTCTCGAATTCCGGCGCGTTCACAGGCGCCTTCCGTGCAAGCGACGGGGAAATCCTGTTTCAGAACGAGGATTCGCCCGCGCCCGACGTGGCGTCCGCAGTGCTGTTCGGAGACCAGTACCTGCTGTTCGGCAGCGGCGGCACGATCATCGGGATCGACGCGACGGACGGACATGAACTCTACGAGGTGGACCTCGACAACGGTTTCTACTCTTCGCCTGTGGCCGTCGGCGGGAAGGTCGTGGCAGTCAATATGGACGGCGTGCTTTATGAGTTTGAACCCGGCGCGGAGAAACTCGAAACCGTCGGCAAATATGAACTCGGGAAAAGTGTCGTCTGCGTTCCGGCGTTCCACAAGGGCAATGTGATACTCCGCACGAGGGACAACGAGCTTATCTGCCTGGAGGCGAAACAATGACTCCTGATCCGGCGTCTCACCTCGAACTCATCGACCCGCTTCTGCCGGAACTGATCGCACTTCAGCGGCGCGACCGCTGTCTGCTGCCGGAGCCGATGGCCGACCTCGCGCGCCGGTTGAATGTGCCACTGAACCGCTTGTACAGCGTGGCAAGTTTCTACCAGGCGTTCCGGTTCACGCCGTGCGGCAAGCATCAGATCAAGGTCTGCGTGGGGGCGGCGTGCTATGTGAAGGGCGCGGAACACGTCTACGAGGCGTTCCGCAAGCATCTGAACATCCCCGACGACGGCGACACCTCGCCGGACGGTCTGTTCACGGTCAGCAAGGTCGCCTGCCTCGGCTGCTGCATGCTCGCCGTGGCGGTGCAGATCGACCGCCACATCTTCGGACACGTCACGCCGTCGACAGTCGGCCGCGTCGTACGGGATTTCCTGCTGATGGTCCGCGACGAAGAAGCCGCCGCACAGGATTCCACGCTGACGGACGCAAAGGAAAAACAGCAGCCGGAGATCCGCATCTGCCGGTGTTCCTCCTGCCGGGCGGCCGGAAGCGGACGCATCTTCGATGCTTTTGAGGAGGAACGCCGCTCGGGCAAGTTCGACTACAAGATGAAGGAGGTCGGCTGTCACGGTATGTCCTACCGTGCGCCACTCGTGACGGTCGTGCTGGAAAACGCGGTCTATCATTACGACAACGTGCAGGAATACGACGTGCGCGGCATCGTGGCGCAGCATTTCTCCACGAAGGAACTCGGCTGGAAGAGCCGGGCGTTTCTGGACGCCTTCTACAGCCGCCGTCCACAGGGCTGCATGAAGCTCGCCGAATTGCCGCCCGAACTCGACAAACTTAGGCTCGTCACGAAAAACAGCGGCATGGACGACCCGGAATCTCTCGACGACTACCGGGGGCATGGCGGATTCGCCGCTCTGGAACGCGCATTTACCATGATGCCCGCGCAGATTGTGGACGTGCTGAAACGTTCCAAACTGCGCGGCCGCGGAGGAGGCGGATTCCCGACCGGGGAGAAATGGCGCATGGCGCTGGAGGCTCCGGGCGACCGGAAGGTCGTGATCTGCAACGCAGACGAAGGCGACCCCGGTGCGTTCATGGACCGGATGCTGATGGAGTCGTACCCGTATCGTGTGCTGGAGGGCATCCTGATCGCCGCACGCACCATCGGGGCAAAACTCTCCATCATCTACATCCGCGAGGAATACGCGCAGGCTGTTTCCGTGCTGGAACGCGTAATCGCGAAGCTCCGCGCATCCGGCATTTTCGAGAGGATCGCGCCCTTTTTCGACCTCGTTTTGTTCCGGGGCGCGGGCGCATTCGTCTGCGGCGAGGAAACCGCCCTGCTGGAATCCATCGAGGGCAGGCGCGGCATCCCGCGCAAACGCCCGCCTTTCCCCGTGAACGGCGGTCTCCGCGGACTCCCGACGCTGATGAACAATGTGGAAACGTTCGCATGCGTCCCGATCATACTCGCGGACGGCGGCGCAGCGTTCAACGCTGTCGGCACGGACGAATCGCACGGCACCAAGGCGTTCGCCCTCGCCGGAAAGGTTCGCCAGGGCGGCCTGATCGAAGTGCCGATCGGCATCACCATCGACGAGATCGTGGAGCAGTACGGCGGCGGCGCAGAGAAAAACCACACCGTGAAGGCCGTCATGATCGGCGGTCCCTCCGGCGGGTGCATCCCCCGGAGCCACTTCGACATCCGCGTCGACTACCAGACGCTTCAGAAAAACGGCGCCATGATGGGGTCCGGCGGCCTCATCGTGATCGACGAATCCGACTGCATGGTCGACATCGCGCTGTACTTCCTGCGGTTCCTCCGCAACGAATCCTGCGGGAAGTGCGTGATGTGCCGCGAGGGCGTGGCGCATCTCTGCGACCTCGTGGAATCCCTCACGCACAAGGGTCCGAAGCCGCCCGGACTGCTCGAACGCATCGAAAACCTCGCGCGCATGATCCAGCAGGGATCGCTCTGCGCGCTCGGCCGCACCGCGCCGAACATGGTATTGAGCGCTCTGCATGAGTTCCACAGCGAATTTGAGGCGCACCTTGATAACGAATGTCCCGCCGGAAAGTGCATGGAGCTGACCGAGTTCAGGATCACGGACGACTGCATCGGCTGCACCAAGTGCATCCAGTCATGTGCCGCCGGGGCCATCGAGTGCGAACCGCTGGAAAGCGCCCGCATCCTCTCCGAAACGTGCGTCCGATGCGGTGTCTGCCGTTCGGTCTGCCCGGAACACGCCATCGTGAACCCGTGCCGCGAACGTCCCGAACAGGAAGTGCCGTTCCCGGAAGAGGCCCACGCAGCTCCGGTCACGGGCGACATCATCGTGATCGACGGCGCGGAACACCCTTTTGTGCCCGGACGCACTATGCTGGACTATATGGACCGGCTCCCCACGCTCTGCTATATGGAGTGCGGCGGGACCGGCGCGCACTGCATGGTCTGCGCCGTATGGGACGCGGTGCTCGGACGCTTCATCCCCGGCTGCGAACAGCTGCTCCAGCGCGGCCATATCTACGAAACGGATTCGGACCGCGTCCGGGCGTTCCGCACGGAGGCGCTGTCCCTCATGCTGGTCCGCCACGATTTCCGTTGCGGGGCCTGTGCCGCGAAGGGCAAGTGCAAGTTCTTCGCCCTCGTCCGCGAATACGGCGCGAAGAAGCCGAAAAACGAGCTGACGCATCCCGATCCAGTCGAAACCGCGCACCTCGTTTATGACGGCGGCAAGTGCATCCTCTGCCAGCGGTGCGTCGGTGTCTCCGGGGAAAAGCTCGCCGTTCACAACCGCGCCGACCGCGCAGTCATTTCGCCCGGTCCCGACGGATGGGAGTCGCTGGACGCCAAAACCGCCGAAAAGGTTTGCGCCATCTGTCCGACCGGCGCGCTTGCGCTGAAAAACAGGAGCTGACCCGCCATGAAGGTTTTCCGCATCGCAGTGCTTTTTATCCTGTTCCTGCTGGGGACAGCGTGCCTCGTGTGGTATTTCCATATGAGTGATGACGCGGACGGATCGGGAAAAAAACAGCTTTCCGGCGTGCTCCTGACTGACACTTCCCCGCTCGGCGAGCTCTCGATCCTGTCTGACGGCTCGTTTGCCGCCGGGAATGCCCGCGGCGAGGTGAAGTTCTTCCGTCCGGGCGAACCTGTGCAGACGGTCTCCGTATCGAAGATTTCGATCTCCGCCCCGGTCGCGGAGTTCGACGGCGTCTGCTACGTCGGCGACGAAAGCGGCACGTTCGCGGCGTTCACGCCGGACAGAGGCGTGCTGTGGACGTTCCGCGCGGGCAACCAGATCACGGGCGGCGCGGTGCGGGATTCCGACGGTCTCGTCTGGTTCGGATCCCACGACCATTCCCTGTACGCGCTGGACGCCTCCGGCAAGCTCGTCCACGAGGTCGAATGCAACGGGCAGATCAACGGTTCCCCGGTGTTCGACGGCGCCTTCGTGTACCTGGGCAGCTGCGACGGCAAGCTCCGCAAGATCGACATCCATACGGGTACGGTCGTGAAGTCTCTGGATTTTGAGTCCTACATCCCGGAAACGCCGATCCTCTCAGACGGCAAACTATTCATCCTCACCCATGGCGGCGAACTTGCGGCGGTCAAAGCCGACAGCTTCGAGATCCTGTACCGCATCAAAACCGAAAACACCTTTTTCACCTCGCCATTCGTGACGGAATCGTACGTCTTCCTGACGGATTCCAACGGGAAAATACATATTCATAAACGCGCGGACGGCTCGTTTTTGGCGGATATGTCGTCCGGCGACTCTCTGAATCCGATCTGCACGGGCTCGGACAACGGCGTCTACACGATTTCCCGCCGGGGGACCCTGAGCTTTTTTGAGGCCGGAAGCAGGAAACAATGTGTCATCGCGGAGTTCCCGTCCGACTTCAAGTCAGGAGTGATTGAGGCGGGGAACATTCTTGTCGTCCCAGATGAATTCGGCAATGTTTTCTATGCTGAAAAAAAGGATTTTGAACCATGAACCTGACTGTTTCAAAACTGACAAAGACGTTCACGCGGGCGGACGAGCGCATCGAGCTATTCCATGAGTTCAATCTGAATCTGAACACGGGCGAGGCGTTGACCGTGCTCGGCCCGTCCGGCAGCGGCAAGACCACGCTCCTGCGGATGATCGCCGGGCTTGAACGTCCCGACAGCGGGAAGATCATGTTCGACGGACAAAACATCTTTGAGATGTCCACCGAGAGTCGCCGGGGGTTCCGTCTGCATCATATCGGATTTGCCGACCAGTACGCCCGGATGCTGCCGCAGCTGACCGCGCTGGAAAATGTGCAGATTCCGGCAGCAGGCGAAAACAAGGACTGTTCCGTCCGTGCGAAAGCGCTTTTGACGGAATTCGGCCTTGCAAAACGCTTGGACCATTTCCCGGCTGAACTGTCCGGCGGCGAGCTTCAGCGGGTCGTTCTGGCGCGCGCGCTGATCCTCGAACCGGAATTCCTGCTGCTCGACGAACCGACATCCGCGCTGGACCCCGCCCGGAGCGAATCCCTGCTGGAACTCCTGCGCGACGTGAACCGCACGCACGGGACCGCGATCCTGATGGTCACGCACAATCCGCGCGTGCTCGACTTCTTCCCCCGTTCGGTGAGCTTATGACTTCTCTCTCCCGTCTGTTTCTGCGCGATCTCCGGTATCACTGGAAAGGGCTTGCGTCGCTGACTGCGGCGGCATGCCTGATCTGCGCGGTCCTGACGGGTGCGTTCCTGATCGGCGACAGTGTGCGCGGGACGCTGATGGACAATGTGCAGCACAACACCGCGGTCGCCCGGTACCGTCAGCGTTTCCCCATTCCCGTTTCCAGTCCGGTTCAGAAAAAAGGACGGGGTGTATTGCATGTAAAAGGCTTCACGAAAGACGGCGTCCCGGTCGACGTGTACGTGCTGCCGGACGATCCAGAATCTCTTCAAAAGATCACCGGGCGCGATGCATGGGGCAGCTCCGCGCTGGCGAAGAAACTGAACCTGAAGGATGGCGAAATGCTCTCCGTCCGCATCCCGGAATTGAGCACGATCCCGGCGGAAAGCGCGATGGGGAAGCCGCCCGAGCTCAAGCAGATGCCGTTCGTGTGGCGCGGCGAATGGACCGGTGCTGAAAGCGAACTCAATTTCGATGATCCGCAGCTGCCGCCGGACAATCTTTTTGTCAGCCGGGAGGCGCTCACGCAGGCGCTTGACCTGCCGGAGAACGCAGTGAATGAAGTCTGGATGCAAGAGCCGGAGGTTCCGTCCGACGATCTCCTTTGGGAACTTTCCGGGCTGACACTGGACAAATGGGAGGGGCGTCCCGTCCTGAAATGCAATTCCTATTTCCTGCCGAAGAGCGTTTCGGACGCCCTGCCGGGGGAGGCCACGCCGGTCCTGACGTTGTTCGTGGAGACGCTTTCCGACGGCAAAACGAGCCTATCCTACTGCTTTGCGGGAGCCATCCGCGGCGATCCCGTCCCGGTCGAACGCGGCCATGTGCTGGTCTCGTCCAGCCTGAAGGAACGGTTCGACGGACCTATGGAGCTTTCTTATTTCACGTCCGGTTCCTTCCGCGCGATTCAGCGGAAAACGGCTGAATTTGAACAGGCTGGCACGGTTGACGATTCAACGATCACGGACGTGCTGTCGCCGGAGATCCCCGGCCTGACGGATTCCGACGACTGTTCCGGCTGGGAGGCTGCGATCCCGATCGACTTCGACCGGATCAGGGACGAGGACGAAGCGTACTGGAACGAGCACCGGAGCAAGCCGAAACTGTACCTGAACTTCGAGGAGGCGCAGGAGATGTTCGCGCCCGGACTCTGCACCGCCGCGCTCTTCCCGACTGACTGGACCGCGGACCGCGTCCGGCAGGAGACGCTGAAAACGCTTCGGACCATGCCGGAATACAGCCACGTGGACGACCTGATGAATACAACGGCGGACAAGGTCAGCCGCGGCGTTCCGTTCGCGCCGCTGTTCCTCGGCCTGAGCTTCTTCCTGATCGTCTCCGGTCTGCTCGTGCTCGCGATGCTCCTGAAACTGCACATTCAGGACCGCGCGGCCGAACTCGCATTGCTGACCGACTACATGCCGCTCAAACGCGTCCGGAGATTCCTGCTCGCGGAATTCTCCGCCGTGCTTATTCCGGGGATGCTTATCGGACTCGCGGCCGGAACGCTCCTGTGCCGGATTCAGATCTTCCTGCTGGAACACTCCTGGAACGGCATCGTGCTGATGGAGCGCATCCGGTTCCACGGGCGACCTGTCTCCTATCTTATCGCCTTTATCATTTCGGCGGCGTGCGCGTGGGCGGTCGTGATGCTTTCCGTCCGCCGGACAGGCCCGGATCAAACGAAACTTGCCCGGCCTCATTCCTCCTGCGTGCGTCCGGTCTGGCGCATCGGGATGCTTTCCTTCGTCCGGCTCTGCCGCCAGTATTCGTTGTGTGCCGTCCTGCTGGTGCTGGGCTACCTCGGCACGCTCGGCGTCGGCGCGTTCGGGATCAAGGCGCGCGGCGAGGATGCGTTCGGGTACGCCTATGTCGCAACGACGCTTCTGCCGGTCGTCCCCGACTACGATGCGCCGTTCCCGGCGGGCGGGCTCCCGGTGCGCGTCCATGCCGCCGACCGTGCGGACTGCTCCAACCTGCTGCTCGCGGCCAGTCCGACCGTGTTCGGCGTCGACCTCGAGACCTTGACCGGCGATCCCGGTTTTCTGAAGGACGGGTCGGCGGCGGTCGACGAAGGCTCGCTCCTTTGGATCATGCAGAAGAAGCAGTACGACACAGTGGACTATCCGAACGGCACGCTCACGCTGGACCGCGTGCTGAAAGCCTCGGTCTTCCAGGGCGGCGTCCTGACCGGACTCGACACCTTCGAACGCCTTTTCCCCGAAACGGAGGGCGCGCAGTTCTTCCTGATCCGAAGTGAAGCAGACGTCCCCGCCTGGCGCGAATACCTCGAGCCGTTCGGCCTGGAGCTCGTGAGCGCCGACGAATTCATGGCCCGCGCCGAACGCTTCCAGAACCGCTATCTCGCGATCTTCCTTCAGCTCGGCCTGCTCGGTGCGCTGCTGGGGTTCGGGGCGCTGGTCCTGCTCATGATGCGGAATCTGCGCGCCCGCGAGGCAGAGACCGTCCTGCTCGCGGAAACCGGCTGGTCCCGCAGGATGCTCGCAATGCTGTACCTGACCGAAAACCTGTGCCTTTTCCTCGGCAGCGCGGGCGTTTCCCTGCTTCTGCTCCTGCTGCTGGTGGCGTTCGCGTCGCTGAATCTCGCTGTTCTGCTGGGCGGATTCGTGTTCCTGACTGCCGCGGGCGTCCTGATGATCGCCGGGATGATCGAACTGTATTTCCTGCCCTGCAGCGGCGTTTACCTGAAACGTTTCTATCTGAAGTCGCTCTGTTACGGAAACACGTGTTTCCGGTATGAACAGCGGAGCATGTCCCATCGCGTCCCGCACAAAAAAGCGCGGGATCCTCCTCACTGATCCCGGCACGGAAACTTTTCCTCCCTCATTCCCTTTTATTTCGGAAACGGGCGCATCATGCGCGTCCGTTTCCTTCCGTTGCCGCATTTGTCCCGCGGCATCCCCCAACAATCCATTACGTTTGAAAACCTATGAAATTACGAGATTTTATCGGTGAATTTTCGGGGACCTTCCTCCTGGTCCTCTTCGGCTGCGGCACGGTCGCGGTCGACACGCTCTTCGGCGAGCATAAAAGCCTGGCGCTGATCGCCCTGTTCTGGGGCATCGGCGTGACACTGTCCATTTATCTGACACGGCACCTGTGCTGTGCCCACCTCAACCCCGCCGTCACGATGGCGATGGCATGCAGCGGCCGGATGGCCTGGAAAAAGGTCCCGACGTACCTGGTCGCGCAGTTCCTGGGTGCGTTCGCCGCGGGCTGGATCATCTACGTGCTCTTCTCGCCCGCGATCGCCGATTTCGAAACGACGCACGGCATCGTGCGCGGTTCTGCGGAATCGGTGAAGACAGGCCGGATGTTCGGCGAATACTACAACACGAAAGTCGTGTCGCTCGGCCTGGCGTGCTTCGGCGAAGGCTTCGGCACATTTCTGCTGGTGTTCCTGATCTTCGCACTCACGGAAGGCTGCAACGTCGGACGTCCGTCCAGCGACTCCGCACCGCTCTGGATCGGCCTGACCGTCTCCTCGGTCATCTGCCTGGTCGCGCCGCTCTCGCAGGCCGGGCTGAACCCAGCCCGCGACTTCGGTCCGCGCGTTGTGGCAATGATCATGGGCTGGGGCAAGGCCGCCCTGCCCGACGCCTGCGGCGGAGCTTTCTGGGTGTACATCCTGGCGCCCGTCGTCGGCGGCATCATTGCCGCAATCCTCTTCACGAAACTCTACGAACCCCTGATGAACAGACAGAGCAGCGACTGCTGCTGCGGAAAAAAGAAAGACTGACACCATGAGCAAAACCAAACTGATCCTCGTCGGCGGATTCCTGGCTGCCGGAAAAACCACCATGCTGAACACCCTCGCAGGACGTTTCACCGGGCGCGGCTTCAAGGTCGGCCTGATCACCAACGACCAGGCAGCCGACCTCGTCGACACCGCGATCCTGACCCGCACGGGCGTGGAAGTCCGCGAAGTCTCCGGCAGCTGCTTCTGCTGCAACTTCCCCGGCTTCATGAAGGCCGTCGAGACGCTGATCAATGCCGGATGCAACCTGATCGTGGCGGAACCCGTCGGCAGTTGCACCGACCTCTCCGCGACCATCCTCCAGCCGATCAAGGACATGTTCCCGGACCTCGATTTGGCTCCGCTGACAGTCCTGGTCGACCCTATCCGTCTGAAGGAGGCGCTGGAGCTCGTCCGGACGCTCACGCACCCGGACGCCCTCTATATCGTGAAACGCCAGCTGGAAGAAGCCGACCGCATCCTGCTGAACAAGGCCGATACGCTCACTCCGGCGCAGATACAGGAAGAACTCGACCTGCTGAAGCAGTATTTCGCCGCGCCCGCCACGGCAGTCTCCGCGCTCAAAGGCGACGGAGTCGACGCCTGGATCGACGATATCCTCGCGGGTGGATGTCCCGGCACGCATCTGACCGAGGTCGATTATGACCGCTATGCCCACGGGGAAGCCGTCCTGGGCTGGCTGAACGCCGCAATCGATCTTTCCGGCGGGGCCGACACCGACTGGAACGCATTTGCCGAATCCCTGCTCGCAAAGCTCAAAGATGCCTTCCTCGCCGACAAGGCGGAGATCGGACATGTCAAGCTCTCGCTCACTTGCGACGGCAAGGTCATCCTCGGCAACGTCGGTTCCATCGGCGGAACGGTAAACATGCGCGGTGATTCCGCCGTGAAGGGCGCGTCCGCCGTGATGACGCTCAACGCGCGTGTCCAGATGTCCCCGGACAACCTCCAGAAGACCGTCGAAACGATCCTCCCGGAAACGGCTGCGTCCTTCGGCGTCTCCGCGTCCATCGCAAATCTGAAGTGCCTGATGCCCGGCCGCCCCAATCCGACCTACCGATATCAGACCGTCATCTGAATTCAAACTCATTCTGCCGGCGGCGGCACTTCCTGCTGCCTCCGCCGGCTGTTAAACTCTGCTGACAGGTCGGCTGCATTTGCAAGTCGCCCACAAAAAAAACCGAAAACACGAGTTTTTCCGTTGCCTGTAGGGGAAAGCCGTTATCTTGCTGAGATTCAATCCAACAAGCCCGTTTTAGTGGTTATATTCCCGTTCAGATGGGATGCCATTTTCCTCTCGTGCATAATCTGGGCGGAGGTTTGGTTGGAAACCACCCATTTTGAGGTTGATTTTGTTGTTTTGCGATTTGAACGGCATTCTGCTGATCTTCGATGAAATCGCCACGGGATTCGGACGCACGGGCAGACTTTTTGCCTCGGAGTACGCTGGCGTCACGCCTGATATTATGACCATCGGAAAAGCGTTGACCGCCGGTTCCATCTCGCTCGCTATCGCAGCCGCCTCAGACATGGTGGCCGACCCGATTGATGTTTTCCTGCACGGTCCGACCTTTATGGCGAACCCTCTTGCCTGTGCCGCCGCAAGCGCTTCGCTCGACCTGCTTGGTTCCTACGACTGGCGCGCGGAGACAGCCCGTATCGAACGACGCCAGAAGGAGAGTCTTGCCCCATGCCGCGACTGTCCGAACGTGCGGGATGTCCGTGTGCTCGGCGCAATCGGCGTGCTGGAGATCGAACGCATTCCTGGGGCCGAAATCACGCAGAAAATCGTGCTGGAGACAGGTGTCTGGCTGCGCCCCTACGACCACTTCATTTACACGATGCCTCCCTTTGTCACGGACAATGCCGTTCTGGACCGCATCGCCGCGGCTATGAGGATACTTTCCGATGCCGTCTGATCTTTTCTCCCTCAAAATGCGCGCTTCCCTCGGTACGCGCCACATCTCCGGCGCAGAGAAGATTATCGAACCGGATGCCATCCTCGATCATCGTCGGAGACAGCGCCCGCGCGATTTCCATC
Source organism: Victivallales bacterium (assembly GCA_045114235.1). Classification (GTDB taxonomy): domain Bacteria; phylum Verrucomicrobiota; class Lentisphaeria; order Victivallales; family UBA1829; genus UBA1732. Next base: position 37,248 of record JBGUKB010000120.1, read on the forward strand.
GCGAAAACGATGCGGAATGACGGTTTATTCGTGTCGCCGATCCGATATCCGAGTGTCCCGGAAGGTTCCGCCCGCCTTCGGCTGACCATCATGTCCTCGCACACCGAATCCGAACTCACACGCTGCTCCGAATCACTCGTCCGAGCGATCAAAAAAGTTGACTGACAACCAGCGACGGCTACAAAAGACGCCCCCGGAACCATCACTGGCTTCGGGGGCTGAACGTGACTTGAACAAAACTTCTTTCAGCAGGAACGATTCCCTGCATTTTGCATTTTTCCGCTCAGAGCAGATATTTTTCGGCATTCAGGTGGAACACCTTTTCCTGATCTTCCGGCGAAAGGTCCAGGGAATCCATGTATTTCATCATGTCAGCCACATTTTCGTACGGGTAATCGGAAGCG
>JBGUKB010000121.1:0-4014 GCA_045114235.1 Victivallales bacterium
CGGTCGTTGATGTACCGGACGATGTCGCTGGTGCCGCCGGGGCTGCGCCAGTCGAACATGATGTCGCGTCCGCGGTGCTCCCTGTACCACTTGCGGAACGCGTGTTCGAACTCGTACTTGATCTGTTCCGAGTTCGGCGTGATGACCACGAGGCGTTCGGGCGCGGACGGGCTCCAGTCGGCGGACGGCCTGAGTACAAGAGGGAGGATGATGAGCAGAACGGGGACTGCCAGTGCGAGGGCAAGACGTTTCATGGAGGGCTCCGGCGTCAGCGGGCGTTGTCGGGCGGGAGGATGGCGATCGCGTCCGGCGGGACGGAGCACGTGATCCTGTCGCTGGGACGGCGTTCGGGCGCAGCGGATTCGCTCGCGTGGAGCATGAAGCCGGAGGCGTCCAGCGTGAGCCCGGTGGTCTCGCCGAGGAAGACGCTGTCGCGGACGACGCACGGGAAGGCGTTGACGGACGCGGGATCGATGCCGATACGGACCGCCTCGGGACGGATCATGAGCGTGCAGACGGTATCGGACGCGGGCTGCACAGGCTGTCCTTCGAGGCGGACGCGGAGTTCGCCCATCGGGGTGCTGAAGACAGCAAGTCCGTTTTCGATCCGCAGGCATTTTGTTTCAAGAAAGTCTGCGTCGCCGAGGAACGACGCCGTGAACTTGTTCGCCGGGCGGGTGTACAGCGTGCGCGGGGCGTCGAGCTGAAGAATCACGCCGTCCTTCATGACTGCGATGCGGTCGCCCACGCTGAGGGCTTCGCGGCGGTCGTGCGTGACATAGAGCGCGGTGAGGCGGCGTTCCTTGCAGATGCGCCGGATCTCGGTGCGCATGAGGTCGCGGAGCCGGGCGTCGAGGTTGGAAAGCGGTTCGTCGAGGAGGAGGATGTCGCCTTTGAGCGCGAGGGCGCGGGCGAGGGCGACGCGCTGCTGCTGGCCGCCGGACAGCTCGTTGACCTTGCGTTTCGCGAACTCGGACATGCCGACGACTTCGAGCATTTCGCCGACGGTCTTCCTGATCTCCTCGCGCGGGAGTTTTTTGATCTTGAGGCCGAATTCGATGTTTTCGGCGACGTTCAGGTGCGGCCAGAGCGCATAGTTCTGGAACACCATCGGGGTGTTGCGGGATTCCGGGGGCAGGGCGGAAACGTCGCGCCCGCCGAGGACGACCGAGCCCGCGTCCTGCCGGATCAGCCCGGCGACGATGCGCAGGAGCGTGGACTTGCCGCAGCCGGAGGGGCCGAGCAGGAACATGAGTTCGCCGGGTTCGACGGAGAGGTCGATGCCGCGCAGGACGGGCGTCTTTCCGTATGCTTTGGAGACGCCGCGGATTTCAAGCATTGCCATGGTCGCGACCGCTCAGCGGAAGTTTTCGAACGTGAGGTCGTCGTCGGTGATGTCGAGGAAGAAGAAGCCGAGCACGGCGTCCAGGATTTCGACCGGGTGGATCGACACGTCCGCCTCGATCACGCCGAGTCCGAGCGAGCCGCCGATCTCCCAGAAGTCGATCGCGCCTTCCTTCGGCAGGAAGATCTCGTCGGACGGCGTCACGAGCCCGTCCTTGTCCCACCAGTATTCCTTCGCAAGCAGGAATGCCGGGCGGCGCTCCATGTTCGTGGCGACGATCGGGCCGACGCCGCTGTAGACGCCGTTTCTGCGTGCGAATCCGTACTGGCGGTTGTAGTCCTTGATCATCTGCGCCGTGGCGGAGAAGCCGCCGCCGATTTCGACCTCGTGCGTGGCGCGGAGGCTGGCGTGCGCGGTGAGCCCGACGCCGATATTGAGGGAGAAAACGTCGAGGATGTCCAGAATGCGGTTCGGGAAATAAAGCGTGACCTTGTCCATCCACTGCGACTGCGCGTGAACGGACGCCGAGGCGCTGAAGAGCATGCCGATGCCGAGCAGGATCGCGGCCAAACGGTGTTTCGTGTGTTTCATGGGCGTTTCCTTTATTGCGAAAATGTGAATAAACTAAACCGGAGCGGAATCCGCCTGTCAGGCGTGAAAAGCGGACCCGGAAATAAAATCATAGAACAATAAGCCATTTTTCCGAAAAGTCAAGAAAAAAACTTGACTTTCCGCAGTTTTCCTGTATTTTATTATTCTGTCCTGTACGGGACGCTCCCCCATGAACCGAAAACGGAAACCCCGGATCCCGCTTTGATACTGCACCTTGTTTTTCTTGCAGTCCTGATTCTCTGCAACGCTTTTTTCTCGGCTGCCGAAGCCGCCCTGATCTCACTGAAACCCGTCACGCTGGACCAGCTTTCGAAAGAGGGGAAACGCGGCCGGATCCTAGCCTCGCTTGCCTCTGACACGGGACGTTTCCTGGCGACGGTCCAGGTCGGCGTGACGCTCGCCGGATTCCTTGCCAGCGCATTCGCCGCCGACACGTTCTCCGATCCCCTGGCGCACTGGGTGTATCACGACATCGGCTTCACCGGATTGTCCGAGACGGCGATCGACCATATTTCCGTGGTAATCATTACGCTGATCCTGGCCTTTTTCTCGCTGGTCTTCGGCGAGCTCGTGCCGAAGCAGATCGCACTGCGATACACGTCGTTTGTCGCGCTGAACTCGGCGATCCCGATCCACTGGCTTGCGCGGGGCGCTTCGCCGCTGGTGTGGCTGCTGAACAACTCGGTCAAGCTCGTCATGATGCCGTTCGGATCCGCGAAAAACACCGACAAGGTCACGGAGGAAGAGATCCGCTCGCTCATCAGCATGGGCGAGAAGGACGGCCTCATTGACGCCGACGAACGCCGCATCATCCAGAACGTCTTCGAGCTCGACGACATCACCTGCGGCGAGGTCATGACGCGGCGCGGGGCCGTCTGCGCCGTCGAGGCGGGCGCGCAGCCCGCCGAAATCGAACGCCTCCTGGTCGAAAAGAATTTCTCCGCCTATCCCGTGTACCGGGGGACCATCGACCGGGTCATCGGCATCCTGTACGCGTCGGACTACTACCGGAGCAAGCTCAAAAACGGGCAGTCCCCGCTCCCGGTCGCCGTCATGCGGAAGCCTCATTTCGTGCCGGAGGGCGCGACCGTCCAGCAGGTGCTGCACGACATGCAGCGGGAACAGTTCGAGATCGCTGTGGTGCTGGATGAATTCGGCGGCACGGCGGGCGTGGTCACGCGCGACGACTTGCTGGAGGAACTTGTCGGATCGCTCCATCCCCGGAAGCCGGAGGAATCGCTGATCCGCGTCTCCGAAACGGTCTGGGAGTCCGGCGGGCTCGTCCGCATCTCCGAGGTCGAACGCGAGTTGAACTGCAAACTGCCGGAGGACGAACGCCCGGACACTGTGGGCGGGCTGCTGATGGCGGAGCTGGACGACATCCCGAAGCCCGGCGACGTCGCGGAGGTCGGCGGACTGCGTTTCACCGTGCAGGCGCTCGAAGGCCGCCGCATCACACGGGTCCGAATCGAACAGCCCAAGGCCGACCTTGACGAACCGGAACATGCCGCGTCCGATGCGGTCTGACGTCCCCGCGCCGACGATGGTGATGAAGCCCGTCGGTTTAGTTTTTTACGGTTTTTTTCGGCAAAAAAGTGAAAAATGACTTGTCTTTCCGCGATAGCGTGATATATTTCCCTCTATGAATATGTTGTTTTGAACCATCTTTGAAGGAAACAGCCATGGCAGATCCGACTTCCGATACCCCGACCCCGAATACTCCCGAGGACGTTCGTCCGCGCGCTACGATCAAGCTCAAACCGATGACTCCGCCGACGCCCGCGGCCGATGCCACAGCGCCCGCTGCGGATGCCGCGTCCGGCGTTGCCGCCGCGCCCGCTGAACAGGCGGTCCGTATTTCGCCGTCGCCCGCCGCGGCCGTCCCCGGCATCAAGCAGACCATCCGGCTCCGTCCGCCGACCGCGGCGCCCGCCGACGCCCCGGCGTCGTCCGAAGTGAAGCCCGCGATCAAGATCGTGCCGAAAGCCGCGGAAACGCCGACCGGCATCCCGACCGCGAAACCGGTGGAATCCGCTTCCGCCGCGCCTTCCGCATCC